>JAOBWM010000151.1 GCA_025463365.1 Acidimicrobiales bacterium
AGCTCCGTGTCGAAGACCATGCCGCGGCCCTCGCACTCGGGACAGGGCGCCGACAGCGATTCGAGCAGGCCTTCGCCGATGCGCTTGCGGGTCATCTCGACCAGGCCCAGCTCGGAGATGTCGAACACCTGGGTCCGGGTCTTGTCGCGGGCCAGCGCCTGCCGGAACGTGGAGATCACGTCGTCGCGGTTCTTGCGGATCTCCATGTCGATGAAGTCGATCACGATGATGCCGCCGATGTCGCGCAGCCGGAGCTGGCGCGCGACCTCCTCGGCCGCTTCGAGGTTGTTGCGGTACACCGTCTCCTCCAGGCTCGACTTGCCGACGTTCTTGCCGGTGTTCACGTCGATCACTGTGAGGGCCTCGGTGCGCTCGTTGATGAGCGACCCTCCCGAGGGCAGCCAGACCTTGCGATCGAGGGCCTTGTGGAGCTGCTCGTGGACGTGGTGGGTCTCGAAGATCGGCAGGCCGCCGTGGTCTGCGGGGTCGTAGCGCTCCACCCGCTCGACGAGCGCGGGCGAGATGCTCCGCACGTAGTCGCGGACCTGCTCGTACACCGTGTCGTCGTCGATCACGATCTGGCGGTAGTCCTGGTTGAACTCCTCGCGGATCACCCGGACGGCCATCTCGGGGTCGCGGTACAGGAGCGACGGCGCCTGGGACTTGGCGGCCAGCGCCTCGATCTGGGCCCACTGCTCGGCGAGACGCTCGACATCGCGCGAGAGCTCCTCGGCAGAGATGCCCTCAGCCGCGGTCCGCACGATGAGCCCGTGGCCCTTGGGCTTGGCCTTGTCGAGGATCGCCCGCAGGCGCTTGCGCTCGTTGTCCGGCAGCCGCTTGGAGATGCCGTAGGTGGTGCTGTTGGGCACCAGCACCACGAAGCGGCCGGGGAGCGACACCTCTTGGGTGAGGCGGGCGCCCTTGGCCCCGATGGGGTTCTTGGTGACCTGGCAGAGGATCGTCTGGCGGGGCCGGAGGATCTGCTCGATGCGGAGGTTGGTGCCCTTCTGCTCGATGTCCTCGGGGTCGTAGCGGGTGTCGCCGCGGTAGAGGACGGCGTTCTTGGGGGTGCCGATGTCGACGAACGCTGCC
Organism: Acidimicrobiales bacterium; assembly: GCA_025463365.1. Taxonomy (GTDB): domain Bacteria; phylum Actinomycetota; class Acidimicrobiia; order Acidimicrobiales; family Iamiaceae; genus Aquihabitans. The sequence continues at coordinate 1,093 of JAOBWM010000151.1, forward strand.
TCCATGCCCGGGAGGACGTTCTGCACCTTGCCGAGGTAGATGTTCCCGTGGATCTGCAGGGCTTCGTCGGCGGGGCGCGAGACGTAGTGCTCGATGAGCGAGCGCCCCTCGAGCACCGCGATCTGGGTGGCCAGAGGCTGGACGTGGACGGCCATCAGGTAGCGGCCGACCGGCTTGCCCTTGCGCTCGCGGCCTCGACGCTTGCGCATCGTGGACTCGTCGAGGTCGATCGGCGACTCGTCGGTGATGGCCGTCACGGGCGTGACCGGCGGACCGGCGGATCGACCGCCGCCCTGGCCCTTGCGCTGGCCACCGCCTCCACCCGACTGGTTGCGGTTCCCCTGGCGCGGCTGGCCGCCCCCGGCGGCCTGACCGCCTTGGCCGCCTTGGCCCGAACCCTGGCCGGAGCCACCGCCGCGCCCGCGCCCACCGCGCCGGCGCCGGCGCTTGGCCGTGCTCGTGCCATCGGCACCGTCGGGAGCCGGCTCACCGCCATCGGCGGCATCCGCGGGGGCCGGCCGGGTGTCGCCGACCTGGGGTCGGGAGTCACCGATCTGCGGCTTGCGCACCAGCGCGGCCTCGGCGGCCTCCGCTGAGGGCTTGTTCTCGCGGTGGCGGTCCGGGAGCTCGGGCATGCGATCGTCGTCGGCAACCCCGTCGTCGACGCCCTCGCCTTCCCCGTCGTCGTCGGTAGATCCCTCGGGTCGGGGGCGGCTTCGGTTGCGCCCGCCGCGGGAGCCGCGCCGGCGCGAGCGAGCCGCGCCGCCTTCTCCGGATTCGCCTCCATCGCCCGCGTCGGAGTCTGACGCGCCAGACGCGCCGGCGACGTGCTCCTCGGAGGTCGCGACCCCGCTGGCGGCCGGTTCCGGGCTGGTGGTGGCGAGGTCAGCCGGTGGGGCGGACTCGGTGGGCGGTGAGGCTGGCAGCACGGGGCGATCCCCGGCGTCGGCGTCGGTCATGGGTGCGATCCCTTCTCATGACGCACGTGCTTCCACGTGCGGCGCCGACGTCGCACCGGGCGGGCCCACGAGGGGCTCGCACCGGGCGCCGTCGAGCAGCGTCCATTGGGTGCGTCGCCGCACGTGGCCCTCTTCGCCGTCGATGCCGAGCAAGGCGATGAGCTCGCCGATGCGCAGGCCTCGAGGCTGGGTGGCCAGGTGGGCGTCGATCTCGGTGCCGGCGTCGGTGGGACCGACGACCGTCAGGTCGAGCAGGTACGGGCGGACGTCGTCGGTGACGTCTTTGCCCTTGCGCTGGCGGGTGACCACCAGCTCAGGTGCGGCGAGGCACCGGCCGATGGCCGAGGCCACCGTCGCGGGATCCACACCGCGGATCTCGATCCGCCACTCGCAACTCGTGACCGCCTGCTGCAACGACATGGCGTTGCCGGCGATCTCCACCGCCGCGGTGACCTCGATGCCCGTCGGCAGCAATGCCGACAACTGGGGTACGAGGGCCACGAGCGCGTCGGGCGACGGCAGGTCCGCCGCCTCGTCGTCGAGGTCGATGTCGATGTACTCGGCCAGCGACTCGTGGCCGGTCGACAGGGCCAGCCCGAAGTGCACCTTCGGGTGCGGGGAGAACCCCTGGGAGTAGGCGATCGGCAGGCCGGCGCGACGGATGACCCGCTCCCAGACGCGGGCGATGTCGCGGTGGCTGGTCCAGCGCACCTTGCCGAGCTTGGTGAAACGCACGCGGATCCTCATCGGCTACCGGTACCCACGGAAGCGGCCGGGCGGCTGGGAAGGAGCTTGACGGGCACCTCGCCTCCCACGGCGAGGTCCTGTCCGGTGCCCTGCGAGCCGCCAGCGGGCGGGACCGCGGAGGCGACGACGTGCTCGATGCCGTAGCCCGTACAGGCGCCGCAGTCGTAGCACGGCGTCCAGCGGCAGTCCTCGAGCCCGACCTCGTTCAGCGCGTCCCGCCAGTCCTGCCAGAGGAAGTCCTTGTGGAGCCCGGCAGAGAGGTGGTCCCAGGGCAGCGCTTCGTCTTCGTGGCGGTGCCGGTAGACGAAGTCCTCCTCACGAAGGCCGGCGCGCTCCAGCGCCTGCAGCCACAGGTCGAGGTCGAAGTGCTCGGACCACTCCTGGAACGTTCCCCCGTGGCGCCACACGTCCTCGATCACCACACCGAGGCGCCGATCGCCTCGGCTGGCCAGCCCCTCGGCCATCGTGGCCTTCGGGTCGTGCCACTTGAGCTTGATGCCGTGGTCGCGGCGCAGCTCGTCGCGCAGCAGGTAGATCTTGCGTTGGAGCTCCTCGCGCGTGTTCTGGCCGAACCACTGGAACGGCGTGAACGGCTTCGGCACGAAGCCACCGAGCGAGACCGTGACCGACGGGTTCTTGTGGTACTCCCGGCCGATCGCGACGCAGTTGCGAGCGAGGGTGGCGATCCCGAGCGTGTCCTCGTCGGTCTCGGTGGGGAGGCCGGTCAGGAAGTAGAGCTTCATCCGCCGCCAGCCCTGCGAGTAGGCCGAACGCACGGCGGCGTAGAGGTCCTCCTCGCGGATCAGCTTGTTGATCACCTGGCGCATGCGCCACGTGCCCGCTTCCGGGGCGAAGGTGAGGCCGGTGCGTCGGGCCTTCTGGATCTCGCCGGCGATGCCCACGGTGAACGCGTCGACCCGCAGCGAGGGAAGCGAGACCGAGATCTGACCGCCGCAGGACGGGTCGTTGACGGTGTCGCGGACGACCTGCTCGATGCCGGAGAAGTCGGCCGTGGACAGCGACGTGAGGGCGACTTCGTCGTAGCCCGTGCGCTTGAGGCCTTCGGCCACCATCGTGCGGACCTGATCGGCCGGGCGTTCGCGCACGGGGCGGGTGATCATCCCGGCCTGACAGAAGCGGCACCCACGGGTGCAGCCCCGGAAGACCTCTACGTTGAGCCGGTCGTGGACCACCTCGGTGAGCGGCACCAGTTGCTGCTTGGGGTACGGCCACTCGCCGAGATCGGCGATGGTGCGCTTCTCGATCGTGGCCGGGGCCGCAGGATCGTTCGGCACGACCTCGACGAGCATGCCGTCCAGGAACACCGCGTCGTACAGGGCCGGGACGTAGATGCCCTCGATGCCGGCCAGGGCCCGCAGGACCGAGATCCGGTCCGGCTTGCCGGCCACCTTCCACGCCGCCACCACGGTGGTGATCTCCGACACGACCTCTTCGCCGTCGCCGAGGACCACGAAGTCGACGAAGTCCGCGATCGGCTCGGGGTTGTAGGTGCAGTGGCCGCCGACGCCGATCAGCAGGTCGGTGGGGGCACGATCGGCACTGCGGACCGGACATGCGGCCAGGTCGATCATGTTCACGAGGTTCGTGTAGGTCAGCTCGGCGGAGAGGTTGAAGGCCAAGACGTCGAAGTCGGCCGCCGCCCGGTGGCTGTCGACGGAGAACAACGGCAGACCCGCACCGCGCAGCTCAGCTTCGAGGTCCGTCCAGGGGGCATAGGTGCGCTCGGCGACGCCGTCGGGCTGCTCGTTGATGATCTCGCACAGGATCTGCAGGCCCTGGTTGGGCAGGCCGATCTCGTAGGTGTCGGGGTACGCGAGCAGCCAGGCGGCCGAATCCGGCTGGTGCTCAGGGGTTGTGGCCCCGTCCTCGCAACCGATGTAGCGCGCCGGCTTCTGCACCTTGGCGAGCAGTGGCTCAAGCTGGTTCCAGACGGACATGACCGACGGATTCTACCGGGCCTGGCTCCGTGTCTCGTCACTCGCTCGCTGCGCTCGCTCCGTTCCTCGAACTGATCGATCGCCTGACGGCGTCCGTCTTCGCTCGTCGGCACGGCTTCGCCGCACCTCCGCGGTCGTCAGGGGGCGCCGCAAGCTCTGCCCCCCGACACCCCCGAGGCCGCGCCGCTCGAACCCAACCCCAACCCCGGCGTCGGCTTGTTGGATCAGGTGAAGCGGCGCATGTGGACGCTGAGGACCAATCCCATGCTCAGGAACATCGTCAACAGGGCGGAGCCGCCGTAGCTCACGAACGGGAGGGGGATGCCGGTGATCGGCATGATGCCCATGGTCATCCCGATGTTCTCGAACGCCTGGACGAGGAACATCACCATCACGCCGGTGCACAGGAGGGTCCCGAACTCGTCGCGTGCCAGCTGAGCGGTCCGCCACACCCGCCAGACGATCACCCCCAGGAGCGAGACCAGGCCCGCTGATCCCACGAATCCGAGCTGCTCGCCCACCGCCGTGAAGATGAAGTCGGTCTGCTGCTCGGGCACCTTGCTGAGGCGGGTCTGGGGCCCCTTGAACAGGCCCTTTCCCCACACGCCTCCCGAGCCGATGGCCAGCTTCGCCTGCTCCAGGTTGAAGCTCGCATTGTCGGACCCCTTGGAGACGTGGTCGTTGTTCTGGTCGATGAACGTGGTCAGGCGGGCCTTCTGGTACGTCTGCAGCACCCCCGATGTGAGCACCACCGTCGTCCCGAGGATCGCGACGAGGGCGAGGGCCCCGAGGAGGCGCGGCCGAACGCCGACCACCAGGAGGAGGGCGAACGAGACGGCCACCGAGACCAGCGTCGTGCCGAGGTCGGGCTGCAACATCACGAGGAACATGGGCACGCCGCACACGCCGAGCAACATGGCGACGCGGGTGTTGTCGAGGTCGCCTCGGAACTGCGAGGCCAGCCCAGCAAAGCCGATGATCAGGCCGAGCTTGGCCAGCTCTGACGGTTGGAGCTGGAACGGGCCGATCTGGAACCAGCCCTGGGTGCCGCTGACCTTCGAGCCGATGCCGGGAACGAGCACCATCACGAGCAGCAGCAGGCTCCCGCCGTACACGAAGGGCCAGTAGTCCCGCAGCTTGCGGTAGTCGATCAGGGCCACCGCGGCCATCAGGGCGCCGCCGATGACCAGGAAGACCAGCACCTTCTTCAAGAAGGTGGCGTTGTACGGCTCGGTCGGTCCGCGGGTGGCGCTGTAGACCATCACCGCCCCGAACAGGCTGACGGCGGCGATGCACATCACCAGCACCACGTCGACGTGGCGGAACGGTGAGGCCGGGTTGCGCCGGAAGTTCGCCATCGGCGGCCGGACCCGATGGCGCCCGTTCGCGGGGCGAGGACGGTAGGTGGTGGCCATCAGTCGCTTCCCGCAGTGCTGATGCCGTTGGTCGCCGCCGCGACCTGGGTCGGGTCGATGGCACCCAGGGCCGGGATCATGAACGAGTCGATCGCGTGCGACGCGATCGGCTCGAGGATGAGCCGGATCGTGGGAGCTGCGGCGTTGGCACCCGAGCCGGCGCCTTCGAGCACCGCGCTGGCGGCCCATGCCGGGTCGGCGCCGAGCTCGAACCCGACGAACAGCGAGTTCTCCGGCTTCTTGTTGTTCAGCTTGTCGAGGCCGGTCTGCGCGGTGCCGGTCTTGCCAGCCAGCGGGAGCGACGAGAACGGGAAGTTCTGGAACGGCAGCACGGCGGTGCCCGAGTCGGAGGTCACCGAGTGGTCGACCACACCCTGGAACCCTGCGAGGAACGTGTCCCGAGCCGTGCCCCAGTCGATCCGACGGATGAGCTTGGGCTTGAACTGGCGAAGGATCTTCGTCGGCTGGCGGGCCGGGGTGGTGTGATCGAGGACCCCGGGCGTCCACAAGTTGCCCCCGTTGGCGAGCGACGCGTAGGCGTTGGCGATCTGCAGCGGCGTCGCCGTCACCTTCTGGCCAATGGCGAGGTCGGCGCTGTAGCCGCCGCGCCACCTGCCCGCCGCCTTGGCCTCGGCGGGATCGTTGCCATAGTTGCCGGGGTCGGCCTTGAAGAGCGCCGTGGCCGTGTCGGCCTCGGTCTTGGGCGTGGGCACGAGCCCGGGAGACTCGGCCGGGAGGTCGATGCCGGTGCGCGAGCCATACCCGAGCTGCTTGATGTAGCGCTGGAGCCCGTCGTCGCCGATCCGCCCCCGCTGCTTCCAGGCGATGTCGCCGATCCGGTAGAAGTACACGTCGCTCGAGACGGTGAGCGCCTTGCGCAGGTCGACCGTGCCGTGAGCGGCGTGGCCGGCGTTCCGCTTCAAGCAGCCCGGCTGCGAACCGGGGCACAAGCGGTACTCGCCGGGGTCCGAGATGGTGTCCTGCGGGGTGATGAGGCCCAGGTTCAGCGCGGCATAGGCCGTCGCCAGCTTGAAGGTGGAGGCTGGCGCGTAGGCGCCGGCGAGCGCCCGGTTGATCAGCTTCGAGACCGGCCGGGCCTCGGGGGCCATCGCCTTGATCTCGGCATCGACGTCCTTGCAGGAACCGGCAGGGTCGAGGCCCTGGAGGTCCCGCCAGACCGGACAGCTGATGCCACCCACGAGGTCGGCGGGGTTGTAGGTCGGGAACGATGCCATGGCGCGCACCTGGCCGTTGCGCGGGTCGAGCACCACCACCCCGCCGGACTGTGCCGGCGTGTGGCTGCCCCGCGCCGCGACCAACCGACCCTGCAGGGCCGCCTCCGCCTTGTACTGGACCCTGGCGTCGATCGACAGGTAGAGGTCGTCACCCGGCTTGGGCTCGACGCGATCCGAGGTGATCTCGCCGACCACGCGGTTGCGGCGGTCGACCTCGTACACCCGGCGACCCGGGGTCCCGCGCAGGTCCTGCTCATAGGTCGCCTCGACGCCGGCCTTGCCGACCTCGTCGGTCTGGACGTACGGCTTGGTCTTGTCGTTGTCCTTCGACAGCTTCTGCCACTGGGTGTCGCTGAGGGGACCGACGTAGCCGAGGAGGTGTGCCGCCAACGAGCCGTAGGGGTACCGGCGCACGGTCTGGCGGTCGACCGACACCGTCGGGTACTGGTCCGCCTCCTCGCGGAGGATGATCTCCTGGTCGTAGGTGATGTCGTCGGCCACGGGGACCGGGCGGAAGTGGCTGAACCGAGAGTCGTTCAGTCGGGTGCGCAGGAACTTCGTGGTGACAGCCTGGTCGGGCGTCCGGCCCTTGCTGAGGGTGGTCGCCAGCTTGGTGAGGAGGTGCCGCTGGACCTCGGGCTTCAGGTCCATGTAGTCCTGCCACGAGATGCTGACCACGATCGACTCGCGGTTGTCGACCATGACGATGGCGTTGCGATCCAAGATGCGCCCGCGTGGGGCGGGGATCACCACCGTGCGGGTGGCGTTGCGCGCCGCCTGCGCGTCGAGCGACGGGCCCTCGACCACCTGCAGGAACCAGAGGCGAGCGAAGAGGGCTCCGAACAGGGAAAGGGCCATGACGGCCACGAGCCCGAGCCGATGGCGCCCGTCGTCACCGCTCATCGGGCGAACAACGGGTGTCGGCGGCGGTCGCGCTGATCGGTCCGCGCCCAACGGAGGGCTCGGATCGCGACGGGGGCAAGGACGGCGTTGAGCACGGCCACGACCACCAGGATGGCCGACAGGGGGGGTCCCTCGAACGACGCCTCCCCCACCACGGTCCCGATCAGGGCGTAGGCCAGCATGCCGAGCGCGGATGCCGCCGCTGCGACCGCCGGGCCGATCCACCACGAGGTGCGCAGCACGCCCCCGCTGACGGTGCCGACGCCATAGCCGACCAACGTGTAGACGAGCGCCGAGAGCCCGAGCGGGGTGGTGAGGACGATGTCGAAGGCGACGCCGGCGGCGAAGCCGACGATGGCGCCGCGCTCGGGGCCCGCGACGAACCCGGCGGCGATGGCCAGGAGGATCATCACGTCAGGCCGGGCGCCCTCGTAGGAGAACTGCGAGAAGAGACACACCTGCAGGACGAGTGTCACCAGGACCACGGCGGCCACGCGTGCCGCACTCATCCGGATGCCTGCTTGAACACGACCTTCACGTAGACGGAGTTGAGGTCCACGGTGGGCCGGATCTCGATCGTCTTGGAGTTGCCATCCGCCGACGTCCGCACCCGCACCACCCGGCCCACCTGGAGCAGCCTTGGGAAGGCCGACTCGGGCAGACCGCTCGTGTCGACGACGTCGCCCCGCTTCACCTTGGAATCGGCGGGGATGCCGTTGGCGACGAGCAGCTTGTTGCGGCCCTGGCCCTGCGCGGTGGCCGGGTTGTTGTCCTTGAGGCGGACCCCCACCGCGAACGACGGCTCGGTGAGCAGCTCGACCGTGGACGAGCCGTGCGTGGTGGCGACGATGCGCCCGAGGAGCTGGCCGCCGGACGCATCCGCGGCCGTGCCCCCTGCGATGACCGGCATGCCCTTCTTGACGCCGTCGCTGCTGCCGAGGCTGATCTCGATGGTGTGGTCGAAGCTGGAGATCGGCCCCGACGTGACCTCAGCGGTCTTGGTCCGCACACCGACGGCGGTGATCCCTGCTGTCTTCTCCGCGTCAGCGAGCGCACGCTTCAGTTGGGCCACCCGCGCCGACTGGCTCTTGTCCTCGGCCAGGCGCGCTCGAAGCCGGTCGTTCTCCTTCTTCAGGTCGCCATAGCCGAAGGCGCCCTTCCAGCCGTTCGTGACCGGCCGGAACACGGTGCTGCCCGCCGAGCGCACGGGACGGAAGACCGCGGCGAGCCCGCTGCGGACCGGATCGAGCGGCCCCGTGCCGGGAAGGTCGAGCACCAGCAAGGTGACCGCCGTCAGCAGGAGGAGAGCGAGGGTGTAGCGGGATCGCGGCGTGCGAGAGGAGCGACGGGGAAAGGCCACGAGCCGGGGGTGGGCGGGCTAGTTGGCGTGGTTCGTGGAGAACAGCACGCCCTTGAGGGCTTCGAACTCCTCGAGCGACTGGCCGGAGCCGATGGCCACGCACTCCAGCGGGTTCTGCGCGATCACGATGGGCATGCCCGTCTCGTGGGTGAGCCGGGCGTCGAGGCCGTGCAGGAGAGCGCCACCGCCGGCCAGGACGATGCCCTGCTCCATAATGTCGGCCGCCAGCTCGGGGGGCGTCTTGTCGAGGGTGACCTTCACCGCGTCGCAGATCGCCGCGACCGGTTCCTCGATCGCCTCGCGGATCTCCTCGGTGGTGGTGACGATCGTCTTGGGCAGGCCGGTGACGAGGTCGCGGCCGCGGATCTCGGCATGCAGTTCCTCCTGCAGACGCCAGGCGGAGCCGAGGGCGATCTTCACCTCCTCCGCGGTGCGCTCGCCGAGGGCGAGGCTGTACTCCTTCTTGATGTACTGGATGATCGCTTCGTCGAGCTCGTCGCCGCCGACGCGGACCGACTGGCTGGACACGATGCCGCCGAGCGAGATCACCGCGACCTCGGTGGTGCCGCCACCGATGTCGACGATCATGTTGCCGGTGGGCTCCTGGACCGGGAGCCCGGCGCCGATGGCCGCCGCCATGGGCTCTTCGATGATGTAGGCGGGCTTGCGGGCGCCGGCGTACTCGGCGGCCTCCTGCACGGCCCGCTGCTCCACGCCGGTGATGCCGGAGGGGACGCAGATCACCATGCGGGGCTTCACCCATCGGCGCTGGTGCACCCGGTGGATGAAGTAGCGCAGCATCTTCTCGCAGATCTCGAAGTCGGCGATCACGCCGTCCTTGAGGGGCCGGATCGCTTGGATGTGCGACGGCGTGCGCCCGATCATGCGCTTGGCCTCGAGGCCCACGGCCAGCGGGCGACCATCCTTCACGTTGACCGCCACCACCGACGGTTCGTTGAGGACGATCCCGCGGCCCCGCACGTAGACGAGCGTGTTGGCGGTGCCCAGGTCGACCGCCATGTCACGGCCCATGATCGAGGAGAGCGGGTTGTCTGCAGACATCTGGGGGCCCTCCACAGGCCGGACAGCTCGGTCGTCGGGAGGCTACGAGACGTCTTCGACCCCGACAAGGCGGCCCACCCGTGCGCTCCGGGCGGCAGCCTAGCCGTCGTCATCGAACTGCAACAATCGCCCCCTATCAGATGACCTTCAGGGAGAGGTGGATGCTGCAGATCTGCAGGTCAACCACACCGTTCGACTCACCCTTCGCCTGAGCCCCAGGTCACCGACGTTCACCCTGAGCTGGCACTTGACCCACCCGACCGGGTGAGTGGCGCCGCTCCGGATCCGGTCAAACCGGAACCGCCGGTGTGAGGCCGGTTCCGACGATCAGACGGTCGGGAACCAGAGCCCGATCTCGCGCTCGGCCGATTCGGGGCCGTCGGAGCCGTGGACGAGGTTCTCGTTGGTCGTGGTCGCGAAGTCGCCGCGGATCGAGCCGGGCTGGGCGTCGGCCACCTGGGTCTTGCCGATGAGGATCCGGCAGAGCTCCCACGTGTTGTCGGCCGGGCCCTCGACGATCATGGCGACCACCGGGGAACGCGTGAGGAAGCTCACCAGCTCGCCGTAGAAGGGCCGCTCGCGGTGCTCCTCGTAGTGCGCCTCGGCCAGCGCGGTGTCGGCGGTGCGCAACTCCACGGCCGCGAGCGTCAGGCCCTTGGCCTCGATGCGGGAGATGATCTCCCCCACCAGGCCGCGCTCCACGGCATCGGGCTTGCACATCACGAAGGTCCGGTTCGTCATAAGTCGCAGAAGCTAGCCAGGGCGCCCCAGCCCGGACGAACCCGCGGGGCGCCTCAGGTCGACGGTGCGTTGCCGTCGCCCGACCAGATGCCGTCGGGATGGAGCGTGAGGACCTCGACGCCGTCGTCGGTGACGACCATCGTGTGCTCGAACTGGGCGGTGCGCTTGCCGTCGACGGTGGAGGCCGTCCACCCGTCGTCCCACAGGCGCTGCTGCCACGCACCGACCGAGATCATCGGCTCGATCGTGAACGTCATGCCCGGGGTCATGATCTCCGAGGACCGGGGGTGGAAGTAGTGGAGGATCTCGGGCCGGGTGTGGAACTCGGTGCCGACGCCATGGCCGACGAAGGCGCGCACGACGCTGAAGCCGGCCTCCTCCGCGTGGTCCTGGATGGCTCGGCCGATGTCGGAGACCGGGCGGCCCGGCTTGACCGACTCGATGCCGAGCTGGGTGCACTCGCGGGTCACCCGGATCAGGCGGAGCGACTCCGGGTCCGTGGTGCCGACGGCCCACGTGGCGTTGGTGTCGCCATGGACCCCTTCGCGGAAGAGCGTGACGTCGAGGTTGACGATGTCGCCGTCGCGCAGGGCCCGGCTGTCGGGGATCCCGTGGCAGATGACCTCGTTCACCGACGTGCAGATCGACTTCGGGAACGGCGGGTCGATGCCGTAGTTGAGCGGGCTCGGGTAGCCGCCGGCCTCGATGCAGAGGCGGTGGCACAGGGCGTCGAGATCGTCGGTCGTGACGCCGGGCGCGATGGCGTCGCCGACCTTGCGCAGGATCTCGGCCGCGGCCTGACCGGTCCGCCGCATGCGCTCGATGGTCTCGGGCGGCTTGACCATCGGTTCGTCGCGGTCGTCGGTGCCACCGTGCTCGGCGTAGTGGGGGCGCTCGATGTCGGGCGGCACCGGGCGCATCGGCGTGATGGCGCCGGCGATCACGCGCTCCATGGCCGAGCGGTGGCAGCGCTTGAACTTGTTGCCGCTCCCGCACCAGCACGGGTCGTTCGGCTTGAGCTTGCTGGGTGAGATGACAGGAGCGGTCATCAGGCGTCGACCTCCGAGCGCAGGACGGTGCGGGCCGGGCCCACGACGTAGAGGGAACCGGTGATGACGACGAGGTCGTCGGCACCGGCGAGGGCCATGGCCCGACGGACCGCGTCGTCAACCGAAGGGGCCGACTCGGCGACGATCCCGAGTTGGTCGGCGGCGGCCACCACCTTCTGGGCCGGCATGGCCCGAGGCGAGCCGGGCGTACACGCCACGAGCACCCCGGCGTCTGACGCGTTCAGGGCCTCGAGCATCTCGAGCGGGTCGCGGCCCTCGAGGAACCCCACCACGAACACGATCGTGCCCGACAGGAGGAACTCCTCCTGCAGCGTGTCCGCGCAGGCGCGGGCCCCGTCGAGGTTGTGGGCGGCGTCGAGCACGACCGTCGGATGCCGGTGCACGATCTCGAAGCGGCCGGGCACCGTGACCTCCGCGAAGGCCTCGCGAACGAGGTCGTCGTCGAGTCGGCGGTCGAAGAACGCCTCGGCGGCGGCCATGGCGACGGCGGCGTTGTCGCCCTGGTGGGCACCGTGCATCGGGAGGAAGACCTCGTCGACGAGCCCCGACGGGGTGCGCAGGTCGAGCGACCGACCGCCGAGGGCCAGCACCTGCTGCTCGCAGTCGAAGTCCTCCCCGCGCCACCACGTGCGATCGGCGTCAGTGGCGGCCAGCAGCTCGCGCAACTCGGGCTCGACCTCGCCGCACACGAACGTGGCACCGGGCTTGACGATTCCGACCTTCTCCCCCGCGATCGCGGCCCGCCAGCCGCGCTTCCCGTCGGTGTGGTCGTGGCCCACGTTGGTGAGCACGGCGACGATCCCGTCGGCCACGTTGGTGGCGTCGTAGCGGCCGAGCATGCCGACCTCCACGACGGCGACGTCGATGGCGATGTCGGCGAACCACGTGAACGCGGCGGCGGTGAGGATCTCGAAGTAGCTCGGGGTGACCCCGGCGACCTCCTCCACCGCGGCGACGGCTCCGATCGCCTCGCCCAGCGCTTCGTCGGAGATCGGGTCGCCGTTCCAGCAGATGCGCTCGTTGATCGACTCGAGGTGCGGGCTCGTGTAGGTGCCTACCGACAGGCCCGATGCCTTCAGCAGCTCCGACACCATCCGCACGACCGAGCCCTTGCCGTTGGTCCCGGTGACGTGGATGACCGGGTAGCTCGCCTGCGGATCCCCGAGGACCGCGACCAGCTGGCGCATGCGGTCCAGCGAGACCCCTTCGGCCCGCCCGGCGGTGGCTTCGAGGTTGGTGTGCTGGTCGAGGTAGCGGAGCGCGGTGTTCAGGTTCACGGTGCGACCACGCTACCGGCGCGCCGCAACCATGGACCCAGCCCGGTCAGCTGGCGGCGCGGCGCGGGCGAGGGGCCCGGGCGGCCGGCGTGCGTGGCACGAGGGTGGGGTTCACCTTCTCCAGCACGACCGACGCATCGATGACGCACTTCTCGACGTCGGTGCGGCTCGGCAGGTCGTACATCACGTTGAGCAGCACCTCCTCGAGGATCGCGCGCAGGCCGCGCGCACCGGTGGCTCGCAGGATCGCCTGGTCGGCGATGGCCTGCAGCGAGTCCTCGGTGAACTCCAGCTCGACGTTCTCCAGCTCGAAGAACTTCTGGTACTGCTTCACGAGGGCGTTCCGAGGCTCCACCAGGATCTTCATCAGGGCGTCGCGGTCGAGGCTGTCGACCACTCCCACCACCGGGAGGCGGCCGATGAACTCGGGGATCAGGCCGAACTTGTGGAGGTCCTCGGGCATCAGCTGGCCGAGGAGGTTGCCGAGGTTCTTGTCCTCGACCTTGCGGATGTCGGCCCCGAAGCCCACGCCCTTGGCGCCGGCTCGCTGCTCGATGATCTTCTCGATCCCGGCGAACGCGCCGCCGCAGATGAAGAGGATGTTGGTGGTGTCGATCTGGATGAACTCTTGGTGCGGGTGCTTGCGGCCACCCTGCGGGGGCACCGAGGCAGTGGTGCCCTCCAGGATCTTGAGCAGCGCCTGCTGCACGCCCTCGCCGGACACGTCCCGGGTGATCGACGGGTTCTCGGCCTTGCGGGCCACCTTGTCGATCTCGTCGATGTAGATGATCCCGGTCTCGGCCTTCTTGACGTCGTAATCGGCGGCCTGGATCAGCTTGAGGAGGATGTTCTCGACGTCCTCGCCCACGTACCCAGCCTCGGTGAGGGCCGTGGCATCGGCGATGGCGAAGGGCACGTTGAGCATGCGGGCCAGCGTCTGGGCCAGGAAGGTCTTGCCGCAGCCGGTGGGGCCGATCAGCAAGATGTTCGACTTCGACAGCTCGATGTCGTCCGCGTGGGTCGACGCGGCGCCGATCTGCACCCGCTTGTAGTGGTTGTAGACCGCCACGGCGAGGATCTTCTTCGCCAGGTCCTGGCCGACGATGTAGTCGTTCAGGAACTCGTAGATCTCACGCGGCTTGGGGAGCTCGTCGAACTGCAGCTCGGAGGTCTCGGACAGCTCCTCCTCGATGATCTCGTTGCAGAGATCGATGCATTCGTCGCAGATGTAGACCCCAGGGCCCGCGATGAGCTTCTTGACCTGCTTCTGCGATTTTCCGCAGAAGGAGCACTTCAGCAGCTCGCCGCCGTCTCCGAACTTGGCCACGGTGTCTGACCCCCTGAGGTCCTCAGTTGGCGGCCGTGATCGGGCCGCTCTTGTCGGCGAACTCCCGGGCGGAGATCACCTCGTCGATGATGCCGTATTCCTTGGCCTCATCCGCGGACAGGACGAAATCCCTGTCCGTGTCCTTGTTCAGCTTCTCTTTCGGCTGCCCGGTATGTTCCGCAAGGATCCCCTCGAGGAGATCACGCATCCGGAGGATCTCCTTGGCCTGGATCTCGATGTCGCTGGCCTGGCCGCCACCGCTGGCATAGGGCTGGTGGAGCAGGACCCGGGCGTGGGGAAGGGCGAGGCGCTTGCCCTTGGTGCCCGACGCGAGCAGCACGGCGGCGGCCGATGCGGCCTGGCCGAAGCAGATCGTGGTGATGTCGGGCTTGACGTACTGCATCGTGTCGTAGATCGCGAACAGCGCCGTGATGTCGCCGCCGGGGCTGTTGATGTAGACGTTGATGTCCTTGTCGGGGTTCTCCGACTCCAGGTGCAGCAGCTGGGCGCACATGAGGTTGGCGATCGTGTCGTCGATCGGCGTACCCAGGAAGATGATGTGCTCCTTGAGGAGCTTGGAGTACAGGTCGAACGCCCGCTCCCCCCGGTTCGTCTGCTCGACGACGGTGGGCACGAGGTAGTTGGAGCCCCGCAGGTGGGCGGTCGGATCGGGGCGGTCGCGCAGGCCGAGCATGGCGTCGGTCCAGGCCTCCGCGCCGATGGGCACGGACTCGTAGCGGTCGGGGGAGAAGGTCACTCGTCGTCCTCGCTGGCCACGTCGCCAGGAGCGTCCGTGCCGTCGTCTTCGGTGGGCTCGGGCTCCACCTCGAGGCTGGCCCGGTCGATCACGTTGCCACCCTCATCGACCAGCTCGACGTGCTCGATGAGCCATTCGAGGGCCTTGCGGGTGCGCAGGTCGGAGCGTACCGCCGACACCTGCCCGTTGCGTTCGAGTTGCTTGCGGACCTGGGCGGTCTTCTGCCCGACCCGCTCGGCGACGGCGGCGTACTCGGCCTCGAGGTCCTCGTCGGACACCTCGATGGCCTCGGCGGTGGCAACGGCTCGCAGGGCGAGGTCGACCTTGACGCCCTGGGCCGACGTTTGGCGCAGTTCGGTGACGAACGCCTCCTGCTCCTGGCCGGTCGTCGCGAGGTACTGCTCGATGCCGATCCCCTGCGCCTCCAGGCGCATGGCGAGGTCCTCGAGGCGCTGCTGCATCTCGTTGGAGATCAACGCGTCGGGGGCGACGTCGTCCTCGACGAGGTCGGCGAGGGCCTCGGCCGTCTTCTGCTGGATCTGCATCTGGGCCTGGACCTTCTTGACCATGCCCAGGCGCTTGGTGAGGTCGGCGCGGAGCTCGGCGATGGTCTCGAACTCGGAGGCCTCGGCGGCGAAGGCGTCGTCCTCGTCGGGCAGGACCTTCTCCTTGACCTCCTTCAGCAAGATCTTGAAGGTGACCGGATCCTCGTCGGGATCCGGGTGGTCAGCGGTGAACTCGAGGATGTCGCCGACCTTGGCCCCGGCGAGCTGCTCGTCGAGCTCGGGGACCACGGTGGCGCTGCCGACCTCGTAGAGGTAGTCGTCCGCGGTGAGCCCGTCGACGGCCTCGCCGTCCTGGGAACCGGCGACGTCGATCGTGACGTGGTCTCCGGTCTGGGCGGGCCGCTCCACGGGCTCGAGCTTGGCGAACCCCTCGCGGAGGCGGTCGACCCGGGAGGTGACCTCCTCGTCGGCGACGTCAGGCGAGTCGATGGTGACGCGCAGCGAGTCGTAGCCACCGAGGTTCAGCTCGGGACGGATCTCGACCACGGCGTCGAAGGCGACGTCGCCGTCTTCCTTGCCAGCCGTGATGTCGATCTCGGGCGGCGCGATGGCGTCCACCTCGTGCTCGGTGACCGCCTCGGCGTAGTAGCCGGGCAGGGCGTGCTCGAGTGCGTCGCCGCGTGCGGCCTCGACCCCGATGCGGGCCTCGAGGAGGCGGCGCGGAGCCTTGCCGGGACGGAAGCCCGGGAGGCGAACCTCGAAGGCGATCCGGCGGAAGGCGGCGTCCACCTCCTTCTCGAACTCGGCTCCGTCGACCTCGATGGACAGCTTGACCTTGTTGCCCTCGAGGGGCTCGACCGTTGACTTCATGAGATCGCTCACTGTACCGGGGCGGGGTGTGGTGGCTCGCACCCGGCAGGCCGAGGTGGCGGTCTGCCACGTCGACGGCCCCACCGCTCGACCGGTACCGTCGATCGCCGTGTCCCCCCTTGCCGGCCCGCTCTTCGCCGCGGCGCTCCTCGTGGCCCTCGCCGGCATCGCCAAGCTCAGCCGGCCCGCCGCGGCACGGGTCGCACTGCGGACCGCGGGGCTGCCCAGCACCGCAGTGGTCGTCCGGGCGCTCGGGGCGGGTGAGCTCCTCCTGGCCGGCGTCGTGCTCGCCGTCGGGGGCCGGCTGGGCGGTGCCCTGATCGCCGCGGCGTACCTCGCCTTCGCCGCCTTCGCCGCGTTCCTCGCCAGCAGGAGCCGCCGGGCGGTGCCGTGCGGGTGCTTCGGATCGGGCAGCGCGCCCGTGGGACCGCTCCACGTCGGCGTGAACCTCGCGCTGGCCGCGGTCGGCGCGGCCGCGGTGGTGCGGCCCTCCGACGACCTCGTCTCGGTTGCCCGCGCCACCCCACTCGCCGGCATCCCCTTCGTCGGGTTCACCGTGCTGCTCACCTGGTTGCTCCTGGTGCTCCTCACGGCCCTGCCCGAGCTCCTTGCCGCCGCCAAGCCCACCAAGGCGGCGGCGCGGTGACCGTCCTCGTCGTGGTCGAAGGGGTGGTGATCGCGGTCCTGGCGCTGCTCGTCGTCGGCCTCCTGCGCAGCCACGCCGAGATCCTCAAGCGCCTCCACGACCTCGGTGCCGGCATCGAAGGCGAGCCGGGGCGGTCGTCGACCATCAGCGAGGCGCACCGACCCGGGAGCCCCGGCTACCCCTTGATGCCGCAGATGCCGAGCCCGCCCGACCGCGAGGAGTTCGGGGGCGCCGCCGACGTGGTGGGCCTGAGCCCGGGCGGACAGGAACAGGTGTCGGTGCGCATCACCGGCGTGGAGCACGACACGATCGTCGCCTTCCTCTCCAGCGGGTGCATCACGTGCCAGAAGTTCTGGGACGCGTTCCGCAAGCCCCGCAAGCTCGGGCTGCCGTCGGGCGCCCGTCTCGTGGTGGTCACCAAGGGCCCCGACGAGGAGAGCGCGTCCGCCGTGGCCGGGCTGGCCCCGCCCGGCATCCCCACGGTCATGTCGAGCGAGGCCTACGCCGACTACGACATCCCGGGATCGCCGTACTTCGTGTACGTCCATGGCCCGTCAGGTCGGGTGCGCGGCGAGGGCACCGGCCCCGATTGGGACCAGGTGTCGTCGCTGCTGTCCCAGGCCACCGGCGATGCTGACCTCGCCGCGACGCTGGCATCCCACGTGGTGCCGAAGCCCGATGCCGACGCCGAGCGCGAAGCCCGCGTGGACCGCGAGCTGTTCGACGCAGGCATCCTCCCCGGCGATCCGTCGCTGCTCACACCACCGCCCGAGCACCCGGGGCACGCGCATGGGTGAGGCGGCGGCGGCGGTCCGTCCGCGATGATGGACGCCTCATGAAGTTGCAGGCGCACGGCATCGAGACGGACCTCCCGCCCGGTTGGGAGGGTCGGATCGCCCTCCGGAACCCCCCGACCGGCCACACGAGGGCGCTCGGCACCACCGGTGAGGTCCCGAACCCCGTGGTGCACCTCGCCAACTTCGCGCTCCCCGAGGACCGGGGCGACTTCGGGTCCGGGGCGGTCGACCTGATGGGCGAGCAGCACGTGCTGGTGGTCCTGTTCGAGTACGGCCCCGAGTGCGCCGGCACCGCGCTCTTCCGCCGCAAGGGCATCCCCACCAAGCTGACCCCGTCGATGTTCTCGGGCTCGGCGCTCCAGCGGACGCTGCCCGATCAGGCCGGCTGCCAGGTCTTCTTCACCGCTGCCGGCCGGGCATTCTGCTGCTACGCCGTGCTCGGTCGTCAGGCCGCGGCGGCCCGCGTCCTGCCCCAGGCCAACGCCACGCTCGCCGCCACGAAGATCGGACCGCGATGACCGGGCTCCTCACCCGCCGGCCCCGGGCCTCCGCCTCGACCCCGGCCTCGGCCGCGGCCTCGGCCTTGGCGCATGCCACCGCCGCCGTCGACCTCGACCTCGACCTCGCGGCTGACGGCATCCACCGCGACCCGGGCACCCACGATCCGATCGCCTCGGGCACCTTCACGCAACGCCTCGTGAACCGCGCCTCGTCGCTGCTCGGCGGCCGCACCAGCCGGCGCTCGTTCCTCACCAAGACGGCGGTGCTCGGCTCCGCGCTGGCGGTCGGGCCGATCGACTTCATCCTCAAGCCGGGCACCGCGTACGGCTACCTGTGCGGCTCGTGCGGCGATGGTTGGACCGCCTTCTGCTGCACGATCAACAGCGGCCGCAACTCCTGTCCGCCCAACAGCTTCATCGCCGGCTGGTGGAAGGCCGACAACGCGGCCTACTGCTGCGGCGCCGCCCGCTACATCATCGACTGCAACGCGACCTGCCCCACACAGTGCTCGTGCCGTTGCGCCGGCGCCTCCTGCGACAACCGCCGCACGTGCTGCAACCAGTTCCGCTACGGCCAGTGCCACACCGAGATCGCCTGCTACGGACCGGTGGTCTGCCGGGTCGCCACCTGCACGCCGCCATGGCGCTACGACCCGAGCTGCACCACGTCGAGCGCCACCGACAACAAGACCCGCGACCACGGCGCCCCCTGCCTCACCACCGACTGCGGCACCCCGATCGCCAAGAAGTACGCCGCCCTCGGTGGCGCGACCGGCATCCTCGGCCCGGTCGTCGAGGCCGAACGGGCGCTGGCCGACGGCCGCGGCCGGCGAGCCCGCTACCAGAAGGGCAACATCTACTGGACCTCGGGCACCGGGGCCCACGAGGTCCACGGTGCGCTCCTCACCGAGTACGGCGCCCAGGGCGGCTCCACCGGCATCCTCGGCTACCCGACCTCAGACGCGATCACCACGTCGGACGGCTCGGCCAAGTACAACAACTTCGAGGGCGGCCGGATCTACTACCGCGGATCGAACGGCACGTTCACCGTCCCCAAGCCCTTCTTCGCCAAGCACGAGAGCGTTGGGGGCGTGCACGGGATCCTCGGTTACCCGAAGGTTGACGTCCGCACGTCCTCGGACAAGCGGAGCACGTTCCAGGACTACGTCGGCGGGCGGATCTACCGGCGGGGTTCCAGCCTGGTCGAGATCCACGGCGCGGTCTTCACCCTGCACGAGTCCATCCAGGGCGTCCACGGCGTGCTCGGCTACCCCGTCAACGACCTGGCCTCGTGCGGGGACGGCAAGGGCAAGGTCGAGTGGTTCGAGCACGGGTTCGTCTGGTACTCGCCGGCGACGGGCGCCCACGCCCTCTGGGGCAAGACGGCTGACGGCTACCTCGCCGTCGGCAACGTCGAGAGCTACCTCGGCTACCCGACCAGCGAACCCCAGGCGGTCGGCGACGGGCGCGGCACGTTCGCCACCTTCGAGAAGGGCCGGATCTACTCGAGCACCACCACCGATGGCTTCGACGTCCACGGGGCCATCCTCACGGCCTGGCTCGACACCTACGGCGGCCCGCAGGGCTCGCTCGGGTACCCGCTGGGCAACCTCGATCCCCCGGGCACCACCGGCGGCCGGTTCCAGCAGTTCGAGGGCGGCAAGCTGCGCTACAACACCAACGGCACGGTCACCCTCGTTCCCTGACCGGTCCGTTCGGCGGCGCCGGTTCGCAGGCCGAAGGGGTTGCGAGGGCCTGCGGGTCGGGCGGTACGGTTGCGCTCCCCCGCGGGTGTAGCTCAATGGCAGAGCCTCAGATTTCCAATCTGATGACGAGGGTTCGATTCCCTTCACCCGCTCCAATCGGCTGGACCGTGCGTCGGTCAGGCCGAGCCGAGGCCGGCGTCGTCGGTGATCGACACGCGGCCGGTGGCGAGGTCGTACACGAGACCGACGACGAACGGGGCGAAGCCGTCCGGCGTCACGAGGTCTCGGTGCTGGCGCAGCTGGGCGACGGTCGCGTCGACGTTGACCACGACGGCGTGGGCGGGGTCCGGGTCGTCGACGAGGCGGGCCGCCACCTCGTGCACCAACTGCCCGAGCTCACCATCGGGGATCGACTCGGCCAGCGCGGCCGCCACCGCACCGCAGCCGGTGTGCCCCAGCACCACCACGAGCGATAGGCCGAGGGCCCGCACGCCGAACTCGATGCTCCCGAAGGTGGCACCGGTGAGGGCCTGGCCGGCGGTACGGATGGTGAGCAGCTGCCCGGGCACCGCGTCGAGCACCAGCTCGGGCGGCACGCGCGAGTCGACGCAGCCCACCAGGACCGCCGTCGGCGACTGCCCGTCGACCAGGGCCGCTCGGTCCTGGTCACTCACGCCTGCTGGCGGCGACCCCGCGACGAAGCGGCCGTTCCCGGCGAGGAGTGCGGCGAGCGCCGTGCGCGCGGCATCGGTCGCGTCGGTCGGGGGCTGGGGTGCGGTCGTGCTCACGAGTCCTCCTGTGGCTGGGCCCGCGCATTCTGGGCAACCGCCGTCGATCGCGCCAACCAGGAGCTCGACGGTGGCGGCGCCGAGCGGTGGGCAGGTCGTGGGTTCGCCGGTACGGTCAGGCGAACGTCGCCCGAACCACCTGACGAGGTCCCCATGCGCTTCGCCTTCAAGACCAGCCCGCAGGACACCACCTGGCCGGACCTGTTCACCGTGTGGCGCGAGGCGGACCAGATCGAGCGGTTCGAGTCCGGGTGGCTGTTCGATCACTTCTACCCGATCTTCTCGGACTCGACGGGGCCCTGCCTCGAGGGCTGGACCACGCTCACCGCCCTGGCACAGGCCACCACGCGGCTGCGACTCGGGACGCTCGTGACCGGCATCCCGTACCGGCACCCGGCGGTGCTCGCCAACATGGCCGCTGCGCTCGACATCATCTCGGAGGGACGGCTGGAGCTCGGGGTCGGGGCTGGTTGGAACGTCGAGGAGGCCAGCGCCTACGGGATCCCGCTCGGGTCGCCGAAGGAGCTGAGCGATCGGTTCGAGGAGGCATGCGAGGTGCTCGTCGGCCTGCTGTCGCAAGAGACCACCGACTTCGCCGGCGACCACTTCACGCTCACCGGGGCCCGCAACGAGCCGAAGGGACCGCAGCGCCCGCACCCGCCCATCTGCATCGGCGGCAACGGTGAGAAGCGCACCCTCAAGACCGCGGCACGCTTCGCCCAGCACTGGAACTTCGTGGGGGGATCGCCCGTGGAGTTCGCCCGGAAGCGGGACGTGCTGCACAGCCACTGCGCCGACATCGGCCGCGACCCCGGCGAGATCCTGCTTTCGAGCCACGTCTGGCTCGACCCGTCCGGCGATCCCGGATCCGTGGTGGACGCGATCGCCGCGCTGGCCGAGGTCGGCCTCGACCTGGCCATCATCTACCTCCCGCCACCGCACACCCCCGCCGTGCTCGCCCCACTGGCCGACGCCCTGGCGCCGCTGGCCTGAGGCGACGGCGCGGCGCGTCGCCGCGCCGCGCCGATCAGTCAATCGGGTCGGGTGCCTCGTCGAGGCGGGCAAGGAGGCGGTCGCGGATCGAGGTCCCTGGTTCGCGGGCCTTGCCGCCGGCGACGCGCCAACCCGCCCGAGACGAGTAGAGCAACGCCGGCTCGTCGAGTCGACCGGTCCCGGCGGCGACGACGCGGGCGAAGAACAGGTCGTGGTCCCAGCGGCCGGCGAGCGTCTCCTCCACCTCGCAGGTGAACCAGGCCACGCAGTCGCGGACGACCGGCAGTCCTTCGCGCTCCTCGAGGTACTCGTCGCCGATGTAGCGGAACCGTCGACCGGGATAGGAGAAGTACTGCCCGGCTTCGATCTGGTCGGCGGCCAGCAGGGAGACCGAGAACCGGCCCGAGGCGGCGATGAGCGGGTGGGTGTCGTGCTTGGGCGACACCGACGCCATCACGATCGGCTCGTCGAACGACACCTGACAGACCCAGTGCGACGTGTACGCCCGCACGATGCCGTCGTGAGCGGCCCCGACCACCTGCACGCCCTTGACCATCCGCCCGAGGGCCTGCTTCAGCTCACGGTCGATCACGCCCTCGATCCTGCCCGACAGGCCGCAGCCGCTCGGAACCCGCCGACGGCCAGGCCCAGGCGCTGGTCGTCCGACGACTCTCATGTGTCGATCGTCCGGGAAGCGCCCTCGGCTGGATTCGAACCAGCGACCGTCGGATTAGAAGTCCGGTGCTCTATCCATCTGAGCTACGAGGGCAAGAGAGCCGATACGGAACGAGGCGCGAAAACCTCCGCGCAACGCCCGCTGCGGCGACCGGCCCATCGTACGGGGCGACCGAGGTTGGCTTGAGCGTCGGTTCCCACCGATTGGGCAGCGCCCGTGGGTGCTCAGCCCACTGCCACCCGAACTGATCCCGGCCGCCGCGACCGATTCGCGGCTGCGCTGCTCGACCAGACTCGTACCGGTGCGCCGTCAACTGTGGCGCTCTGGAGACGGGGGCGGGAGCAGCGATGGGTGTGAGCGGGTTCGTACGGGCGGGGTCGATCGGCGGGGCCGTGGCGGTGGTTGTGGCGGCGAGCCTCGTCTTCGGTGGTTGCTCGAGTGCTGCGGAGACGGGGCACGTGCCCGACGCACAGCCATGTGCTGACACTCCGTCGACGACCACCACGAGCATGGCGCCGGGAGGGCCCCGACAAGTGGCGCTCACCGCCGCCTTGGACAGCGCGCCAGACGTGGCGGCGGCGCTCCGGGACGGGCGGGCCAGGTTGGTGGAGCTCGTCGGATGGTCGGAGGAGGATCGCTCGGTCGGCATCGCCGCGTCCTACGAGTTCGTCCGACCAGTGGACCTGCCAACCGCCTACGGCAAGCCCCACCTGCTGTTCGACGGGCCCGAGGACCATGACGAGATCGAGTACGACGACGACGGGCTCCCGGTGATGGTCCCGCTCCAGGAGGCGTCTGGCTGGCGCGGTGCCCACTCAGCCGTCCTGTTGGTCGCGACCGTCGGCTCCCGAGCCCCGCGCGTCCACCAGGTGCGTCCCGGCTACGAGGTTTCGTGCGTGCCGCCCGCTCCTCCCGGGATGCCGGCACCCCCGACGCGCCCGAGTTGACGAGCCTCGAGACATCGGCGACGAGACGCACACCGTGGCGGACTTCGCGGACGCCGTGTGGCGCCACGAGGTCATCGCCGCCATCGAGCGGTCCGCCGCATCGGGCGAACGTGTGACGGTGTAGGACACTGACCCGAGCCACGTGTCAGAGCCCGAGGAGGGTCCGATGGCGGACACCATGCGAGCGATCGTCCTCGATGCGCCGGGCCCGCCCGACGCGCTGACGATCCGCGAGCTCCCCGTCCCGACGCCCGCGGCCGGTTGGGTGCTGATCGAAGTCAAGGCGTTCGGGCTCAACCGATCGGAGTTGCACACCCGCCAGGGCCTCGCATCCGGCGTGACGTTTCCGCGGGTCCTGGGCATCGAGGCCGCTGGCGTCGTCGCCCAGTGTCCGGGCGGGGAGCTCGCCGTCGGACAACAGGTCGTCACGATGATGGGCGGCATGGGCCGAACGTTCGACGGGGGCTACGCCGAGTACACGTGCGTGCCGGCGAGTCAGGTGATCCCATTCGCAAGTGATCTCGAGTGGTCGACCATCGGCGCCGTGCCCGAGATGCTGCAGACCGCGTACGGCTCGCTGACGGTCGGCCTCGACGCACGACCGGGGCAGTCGATCCTCATCCGCGGCGGCACGTCCTCGGTGGGCATGGCCGCAGCAGTCCTCGCCAAGCAGCGGGACATGACCGTGCTCTCGACCACGCGCCGAGCCAACAAGGCGGCCGCGCTGACGGAGGTCGGCGTGGACCACGTCCTCGTCGACGACGGCAACGTCGCCCGGCAGGTCCATGAGATCCTCCCGGCCGGAGTCGACACGGCGCTCGAGCTCGTCGGCACGCCCACGCTGCCGGACACGCTGCGGTCGACTCGGCAGCACGGGGTCGTGTGCTTCACCGGGATGCTGTCCAACGTCTGGACGGTGCCGGACTTCTACCCGATCGAGTACCTGCCCCGAGGCGTACGCCTGACGGCGTACCACGGCGAGGCCGAAGACTTGCCCGCGCCGGTCCTGCAGGCGTTCTTGGACACGGTCGCCGCGGGCGAGGCCGTCGTACCGATCGACCGCGTCTACGGCTTCGATCAGATCGTCGAGGCGCACGCCGCCCTGGAGGCGGGCGCCGGAGCCGGGAAGCTCGTCATCACGACCTGATCAGGTTGGGGTGATGCCATTGGACGCGGACGACAGGGCGCCGGTGCCGATGGCGTTGATGGCCTGGATCTTGAACGTGTAGGCGACGCCGGTCGTGAGGCCGGTCATCACCTGGCTCGTCGCGGTGGAGTTGAACGTGACCGGGGCCTGGGCCGTGGTGCCGAGGTAGGCGGTGACCACGTAGCCGGTGATGGCGCTGCCGTTGCCGGACGGCGCGGTCCACGTGAGCGTCGCCTGCTGGACGCCGGCGGTCGCGTGGACGCCGGTCGGCGCCGACGGCAGCCCGACCTTGACCGAGCCGGTCGTCGAGTAGGTCCCGGTGCCGATCGCGTTCACGGCGGCGACGCGGAACGTGTAGGTGGTCCCGTTGGCGAGACCGGTCACGGTCTGGCTGGTGGCGGTGGAGTTGAAGGTCTGGGCCGGCTGGGCCACCGTCCCGATGTAGGGCGTCACCACGTAGCCGGTGATCGGCGACCCGTTGGTCGATGCCGCGCCCCACGCGACCTTGGCCGAGCCGTCGAGCGGCTGGGCCGACGGGAACGCCGGCTGTCCCGGCGTGCCGACCTTGATGGCCACCACGGTCGTCGACTGCATGCCGGTGCCCACGGCGTTCACGGCTGCGACCTTGAACGTGTAGGTCGTGCCGTTGGTGAGGCCGGTGACGATGTCGCTCGTGTTGGCGTTGCCGAACGTCTGCGACGGCTGGGCCACCGACCCGATGTAGGGGGTGACGATGTGGGCCGTGATGGGTGAGCCGTTGGCCGCCGCGGCCGACCAGGCCACCTTGGCCGAGCCGTCGAGGGGCTGCGACTGCGGGAAGCCCGGGCTCGTCGGGGTGCCCACCATCACCGAGTTGGTCACGGAGTAGGGCCCGGTGCCCACGCTGTTGGTGGCCGACACCCGGAACGAATAGGTGGTGCCGTTCGTGAGGCCCGTGACCACCAGCGACGTCGCCGACGGGGTGGCGAACACTTGGGCCGGCAGGACCGTGGCACCTTGCACCGGCCAGACCGTGTAACTCGTGATCGGCGCCGAGTTGACGGCCGGCGTCAAGAACTGGACCTTGGCCGACGCGGCACCCGGCGCCGCGCTCTGGAAGCCCGGGTAGCTGGGCGAACCTTCGACGATCGGCGTGGTCTGACTCGTCGGGCCCGTGCCGACGTCGTTGAACGCGGCCACGGTGAACGAGTAGGTCGTCCCGCTCGAGAGCCCGGTGATGGTCTGGACGACCGCGGTCGAGTTGAACGTCACCGGCGTCAGGGCGGTGGTGCCGATGTAGGGCGTGACGATGTAGCCCTTGATGGGCCCCGCGTTCGGGGTCGGGGAACCCCAGGCCACTCGGGCCGTCGTCGTTCCCGGGAAGCCGCGTGGGAACGCAGGCCCGGTCGGTGCACCGGCGGTGATCGGAGCGGTGGTGGCCGGGTCGCCGACGCCGTTGCCGTTGATGGCCGACACCTTGAACGAGTAGGCGGTCCCGTTCAGCAAGCCGGTGACGATGACGCTCGTGGCCGCCGAGTTGAACGTCGTCGGGGTCTGAGCCGCGGACGCGATGTAGGGCGTCACCACGTACCCGGTGATCGGCGAGCCCCAGGTGTTGCTCGGTGCGAGCCAGGCCACCTTGGCCGAGCCGTTGCCGGGCGCCGCTGACTGGAACGCGGGGTGAGACGGTGCACCGGCGGTCACCGCGATCGACTCCGCCGACTGGCTGCCGGTGCCTGCGGCGTTCTTGGCCGCGACCTTGAACGTGTAGGTCGTGCCGTTGGCGAGGCCGGTCACCAACTGGGACGTCGCCGTGGAGTTGAAGGTCTTCGGGGCCTGGGCGCTCGACCCGATGTAGGGCGTGACGACGTAGCCCGTGATCGCGCTGCCGCCGTTGCTCGACGGAGCCGCCCACGACACCGTCGACGCTCCGTTGCCGGGCGTGGCGTTGGCGATGGTCGGCGCGCCGGGCGGCGCGGCGAGCGTCACCTCGTTGGACCCGTCGGACTCTGGGCCCGTTCCCACCGCGTTCACCGCCGAGACGCGGAACGTGTACGTCACGCCGCCGCTCAGGCCGGTCACGACCAGGAAGGTGGCCGGGGTCCCGACCTCGGTGGTCGTCTGCGCCGTCGAGCCGATGTAGGGCGTCACGACGTAGCCCGTGACAGCCGAGCCACCGTCGTCGGCAGGGGCGGTCCAGGTCACGGTGGCCTGGCCGATCCCGGCGGTCGCGAGCACGCCGGTGGGCGCCCCCGGGGCGCCGGCGGGGGTCGCCGGATCCGAGTCGGCCGAGGAGGCACCGGTGCCGATGTCGTTCACGGCCGCCACGGTGAACGTGTAGGTGGTCCCGTTGTCCAGGCCGATGACGGCCTGGGTGGTGGAGGTGGATGCGAACGGGACCGGCGTCTGTGGCTCGCCACCGATGGCCGGGGTCACGATGTAGCCGGTGATGGCGGAGCCGCCGTCGTTGGAGGGGGCCGTCCAGGTGAGCACCACCTGGCCGTCGCCCGCGGTGGCCGTGCCGATGGTCGGAGCCTCCGGCGCCGTCGCCGCGGCGACCGGGGTGACCGGGTCCGACGCCGTGGACTCCGAGCCCGTCCCCGCGCTGTTCACGGCCGCGACCGTGAACGTATAGGCGGTGCCGTTGTCGAGGCCCGCGAGGATCTGGGTCGTGGAGGTGGCGGCGAAGGGCACCGGGGTCTGGGCGACACCGCCGACCGAGGGCGTCACCACGTAGCCGGTGATGGGAGCTCCGCCGTCGCCGGCCGGTGCGGTCCAGCTGACCGTCGCCTCACCGTCGCCGGCGGTCGCCGTGACGCCCGTGGGCGCGCCCGGAGCGACCGCGACCGGTGTGGCTGCGTTCGACGGGTCGGACTCCGCTCCGGTCCCGACACCGTTCAGGGCCGCCACCGTGAAGGTGTAGGTCGTGCCGTTGGCGAGCCCCGTCACCGCTTGGATCGTGCTGGCCGACGCAAACGGAACGGCGGTCTGGGCGACGGCACCCACATGGGGCGTCACGACGTAACCGGTGATCGCCGAGCCACCGTCCGATGCAGGCGCGGACCACGAGACGACGACCTGGCCGTTGCCGGCCGAAGCCGACACCGCGGTCGGGACACCCGGGGTCGTGCGCGGGGTCACGGCGTTGGACGCGCCCGACTGCGCGCCCGTTCCGACGGCGTTCACCGCCGCGACCTTGAACGTGTACGCCGTGCCGTTGGTGAGCCCCGTCACCGCTTGGGTGGTCGCGGTCGAGTTGAACGTGGTGGCGGTCTGGGCGGTCGGGCCCACGTACGGCGTCACCACGTAGCCCGTGATCGCCGAGCCACCGTTGGAGGCCGGCGCCGTCCACGTCACGGTCGCTTGGGCGTTGCCGGTGGTCGCCGTCCCGATCGTGGGCGCGCCGGGCGCCGTCACTCCGGAGGCGACCGCGAGCGAGTACGCCTTGGTGTCGGTCCACCCGGCGGCATCGGTGGCGCGCACGGTGATCGGGAAGGTCCCGGTGCTCGCCGTCGTCCCGCTGATCACCCCGCCGGTGCTCAGCGTGATGCCCGAAGGCAGGCTGCCGCTCGCGAGCGTCCAGGAGGTGGGCGCGGTCGATCCCGTGTAGGTCATCGTCAACGTCTGCGAGTAGGCGACGGTCGATGTCGCTTCCGGGAGCGAGGACGGGGAGAACGCGAAGCCGGCGACGGTGAGGGCCAGGGTGGTGGTCGTGGTCCGGCCCGACTGGTCCGTGACCCGCACCACCGAGTTGAAGGTGCCGCTCGAGGTCGGGGTGCCGGTGACCGTCCCGTAGTCGTTCACTTGGAGCCCCGGCGGAAGCGAGCCCGACACGAACGCCCAGATGTACGACGGTCGACCGCCGGTCACCGCGCCGCTGAGGTTGAGCGAGGTGGCGGTCCCCACCTTCGGCGCAGAGCTGGTCAGGGCGGGGACGCTGAGCGCGGAGGCCGCGGTGAAGGTGACCACCTTGGTCGTCGTCCGAGCAGCCACATCGGTGGCGCGGACCGTGAACGATGTCGTGGCCGCGGTCGTCGGCGTTCCCGAGAGGACACCCGCGGCCGAGAACGAGATCCCCGCCGGCAGGGAGCCGGAGGCCAGGGCCCACGTGTAGGGGCTGGTGCCGCCGGCCGCAGCGAGCGGCGTCGAGTAGGCCGATCCGGTCGAGCCTTCGGGCAGGTTCGTCGTCGTGATCGCCACGCCGGCGGTGATGGTGAGCGACCGGCTCGCCGTGCGTGCCGCGTTGTCGGTCACGGTCGCCGTGAAGGTCGCGTCGGCGGTGCCCGTCGGCGTGCCGGTGATCGACCCGTCGGTGCCGACGGAGAGCCCGGCGGGGAGCGAGCCCGAGGTGACGGCCCAGGTGTAGGGCGTCGTGCCGCCCGACGCGACCAGGTTCGACCGGTAGCCGACGCCGGTCGCCGAGTTGGGCAGCACCGAGGTGGACACCGCCGGCCCAGCCGTCGTGGCGACGGAGAGGGCGTAGCGACCGATCGAGCCGTAGTCGGAGTAGCCCGTGGTGGCCACGTTGCCGGCGCCGACGCCGTCCACCCCGACGTAGTAGGTACCGGCCGCGAGCGCGCCCGAGGTGTAGGACGCGCCGAGGCCGGTGGCGACGTCGGCCGAGGACATGGCCGAGGCGGGATCGGCGGATCCGACGACGAGGCCGCCGGAGTCGTACAGCGTGACCTTGGCGTCGAGGTCGGGCGTCACGCCCGTCGGCGTGACCGTGACGGTGGTCGCGCCACCGGCGGACGTGAACTTGAACATGTCGACGTCGGCCGCCGTGGTGATCTCCCCGGTCGCCCCGACCGGCAACGACGCCCCGAGGTCGGTGGCCGACGCGGTCACGTTGGCGTGATCGTCGGCGACGGCAAGTGCGCCGTTGGCCGCGATCACCGAGAAGTCGTTCTCGGTGTTGTTGGCCTTGGCGTACTCGCCCTTGCTCCACTGCGAGATCGGCTTGTAGTAGCCGACCCCCATGATCGGGGCCCAGGCCCCCGCACCCTGGTAGTAGCCACACGCCGAGGTACCACCGGTGCCGCAGCCGGTGGTCGTGCCGTCGTGGGAGAGCCCGAGGTTGTGGCCGACCTCGTGCGCGGTGGCCTCCGCGAGGTTCTTGGCCCCGGTGCCGACGCCGGCGGTGAAGATGAACGCGGGCTGGTAGTAGGCCTGCGCGATCGAGTCGAACACGCCGACGTAGGCGATGCCGCCGCAGCCGCACGGGGTCTGGATGGTGGAGTCGGGGGTGATGAGGGCGCGGGTGCCGTAGCGCTGATCTGTCGACGACGATCGGTCGATGGCGTCGAAGCCCGGGTCCTCGGTGGTCACGTCGACGTCGAACGGCGCGTAGTCCTCGGCCACGCGCTGCCACACGCTCTGCACGACGTCGCGCTCGGCGGTGGAGAACGTGCCCGGGGTTCCATCGGTGTCGTAGGCGCCGGCGGTCCAGGGCAGGCCGTTGGTGTAGGAGGCCGCCCACGCCGTGCCGCTGAGGGTCTGGCCGTCGAAGTCGAGGTAGATCGTGCGCAGCGAATCGGGGCGGCTGTGGAGCTTGAAGGTCTCCGCCGAGGGCAGGATCCCTTGGGTGTCGCCTGCTGGGCCCTTGGAGGTGGGGCCTTGCGCATCGTCGCCCTCGGCGGCGCCACCGTGCGAGTGCAGGTCGTCGACCGGTTCGACGTAGTAGGCCCGGCCGCAGCCGTCGATCCACAACGTGTCGTCGGCGAGGAGATCCTGGCGCAACCGGGATCCGGAGCGGCCGACGCGTGCCGCGGCCCGATCGATGTTGGCGCCGAGGCGGTTCACGGCGGACGCGCCGTGCGAGCGCCGGGCGCCTGTGGCGATGCAGGGATCACCGGTCGATCCCTCGGCGGGGACCGGCTTCACCGCCCGGGCCGACGCCGGCGGCACCGCGAGGAGCGGCAGGACACCGATCACGAGCCCCACACCGGCCGAGAGCGCGGCCAATCGTCTGCCCGATGCCCGCAAGATCAATTGCCCCCCACTCGTCGCGCGAGCACGCGCGTGCTCCCGTGAGCCCCCTCACAGAGCCTCGTGTCAGGCTACATCGGACAATTCGCCCGTCAGCTTGACCGCTACTGGCGAGACATCGCGCTGCGCTCGTCGGCCGCGGCTTCCTCGGCCGCTTCGCTCGCCTTCGGGCGGACCAACTGGATGTCCACCCGCCGGAGGTCGCCCTCGAACGGGAACGGCGCCTCGTAGCGCTCGCTGACCGCGGATCCGTGGTCATAGCCGACGCTCGGCCCGATGCTCGACATCATGAACATGGCGAAGGGAAGCTCCACCGACCCGGCGGGCACATCGTCGATCACCAACGTGGCCGTGGCCCCGCGGCCTTCGCGCCGGAAGTCCATGCCGATGACCGACGGCCCGGCGGCGACGGGACGCTCCGAGACCACGACACCGTGGTCGCCGAAGCAGTTGTAGTCGAACACCAGGCGATCGTCCTGGACGAAGAGGCTGAGCCCGGAGTTCTCGGTGCCCGACGCGTAGATCACGCCACCGGCGCCGGCGGGACGGTCGACCGTGGCGCGCATGTCCCAGCTCCCGCTCAGCGTCGGCGCCGCCTGGCCCGGCAGTGGGCTCATCGGCGGGTAGTAGGTGTAGTGGCGGTCGGGCCGATGCGGGGAGCGCTCCCGGTACCGGGTGCCGAACAGTTCGATCATCCGATCGTCGAGTGGCAGCACGCCGTGCTCGGCTGCTTCCTCCCACCACCGCTCGACGAGCTGGGCGAGGCGTTCGGGCTGCTCCGCGGCGAGGTTCCGACACTCCGACCGATCCTCGGCCAGGTGGTACAGCTCCCAGTCGTCGTCCTCGAACGGCGTCCCGGACTGGTGCCGGGTGACGGCCTTCCAGCCATCGGCGTAGATGGCGCGATGGCCCATCATCTCGAAGTACTGGACCGTCTTGCGATCGGGCGCGTCAGGGTCGCCGAAGGAGTAGTTCATCGGCGTGCCGGTCACCGGCAGCTGCTCCAGGCCGCGGTACACCTCTGGCGGGGTCACCCCGGCGGCTTCGTAGATCGTGGGCACCACGTCGTTCACGTGGTGGAACTGGTGGCGGAGCTCGCCGCCGTCGGGGATCGCCGCCGGCCAGTGCACGATCAGCGGCACGTGCACCCCGCCCTCGTGGGTGTTCTGCTTGTACCACTTGAACGGCGTGTTCCCCGCCTGGGCCCACCCCCACGGGTAGTTGGTGTGGCTGTGGGGTCCGCCGATGTCGTCGAGGCGCTCGATGGCCTCCTCGGGGGTTTCGACGATGAAGTTGAAGTACTTCATCTCGTGCATCACCCCGAACGGACCGCCTTCCTGGCTGGCACCGTTGTCGGACAAGAAGACGATCATCGTGTCGTCGAGCCGGTCGAGGCCCGCCAGCGCGTCCACGAGCCGACCGATCTGGGCGTCGGTGTGCTCGAGGAACCCGGCGAAGGCCTCCTGCAGGCGGGCCGCGAGGGCGCGGTGCGCCTCGGGCAGTGAGTCCCACGGCTCCACGCCGGGGTTGCGCGGCGCCAGCTCGGTGTCGGCAGGCACCAGGCCCATCTCGACCTGGCGCGCGAACCAGGCGTCACGTGCGACGTCCCAACCCTCGTCGTAGCGACCCCGGTACTTCTCGAGGTACTCGGCGGGCGCCTGGTGCGGGGCGTGCATGGCACCGAGGGCGAGGTACAAGAAGAACGGCCGGTCGGGCCGGATCGAGACCGTGTCGTGGATGAAGCCGATGGCGTGGTCGACGAGGTCCTCGGTGAGGTGGTAGCCGTCCTCGGGCCCCGCCGGCGCCTCGACGTGGTGGTTGTCGTAGACGAGCTCGGGGTGGAACTGGTCGGTCTCCCCCTCCATGAACCCGTAGAAGCGGTCGAACCCACGCTGGCAGGGCCACTGGTCGTAGGGCCCGGCCGCCGATGCGTTCTCCATCGAGCACAGGTGCCACTTGCCGACCGCGAACGTCGTGTAGCCGTCGTCGCGCAGGACCTCGGCGACCGTCGACGCGTGGTGCGACACCTGGCCCCGCAGGTTTGGATAGCCGCTGCTGAAGTTCGACAGCGACCGCATGCCGACCTCGTGGTGGTTGCGGCCGGTGAGCAGCGCGGCCCTCGTCGGCGAGCAGAGCGGCGTCACGTGGAAGTTGGTGTAGCGGAGCCCGTTGGCGGCGAGCCGGTCGATGTTCGGGGTGGCCATGTCCGAGCCGTAGCAACCGAGCTGGGCGAAGCCGGTGTCGTCGAGCAGGACCACGATCACGTTCGGCGCCTGATCGCCGGGATGCGCCGGGGTCGGCCACCACGGCGTCGACTCCTTCTCGGTACGGCCGATCTCGCCGTGGAACTCCTCGTGGATCTTCATCCGGCCCCCTGGGCATCGATGCGTTGGTACGTGTTCTGCAGTTCGTCCTGGACGACCGTGGCCACGCCCTTGGTGCTGTGCACGTCGAGATCGGCGGACAGGACCCGCGTGCTGAAGTTCCAGCCGGGCGGTAGGTGGAGCACCGTACCGAGCGTGCCGAGCCGCGCCTCCGTGAGCGTCGGGTCCTTGATCTGCGCGTACGACTGCATCACGTACGGCCGGCCCTCTGGATCGGTGAGCTGGTACACCCGCCGACCGGCCTTGAACCGGAAGATGGTGTCGCGGACGATGCGCCGGCTCAGGTACGGGCTCTGGTCGGGGATCTTGCTGCCGAAGCGGATGGTGGCCGCTTCGAACATCGCGATCGTGCCGAACCGGGTTGTCGGTGCACCCTTCCGGAGGTTGGAGATGATCTCGTCGAGCATCCAGAACCGGGGGCCGTTCTTGAGCGCGACCACCGCCGCGCGCTCCTTGGCCAGCGCCCCGAAGTCGATCGCGTTCCACTCCGCTGCGGGGCAGGCGCTCATGCCCAGGGTGTTCCAGACGTGCGCGACGTAGGCCCCGCCTTCCTTCCGTAGCAGCAAGACCTCGCAGTAGCGGACGCCCCGCAGGCCCTTCGGGTACCGGGCGTACGAGCTCGGCACCGCGGTGGTGGTGGAAGAGGAGGCCTTCGTCGAGGAAGACGGACCCGAGCTCGAGCCGCACGCGGTCGCGACCACGACCAGTGCCGTGAGGGCGACGAGTCCGACGAGTCCGCGGGGGCTGTGCGAGGCGGCCCCCGATCGGCGTCGACCTTGCGGCCGCGAGTCGCTAATCTTTTGTCCAGGCATGTGCCACAACTTTACGCCATCGCGGTGGGACCTGCACCGCGGACGACACCTACCTGGGAGCCCACCATGATCGAGACCCGCCGACGCGTCGCCCTGCTCAACGAAGCCGGTGGCTATGTGGGCCCGGCCATGGCACGCGAGTGGGCCCGCCGCGGCCATGACCTCGTGCTCGGACACCCCGCCGACGGCTTGGTCGACGAGCTGCGCGGCCTCGGCGCGGAGGTCGAGGTCGTCGACGACGTGCGCGACCTGTCCAAGCCCGAGGCCGCCCCCGCGCTGGTGGCCGCGGCGTTGAGCCGCTTCGGGCGGATCGATGCCGCAGCCGCCTTCACGGGCAAGATCATCGGCGGGCGGTTCACCAAGTCGTCGCTCGAGGATCTGCAGCGCCTCGTCGTCGGGTGCCTCGAAGCGCCGTACCACTTCCTCAAGGCGGTGACGGAGCCGATGATCGAGCAGGGTTCGGGCCAGGTCGCGCTCATCACCAGCGCGGCCGGCGCCCGGCCCACGCCGGGGGCGCCGCTGTACTCCTCGGTCCGAGCCGGCGCCACGATGCTCGCCCGCAACGTCGCGATGGAGATCGCACCGACCGGGGTCCAGGTCAACGCCCTCGGCACGAACTTCATGGACTTCCCCGAGTTCCATGCCGCGGCGGGCACGAACGACCCCGAGGTCCGCGCGGCCTACGAGGCCCAGATCCCGATGCGGCGCTTCGGGACCATGGAGGAGTTCGCGGCCTTCTCGATGGCCTTCCTCGACGGCACGAGCGGCTTCACCACCGGCCAGTTCGTGGCCTACGCCGGCGGCTGGGCCTAGCCGACGATCTGGGCGTCCGCCGGGGCTGCGGCGCCGACGATCGCGGCCACCGACCGGCTCAGCACCCGAGCCGTCGCCGACGCGGTCAGCCCGCGGTGGACCCGGAGGTGCTCGATCCCCTCGAAGCCCAACAAGACGTCGATGGCGGACACGAGGTCGGCTGGCACCGGCGGCACGGCATCCGCGAGCTCGGGGGCGAACATCTCCTCGATCTGGACGCGCAGCGTGACCCGGCGCTCCTCGACGCGCCCGGCGATCACCTCGTTCGTGCGGGACCGCTGCACCGCGGCCCGCATGACGGGCGCGACCGCGTCGTAGAGGCGGAGACGCTGGGCGACGAGCCGGCGGATCCGGGCGTCGAGCGAGCCCTGCCCCGCGTCCTCGATCGCGAACATGGGCTGGATGCGGTCGAGGTGGCGGGCCATGGCCGCCCGGGCCAGCGCCTCCATGTCCTCGAAGTAGCGGTACACGGATCGCAGCGACACGCCCGAACGCTCGGCCACCTCGGCCGGCGCCGGATAGACGGCGTCCTCACCGAACAGTTCGATCAGGGCATCGAGCACGGCGTCCCGGTTGCGGTCGCGGCGTGCGGTCCGTCCGTCGCGCTCCCCCGCCTCCTCGACCGGCACCGCACTCGTATCGGTCACGAAGACGTCCCGAGCTCGGAGACGGCGCGCAAGGAGATCCCGCCCCTCGCGCTCTGCCGGACGGTCACCCGGACCCAGCGCGGGGCCACCCGGTCCTGGACCTCCTGGGCGATCTCGGCCGCGAGGGCCTCGGCGAACACGGCCCGGTCCCGGAACTTCCAGAGGTACAGCTTGAGCGACTTGGACTCGATGCACCGCTCGGCCGGGCCGTAGGAGAGGTCGACGCCGGAGAAGTCGGGCTGGCCGGTGACCGGGCACAGCGACGTCACCTCCTCGGTGGTGAAGTGCACCTCGTTGACGCCGGCCGGTGCCGGGAAGGTCTCGACGTGCTCGACCGGTTCGCGAACCTGGCGCCGGAGGAGGTCGAGGCCGTCACCGATCGGTTCGGGTGTGGTCATCGTGCATCTTCTCCCCAATAGGCGGCGGCACTCGTACAGGTCTCGTGGACGACGACCCGCGACAGCCCACCGAGCTCAGGCTTCAGCCGGTCCCAGATCCACACGGCGAGGTGTTCGCTCGTCGGGTTCTCGAGGCCGGCGATGTCGTTCAGGTAGCGGTGGTCGAGCAGGTCGTGCAACGGAGCGAAGGCGCGTGCGACGTCGGCGAAGTCCAGCACCCACCCAGATGCGTCGCCGAGCGGACCGGAGACGTGCGCCGACACGCGGAACGAGTGGCCGTGCAACCGCGCGCACTTGTGGTCCGGCGCCACGTTCGGCAGGAGGTGGGCGGCCTCGAACGTGAAGTCCTTGACGACTTCGGCCACCGGCCAGCGGGGTGCAGCTGCATCGCTCATCGGATGCCGACCACCTTGTGGGTCTGGACGCTGAGCCGCCACCGCGGGTGGGCCAGGCAGTAGGCGATGGCCTGCTCCGTG
>JAOBWM010000064.1 GCA_025463365.1 Acidimicrobiales bacterium
ACCAGGTACGCCGACGACCCGGCGGCATGGGGCGAGCAGCGGGCCAAGGTCTGGGACTCGTTCGCGGCGTTCCTCACCGACGAGAAGATCGTCGACGGCAAGGTCGATGTGGCCGATGCCTGGACGAACGACTACCTCCCGAAGCGGCCATGACGGGTATGGGCGTCGGCACGACGGCGGTCGCGGTCGCCGGCCTCCGGTTGGCGTGGGCCGGTGAACGCGCGCAGCCCGAGACCGTCGTCCTCGACGATTTCACGCTCGCGGTCCCGCCGGGCTCGTTCACGTGCATCGTCGGACCCAGCGGCTGCGGCAAGAGCACGCTGCTGCGCGTCCTCGCCGGCCTGCTGGTGCCCGACGGCGGCACCGCTCAGGTCGGCGGCGCCGATGTTCGGGGTCGGCCGGGTGCCTGTGCCTGGTTGCCCCAGCGCGACAACCTGCTCCCGTGGCGACGGGTGCTCGCCAACGCCACCCTCGGCGCCGAGATCGGCGGTCGGAGCCGAGCGGAGGCCGAAGCCGAGGCCCGCCCGCTGCTCGAGCGGTTCGGGCTGGGCGGCGTCGAGCGGTCGTGGCCATCGCAGCTCTCGGGCGGCATGCGCCAGCGCCTCGCGGTCCTCCGCACGTTCTTGATCGACAGCCCGGTGCTCCTGCTCGACGAGCCGTTCGGCGCCCTCGACGCCCTCACCCGCCGGCGCATGCAGACCTGGCTCCAAGAGGTCTGGCTCGACGCGCCCGGCGAACGCCGCACGGTCCTGCTGGTCACCCACGACGTCGAGGAGGCACTCCTGCTCGGCGACCGCGTCGTCGTCCTGTCCGAGCGCCCAGGCCGAATCGTCGCCGACATCGAGGTCGGGTTCGCCCGACCCCGTCCCGCCGAACTCGTCAGCGATGCCGCCTTCGTGGCCCAGCGCGCCGCCCTCCTGGCCGCGCTGGGGGCCTGAACCCGACGGAGTCGAGACCGGCAAGGCCCCGATCCTGGGGCACGACCTACACGCAGACCCAGCAGTACAGGGATCGCCCAGCGGCGCGGCCGACGCGCACGAGCGCGGCCAGTTCGATCAACATCTCGGCCGCTTGGACCGGGTCGCCCTGGCCCGAGAACTCCTCCGATTCGCTCCACGGGCCGGCGATCGCCTCGAGCCCCGACTCGTCGGCCTCGGCGAGCGCGGTCTGGAGCGCCTCGGTCAGTGCCCAGACCAACCGTTCGCCCCCGTCACGTGACGCGACCTCGTGGCCGGACGGATCGGCGAGGACCTCATCGAAGGTCCGGCCCGTCAACAACGTGTCGACCGTTCCGAGCATGACGAGCGGCTCGATGCCGGGAAGCGAGGCGACGGGGTACGCCTCGGTTCCGTCGGCCGGCACCTCCGGCCCTCCGATCCAGTCGATCGTGCGCGCCGCATCCTCGTCGCTCTCCGCCATGAAGTAGTCGGTGATGAGCCCCATGAACGATCGTCTCACACGAGCTGATCAGGCGGGTCGGCCGCCGTCCCCACCGGATGTCCCATCGGATCGTCCCATCGGGTCCGGGGCGTTGGGGCAGGCGGCGTGTTCACGGGTCCGGCTCGGAGGCTGCACACTGTCGGCCGTGGACGTCGTGGCCGAAGTCGATCTCCCGTGCGGAGCCGCGGAGCTGTACACCTGGGTCGACGACCTGTCCCGCTACCCGCGGTGGTTGGACATCGTGGCTCGCGCCGATCGGCTGCACGAGCCCGACAACCGAGACGTCGAGCCCGCCTGGGCCGTCGACCTCCGTGGCCGGCTCGGGCCGCTGGCCCGCTCGAAGCGGCTCCGCATGGTCCGCACCGAGCTGGACTCGCCCCGGAAGGTCGCGTTCGATCGCGTCGAGCTCGACGGTCGGCAGCACAGCACCTGGCGGTTGTCCGCGGCGGTGACCGACGCGCCCGACGGATCGCACCTCCAGATGCACCTCCACTACGGCGGCTCGCTGTTCGGTCCGGTGCTCGAGCGCGTCCTGCGCGACGAGATCGAGCGCTCGAAGGATCGGCTCCGCGCGCTCGTGTCGGCGAGCTGATCGGGCGTGGCTGCGGAGCGGCTCGGGGCCACCGTGGCGGCGACGGGCACCCGGTTCCGGGTGACGTCGACGGTGGCCGAACGGATCGAGCTGTGCCTGTTCGACAGCCACGACGAGGAGACCGACCACCTCGACGTCGAACGAGAGCCCGACGGCGCCGGTTGGTCGATCGAGGTGGCCGGCGTCGGTCACGGACAGCGGTACGGCTTCCGCGTCCACGGGCCCGGCGACCCGGCTCGCGGCCACGCGTGTGATCCGGCCAAGCTGCTCGTCGACCCTGCGGCACGCCGGGTCACGGGTGAGGTGCGGTGGACGCCCGAGCTGGTGGCGCCGGGCGTCGACTCGTCGCCGTTCGTGCCGCGCTCGGTCGTCGTCGAGCCGGCCGCGCCGATCGACGCCCGCCAGCGGCCGCGCACCTCATGGGATCGCACCGTCGTCTACGAGGCTCACGTCGCCCACCTGACGGCGCGCCACCCGATGGTGCCCACCGAGGACCGGGGTCGGTATCGGGGGCTCGCCGCGCCGCCGGTCCTCGATCACCTGCAGCGGCTGGGCATCACCGCCGTCGAGCTGCTCCCGGTCCAACACTTCGTGAGCGAACGGGGCCTGGCCGCGGCCGGGCAGCGCAACGTCTGGGGGTACAACCCGCTCGCATGGGGTGCGCCGCACGCCGGGTACGCGTCTCCCGGCGGCGACCCCGTCGCCGAGCTGCGTGCTGCGGTGGCGGCCATGCACGAGGCCGGCATCGAGGTGTGGCTCGACGTCGTCTACAACCACACGTGCGAAGGACGGTTGGGCGAGGGGCCGATCCTGTCGTGGCGCGGCTTCGACAACGCCGACACCTACCGCCTCCGCCCGGCCGGCGCCGACCATCCCCGCGAGCACCCGCGCGGCAATGGCCACCCCGTCGACCCGATGCACCTGGTCGACGAGGACGTCACCGGATGCGGCAACGCCGTGGACACGAGGTCACCACAGGTCAGGAGGCTGATCGTCGAGACGCTCGAACGCTGGGTCACCGAGATCGGCGTCGACGGGTTCCGGTTCGACCTCGCTGCGACCCTGATCCGCGGCGACGACGGGCCCACTGCCGACCACCCGCTCCTCGCCGAGATCGCGGCGGAGCCCGCGCTCGCCGGCGTGAAGCTCGTCGCCGAGCCCTGGGATCTCGGTCCGGGCGGCTACGCGGTCGGGACCTTCCCCGCCCCCTGGCGGGAGTGGAACGACCGCTTCCGCGACGACACCCGCGATCTGTGGCGCAACGAGCCCGAGCGGTGGCCCGACGTTGCTCGCGCCCTCACGGGCAGCGCCGAGCTGTTCCGCCGGCCCGACCGCCCCGCCACCGCCTCCGTCAACGCCGTGGCCACCCACGACGGGTTCACGCTCGCCGACCTCGTCTCCTACGACGAACCCGTCGGTGCGGGCCACGGCCAGCGCTCGTGGGGCGGCGGCCGTTCGGGGCCGACGTCGGATCCGGAGGTCCTGGCGAACCGGGCCCGGCGCCAGCGCAGCCTGCTCGCGTCGGTCATCTGCGCCCAGGGCGTGCCCATGATCCACGCCGGTGACGAGCTGGGCCGGAGCCAGGGCGGCACGGCCGACGGGTACACGCTGGAGCCGGGGGAGTGCGGCGTGCCCTGGCCCGAAGCCGACTGGGACCTCGTCGCCTGGACGAGCGCGGCGCTGGGCCTGCGTCGGGCCCACCCGGCGTTGCGGTGGGACGGTTGGCTCGACCCGACCGATCCCTACCTGGCGTGGCGGACCGAGGCCGGCGCGGTCATGAGAGCCGACGACTGGGCCGACCCAGATCGCCGGGCGCTGCAGGTGCTGATCCTCCCCAGCGCGCAGGAGGGAGCCGTCGATCCCGAGGACCCGCCGATCCTGGTGCTGGTGGCCACCGGAACCGACCCGATCTCGTTCGTGCTGCCGGACGGACCGTGGCGAGCCGCCCTCGACACCGGGCTGCGCCGCGGCCTCGTCCACGACGACGTCGCGGTCGTGGGGTCGCGGCTGGTCGACGCCCCCGGTGTCGTGGTCCTCGTCCGGCGACCCGATCGGTCCGCCTGACGGTCGGGCGGTTACGGGAGGAGGGCGAGGACCGCTGGGTCGGTGGCCAGGGCCGCGGCCGTCTGGCCGTCGTCGGTCGCGGACGCCGGGTCGGCGCCCCGGCCGAGCAGCAGGCTCACCATCTCGACGTCGTTGCGGTGGGCGGCCGAGTGCAGGGGGGTGATCCCGCCGCCCTGGGCGGCATCGATGTCCGCGCCGCGGTCGAGGAGCAGGTGCGCGATCACGATGTGGCCGCCGGCGGCCGCGCTGTGCAGCGGCTGCAGGTTCGTGCCGTTGGCGGCGACCGACTGCGGGTCGGCGCCTCGCGCCAGGAGGAGCTCGGCGACCTTCGGGTGCCCGAACCAGGCTGCGAGGTGCAAGGCGGTGAATCCGTCGGCGGCGTTGGCGCTCACCGAGTCGGCGTCGGCATCGAGGAGGTCGCGGAGGTGGTCGACCTCGCCCAGCGCGGCGGCATCGAACACGTCGGCGGCGGCACCACGGCGCTCGAGGTGCTCGGCCAGTTCAGGATGGCCCGCATAGGCCGCCATGCGCAGCGGCGTGATGCCCTCGCGCGGCACGGCGACGAGCGTCGGGTCGGCGTCGAGGATCTGCTCGACCGCCTGGGTGTTGCCATCGCTGATTGCGTCGAAGAGCTCGTCGGTCTGCGTCATACCCCTCCCCGGGATCGCTTCACCGTAGGCCAACCGGGCGACGGCGATCACATGCCGGGAGCCGGTGCATGGCCGGCGCCGGGGGTTTGCCCCGCCTGCCAGCACGGCTCCTAGGGTGTCGCCGTGCAGATCGGCATCCTCGGAGGTACCGGCCCCGCCGGCAGCGCGCTGGCGGCGCGCCTGGCATCGGTCGGATACGACGTCACCATCGGCTCTCGCTCGAAGTATCGGGCGATGGAGGTGGTCGACAAGCTCCATGCCCAGTGGCCCGGCCGCCAGCTGGGCATCACCGCCGGGGACAACCACGATGCCGCCGCCGCGGAGGTCGTGGTGATCGCCACTCCGTGGGACGGTGCCTACGGGACCGCCACCTCGGTGGCCGAGCTGCTCCAGGGCAAGGTGGTCATCAGCATGGCCAACGCCCTCACGCGCATCGGCAAGGAGTTCCAGCCGCTCGTTCCGCCCCGCGGGTCGGTGGCGGCCAGCGTCCAAGCGGCCGTGCCCGGGTGCCAGGTCGCAGCCGGGTTCCACCACGTGCCGGCCAAGGAGCTGGGCGACCTCGATCACCCCATCGAGTCCGACGTGTTGATCTGCAGCGACTTCCCCCGCGCCACCGAGGTCACCTCGAAGATCGTGTCGTCGGTGCCGAACATGCGGCCGCTCGACGCCGGCGGCCTCTCGCAGGCGACGCCCATCGAGTCGTTCACCGCGGTGCTGCTCCAGCTCAACATGCACTACAAGACGCGGGTGGCGGTGAAGTTCACCGGCATCCCCGAGGCGGCGGCGGAGCCGTCCATCGGGCCCGCGGACGACGGCATCGAGCCCGCAGCCGTCGAGGCGTGACCGCCGCGGAGCCCATGCGGCTCTACTGCACCTCGAAGGGCGAGGTCGTCCCGTTCGAGCCGGGCGAGGTCGTCACGATGTACACGTGCGGGATCACGCCGTACGACGCCACCCACTTCGGGCACGCGGCCACCTACCTCACCTACGACGTGCTCCAGCGGCGCCTGCGCGATCGCGGCCACGACACCAAGTGCGTCCGCAACATCACCGATGTCGACGACGATCTGCTTCGCAAGGCCCGTGAGCTCGGCGTCCACTACCTCGACCTGGCGGCCGGCGAGATCGCTCGGTTCGACGGCGACATGGAGGCCCTCGGCCTCATCCCGAGCTGGAGCGAGCCGCGGGCCACGTCGGCCATCGCCGACATCCGCGGCTTCATCGGCATGGTGCTCGACCGAGGCCACGCCTACACGGCCGGTGGGTCCGTCTACTTCGACGTCGGCAGCTGGGACCGCTTCGGCGAGGTCAGCCACTACGACCGCGACGAGATGTTGGCGTTCGCGGCGGAGCGCGGCGGCAACGTCGACGACCCGAACAAGCGCGACCCGCTCGACTTCGTCCTCTGGCAACCGTCGGCCCCCGACGAACCGTTCTGGGAATCGCTGTGGGGTCCAGGCCGCCCCGGTTGGCACATCGAGTGCTCCGCGCTCGCCCTGCGGGAGCTCGGCACCACGATCGATCTGCACGGTGGCGGCAGCGACCTGATCTTCCCGCACCACGAATGCGAGTCGGCCCAGTCCGAGGCGGCCACCGGCGAGCCGTTCGTGCGTCACTGGATGCACCAGGCCATGGTCCGGATGGACGGCGAGAAGATGTCCAAGTCCCTCGGCAACCTCGTGTTCGTGAGCGAGCTGCGCAAGGAATGGGACACCCGGGCGATTCGCCTCGCCGCGATCGCCCACCACTACCGGACGCCGTGGGAGTGGGACGACGAGATCATGCCCACCGCCGCGGGGCGCCTGGACGCCTGGCTGGCGGCCGGACCCGGTGACGGCGGCCTGGCCGAGGCCCGCGCCGCCCTCGACGACGACCTCGACACCCCCGGTGCGGTGGCCGCCATCGACGCCGCCGCCGCGGCCGGACGCGGTGTCGGCGACGCTGCCGCGCTGCTCGGCGTCGACCTCACCGCCTGACGGCCGCCTCGGACGGGGCGTCGGCCCAGGCCAGGCCTGGTCGGCGCGCACCAGGTGTGCTCGTGGGGCATGATGCGACCGATGCCCGCAGACGAGGTCGGCAAGCTCTATCCGGTGGCCAAGGCCATCTTGACGCCGCTGTTTCGCGCGTCGTGGAAGTTCGACCTGCGCGGCCTCGAGAACATCCCCTCGACCGGCGGCGCGATCCTCTGCCCAAACCACACCTCGGTGCTGGATTCCTTCTTCGTGCCTGTCCTGTTGCCACGCCGCGTCACCTACGTGGGCAAGGCCGAGTACATGGACGACTGGAAGACCCGGAAGCTGTTCCCGGCGCTCGGCATGATCCCCATCGACCGCGAGGGCGGCGACGCGGGGGAGCGGGCGCTCGCCACCGCCCAGCGAGTGCTGGAGAAGGGCGAGCTGTTCGGGATCTACCCGGAGGGCACGCGCAGCCGTGACGGCCGGCTGTACCGCGGCCACACGGGCCCGGCGCGCCTCGCCCTGCGAGCCGGGGT
Organism: Acidimicrobiales bacterium; assembly: GCA_025463365.1. Taxonomy (GTDB): domain Bacteria; phylum Actinomycetota; class Acidimicrobiia; order Acidimicrobiales; family Iamiaceae; genus Aquihabitans. The sequence continues at coordinate 7,238 of JAOBWM010000064.1, forward strand.
GCCCATCATCCCCATCGGGATCAGCGGTGCTCGCGACATCATGCCCCCGGAGGCCAAGTTCCCGCGGCTGCGGCTGCCGGTGCAGATCAGCTTCGGGAAGCCCATCACCGTTGACCGCTACGCCGATCGCGCCCACGACCGCTTGGTCCTGCGCCAGATCATCGACGAGGTCATGTACGAGATCCGCGAGCTCTCGGGCCAGGACTACGTCGACGAGTACGCGAGCAAGAAGAAGAAGCAGCCGGCACCCGAGACGGCTGCGGCCACGGACGCCGACGCGGAGAAGCAGTCGCCCGTCCCGTCGTCCAACGGCAACGGCGATGGCACGGGTTCGCCGAACGGAGACTCGAAGCGAGACGCCGCGGGCCGGGCCACGGGCGTGACACCGGGCGACCACCTCGAGCCCGAGGAGGCAAAGGCGCTCATCGACGGCGATCCGAAGCTCGGCGGGGACAGCGACTTCGTGGGGGCCACGACGCCGACCTCGTCGGCTGACCGGTTGCGTCGCCGCCCCGTCCGCAACGCCTGACCGCCGGCAGGAACCGGCTGGCCGACGCCCCGAGGGGCTCGCCTACGCTCGGCGCTCATGGCCGACCTGACGATCACGCTGCCCGACGGAACCTCCCGCGAGGTCCCCGCCGGCACCACCGTGGGTGGGCTGGCCGCATCGATCGGGCGAGGCCTCGCCAAGGCGGCGGTCATCGGCGACGTCAACGGCGTCGAGCGCGACCTGGACTGGGAGCTCGCCGACGGCGACACGGTCGCGATCATCACGGCTGGTTCGGAGCGCGGCCTCTACACGATCCGGCACTCGACCACGCACGTCATGGCCCAGGCGGTGCTCGAGCTGTTCCCGGGCTCCACCTTCGCCATCGGACCGCCCGTCGAGAACGGCTTCTACTACGACTTCGAGCTGCCGCCCGGGCCTGATGGCAAGCCTGCGACGTTCGTGCCCGAGGACCTCGAGCGCATCGAGGCCAGGATGCGCGAGATCCTGGCCGAGGCCCAGCCGTTCGTGCGCGACGAGCTCACCGATGCCAAGGCCCGCGAGGTCTTCGCTGGCCACCGCTACAAGCTCGAGATCATCGACGGGGAAGCCGACGACCCCACGTCGGCCACCGCGTCCGGGCTGGTCCGTACCTACGAGAACCCGCCGGCCCAGCCGTGGGCGACGCCCGCGTTTGCCGGGTACCCCGGCTTCGTCGACCTGTGCCGGGGGCCCCACGTGCCCGACACGAAGAGCTTCCTCGGTCACTTCAAGCTCATGCGGGTGGCCGGCGCCTACTGGCGCGGCGACGAGCACAAGCCGATGTTGCAGCGCATCTACGGGACGGCGTGGGCCACCAAGGCCGAGCTCGACGAGCACCTCCACCAGCTCGAGGAGGCGGCCAAGCGCGACCACCGCAAGCTGGCCAACGAGCTCGACCTGCTCAGCTTCCCCGAGGAGTTGGGTGGTGGCCTGGCGGTGTGGCACCCCAAGGGCGGCATCGTGCGCAAGCTCATGGAGGACTACTCCCGTAGCCGCCACCAGGCGGGCGGCTACGAGTTCGTGTACACGCCGAACATCGCCAACGGGAAGCTGTTCGAGGCATCAGGCCACCTCGGCTTCTACGCCGACGGCATGTACCCGCCCATGCAGATGGACAACGGCGAGTACTACCCGAAGCCCATGAACTGCCCGGGCCACAACCTCATCTTCAACGCCCGCCAGCGCTCCTACCGGGAGCTGCCCTTGCGCCTGTTCGAGCTGGGCACCGTCTACCGCTACGAGAAGTCCGGCACGCTGCACGGGCTCATGCGGATCCGCGGCTTCACGCAGGACGACAGCCACATCTACTGCACCCCCGAGCAGGCGCACGACGAGATCCGCAGCCTCCTCGTGTTCGTCTTGTCCGTGCTGCGGGCGTTCGGCTTCGAGGACTTCGAGGCAAGCCTGTCCACCCGCCCCGCGAAGGCAGAGACGGTGGGCACGGACGAGGGGTGGGCCGAGGCCACCGAGAACCTGCGGGGCGCGCTCGAGGCCGAGGGCCTCGCGTACGAGGTCGACGAGGGCGGCGGCGCGTTCTACGGCCCCAAGATCGACGTCAAGGTCCGCGATGCGATCGGGCGCAGCTGGCAGCTCTCGACGATCCAGTACGACTTCAACATGGCCGAGCGCATGGGCCTGGAGTACGTCGGCGCCGACGTGGGACGCCACACGCAGATCATGATGCACCGGGCCCTGTTCGGCTCGATCGAGCGGTTCTTCGGCGTCCTGCTCGAGCACTACGCCGGCGCCTTCCCCACCTGGATGGCCCCCGTGCAGGCGCGCATCCTCCCGGTGCGCGACGACCACGAGCCCTACGCCGCGGAGGTCGCGGTCGAGCTGGCCGCGCTCGGGATCCGCACCGATGTGGTGGAGGCGAGCGAGAAGCTCGGCAACCGGATCCGCAAGGCCAAGGGCGAGAAGATCCCGTACGTCCTCGTCGTGGGCGACGACGACGTCGCCGACCGCACGGTCGGGGTCAACCCCCGCGGGGGAGAGGTCGAACGCGGCGTCGGCCTGGACGAGTTCACCCAGCGCGTCGTCGACGAGGTCGACGACCAGGCCCACGTCTGATGACGCTCCCGTGATGATGTTCCAGTGATGACGTTCCAGGCGCACGGCCGATGACCTCGGCAGCCGAGACCGGCGGCGGGCCCCCGGCCCCGCTCGCTCGGCTCTGGGCGGGCTGGCGGTCGACCTACATCGAGCGCATCACCGGCGACCACGCCGAGGTGCGTCCCGATGCCGCCGGGCGCTCGCTCTTCGAGCGGATCCTCGGCAGCGGCCTCTCCGACGAGGACGCGAACATCGTCTGGCGGGGCCCCACGTGCTTCGTGGTGCTCAACGCCTACCCGTACGGGTCGGGGCACCTGCTCGTGCTCCCGAACCGCGCCGTGGCCGACCTGTCCGGGCTCACGGCCGAGGAAGCCACCGAGCTGTGGTCGACCGTCCACCTCGCCGTCGCCGCCATCGAGGCCGCCTATGAGCCCGACGGCGTCAACGTCGGCCTCAACCTGGGCGCCGGTGCCGGGGCCGGGGTCCCCGACCACCTCCACGTCCACTGCCTGCCCCGCTGGTCGGCCGACACCAACTTCATGACCGCGGTGGCCGAGACCCGCGTGCTCCCCGAGCCGCTCGCGGTCACCTGGCAGAAGCTCACGGCTGCCTGGCCGTCGACCTGACCCGCCGATCCCGGCAAAGGTCAACGCAGCGCCCGGGCCGGCCCGTTGCGGCGCGGAGGGTTGGGGAGCGTCATCGGCCCACCGCTACCGTCGACCCCGTGCCTGACGAGGACCCCGCGACCGAAGCGCCCGTGGAGGCCGACCAGACCGAGTCGCCTGTGGGGGCCGACCAGGCCGAGGCACCCGTGGAGCCGGCGAAGGTCGGTGATGCCGAGGTGCGTGACGCACTGCCCGACGATCTCGACGTCTCGGAGTTCGTCGGTCCCTACGTCTTCCCGAACAACAACCGCCGCCGGGTCCCGGGCTACCTCTACCTCCTGATCGGCGCGGCGTGCATCGCCCTGTGGGCGTCCGCTCGCGGTGGCGACGCCGTGCTCGTGAACGGCGGGCTGCTCGGTGCCGGCATCGGTCTCGGCCTGATCGGCGCCTACCACCTGGTGGCGGGCTGGAACCTGGACATCGACGAGCGCGACGCGCTGGTGGCCGCCACCGAGCGGGTGGGCTTCCCGGTCGGCCATGCCTCGGCCCAACTCGGTTGGCGCGGCCTCCGCAGCCGGCCCACCTGGCGCATCCTCCTGTACTCGGCCGAGAACCCGCCGACGCGCCGCGGCCTGGTGCTCGTCGACGGGGTGGATGCCGAGATCGTCGCCTGGTTCATCGAGGACAACCCCGAGGACTGGAGTGACCTCGACGGTGCCCTCGGCCCGTCATCCGAAGGGACCATCGGCCGGCCTGCGGCCATCTCGCCCGGCAATGAGACCGATCTGTCGGATTGACCGGGCAGACTGGTGGGTAGGCAAGCGGGCCACTGTGGTGCCGAAGTGCTAACTTCTGCAAGCAGTCCTGTTCCATCGAGGAGCCATCCATGTTCGACGGTCACTTCCGGGCCAATGCAGAGCGCACGCTGAAGCCCGTCGGCGCGCAGATCAAGCGGACCGGCATCTCGGCGGACCACCTCACACTGACCGGCATCGTCATGGCCGTCGCCGCCTCGGTGGCCATCGCCAACGGGGCCTTGCGCGGCGGCCTCGTCCTGCTCATCCTCGCTGCCGTCCCCGACCTGCTCGACGGCGCCGTCGCGAAAGCATCGGGCACGGCATCGCCCCGCGGCGCGTTCTTCGACTCGGTGGCGGACCGCTTCACCGACGCCGTGCTCCTCGGTGGCGTCGCGTGGTACCTGTCGAGCACCCCCGGCGCGGGCCGCATCGCCGTGCTGCCCCTCGCGGTCCTCGGCGCGTCGCTGCTGATCTCCTACGAGCGGGCCAAGGCCGAGGCGCTCGGCTACCAGGCCAAGGGCGGCCTCATGGAACGCGCCGAGCGGATCATCGCCCTCGCCCTGGGCCTGCTCTTCTACCAACTGCTGATCCCGGTCCTGTGGGTCATGCTCGTGCTCACCCTGGTCACCGCCGGGCAGCGCTTCGCCAAGGTCTGGAAGCAGGCCAGCGCCGAGGTCCCGACCCGTCCGGCGCGAGCCGAGCGCAGCCGTCCCCGGGCCCGCTCCACCGACCGCCGGGTGGCGCGCTCCACCGCCCGCCAGGTCCGCCGACGCACCCAGATGCGTCCGCCGCACTGATCCCACCGCGCTCGACCATCCGTGCTTCCTGATCCGGCCTACGCCGGCTACCGCGCCGGCAGCGCCCTGGCCCGACTCCTGCCCGAGGCAACGGTCCAGCCGGTCTCCGACGGCCTCGGACACCTCGGGTCACTCGCGTTCGGCGGCCGGCGCGCCATGGTGGCGCGCCACCAGCGGCGCATCGCCCCGGAGCTGAGCGAGCGCGAGGTCCGGGCGGCCGTGCGGGCCACGTTCTCGTCCTACGCCCGGTACTGGATCGAGTCGTTCCGGCTGCCCGGGACCCCGCCCGACGTGCTCGACCACGGCATCGAGGTCGAAGGGTGGGAGCACGTCCAGGCCGGCTTGGACGCCGGGACGGGTGCCATCCTCGCCCTGCCCCACCTCGGTGGCTGGGAGTGGGCCGGGTTCTGGGTCACGGCCGTGCGCCACGCCAAGGTCACGGTCGTGGCCGAAGCGGTCGAGCCCAAGGAGCTGGCCGACTGGTTCATCGGCCTTCGCGAGGAGTTCGGCATGGAGGTGATCCAGCTCGGTCCCGACGCCGGGTCGCGCGTGGCGCGCGCCCTCAAGGACAACCGTGTGGTGTGCCTCCTCTGCGACCGGGACCTCGCGGGCGGCGGGGTGGAGGTCGAGTTCTTCGGTGAGAAGACGACCCTCCCGGGCGGGCCCGCGACCCTCGCGCTGCGGTCCGGTGCCCCGCTCCTGCCGACGGCCACGTACTACGAGGGCGGCGGCCGCCATGGCATCGTCCGTCCTCCCCTGGACATGACACGGCACGGCAAGCTGCGCGAGGACGTGGTCCGCATCACCCAGGAGCTCGCCGCCGAGCTCGAGCTGCTCATCCGCCGGGCCCCCGACCAGTGGCACCTCATGCAACCCAACTGGCCGAGCGATCACCGCTCGTCACGTCCTCCGTTCTTCGACTTGGGGCGGTGAGGGGGTTGCGCATCGGCATCGTGTGTCCGTACAGCATCAGTGTTCCGGGTGGGGTGCAGGAGCAGGTCCTGGGGCTGGGGCGGGCGCTGCGGGCCAAGGGGCACCACGCTCGGGTGCTGGCTCCGTCGGACGGGCCGCCGCCCGACGGGTGGGTGACGCCCCTCGGCGACTCCATCCCCACCGCGGCGAACGGGTCGGTGGCTCCCATCGCACCGGACCCGTCGGCCCAGCTCCGGCTGATCCGGGCCGTGCGGGACGAGGGCTTCGACGTGTTGCACCTCCATGAACCGATGGTGCCGGGTGCCACCCAGACGGCGTGCCTCCTCAAGCCCGTGCCACTGGTCGGGACCTTCCACGCCGCGGGGAACACGGCGTCGTACCGCCTGCTCACCCCGGCGCTGAAGTGGCTCGCATCGCGCCTCGATGCCCGCGCCGTGGTGTCCGCGGAGGCCGAGGCGCTCGCCGTCGACCACCTCGGCGGGACCTACGAGCACCTCTTCAACGGGATCGAGATCGAGCGGTTCCACGACGTCGAGCCGTGGCCCACCACCGGTCCGACGATCCTGTTCCTCGGTCGCCACGAGCCGCGCAAGGGGCTCGACGTGCTGCTCGCCGCGCTGCCGTCGCTTCCCGCCGACGTCACGGTGTGGATCGGTTCGGACGGCCCCGACACCGAGCGTCTGCGCCTGCGCAGCGCCGGTGACCCCCGGATCCACTGGCTGGGCCGGCTCACCGACGAGGACAAGCGTCGCCGGTTGCGGGGCGCCGACGTGTTCTGCGCGCCGTCGCTGCGCGGGGAGTCGTTCGGCGTCGTCCTGCTGGAGGCGATGGCGGCCGAGGCGGCGATCGTGGCCTCCGACCTGAGCGGGTACCGGCTCGTCGCCCGGCCCGATCAGGACGGGCTCCTCGTCGAGCCTGGCGACCCACAGGTCCTGGCCGAGGCGCTGAACCGCGTCCTCGCCGACCCGCTGCGCCGGGCCGAGCTGGTGGCCGCCGGATCCGCCCGCGCCCGGGAGTTCTCGATGGACCAACTGGCGGACCGCTACGTGACGCTCTACGAGCGAGTGAGCACCGCGGCGCCGCAATCGGGGGGCTGGCGTCGGCACCGGCCCGGCAACCGCAGGCCGTAAGCTCGCACCGTGATCCCCGTCATCGTCCTGATCGTCATCCTCGTGGTGCTCGGCCTCATCGTGATGGGCCTGTACAACGGGCTGGTCCGCCTGCGCAACAAGGTCGAGGCGGCCTGGGCCCAGATCGACGTGCAGCTGACCCGTCGCTCGGAGCTGATCCCGAACCTCGTCGAGACGGTCAAGGGCTACGCGGCGCACGAGAAGGAGACGCTCGACGCGGTGATCCAAGCCCGCAACGCCGCCCAGGCCGCGACCACCCCGGGCGATGCCGCCGCCGCCGACAACATGCTGACCGGCGCCCTCAAGTCGGTCTTCGCCCTCGCCGAGGCCTATCCGGACCTCAAGGCCAACCAGAACTTCTTGAGCCTCCAGGAGACCCTCACGGGCACCGAGGACAAGATCGCCTACGCGCGGCAGTTCTACAACGACACCGTGAACCGGTACAACACCAAGATCCAGAGCGTCCCGTCGTCGATCCTGGCCGGGATGTTCCACTTCACCGAGCGCGAGTACTTCGAGGCCGGCGGCGCGGCCCGCGGCCCCGTCAACGTGTCGTTCTGAGGTCCTGACCCCTTGTACGACCAGGTCGCTCAGAACAAACGACGCTCGCTCGTCCTCACCCTCGCCTTCGTGCTGTTCACCGCACTCGTGGTGTGGGTGATCCTGTCGCTCCTGAACTTCGGGATCATCGGGGTGGCGATCGCCGCGGTGGTCGCCATCGCATCGGCGTGGGGTTCGTACTGGAAGTCCGACGTCATCGCGTTGCGCATGAGCCGGGCCGTTCCTGCCGACCCCGTCACCTATGCCCGGCTCCACAACCTCGTGGAGGGGCTGTGCATCGCCAGCGGCCTCCCCAAGCCGGCGATCTACATCATCGAAGATCCGGCCCCGAACGCCTTCGCCACCGGGCGCAACCCGAAGCACGCGGCCATCGCCGTGACCACGGGCTTGCTCGACATCATGAACCGCGTCGAGCTGGAGGGCGTGCTGGCCCACGAGCTCAGCCACATCAAGAACGACGACATCCTCGTCAACACGCTCGCCGTCACCATGGTGGGGCTCATCACCTTGGCCGCCGACCTGTCGATCCGGATGATGTGGTGGAACGGCGGGCGCCGCGGCCGCAGCGACGACCGCACCGGCGGCGCCGCACCCTTCCTCGCCATCTTCGGCATCGTCCTACTGGTGCTCGCGCCCTTGCTCGCCCGGCTGATGCAGTTCGCGGTGAGCCGCAAGCGCGAGGCGCTGGCCGACGTCTCGGGCGTGGAGATGACCCGCTACCCACCGGGGTTGATCAGCGCCCTGGAGAAGCTGCGCGACGACACCACGGTCGTCCACGCCGCGTCGCGGGCCACGGCGCACCTGTGGATCGAGCAGCCGACGGCCCAGGTCGAATCCGAGGGACGGATGTCCAGGCTGAACAAGCTGTTCGACACGCACCCTCCCATCGAAGAGCGCATCGCCGCCCTGCGCGAGCTCTGACCGACGCCCGCCACGGGGCCGGAACGCGGAAGTTCCGCATCCACCGCGCGGACCGCCGTGGACGGCAGGCTGGTCGCCATGTCGAGATTTCGTGAGCTGTGGGGGCGGCTATCGCCGCGGGGTCGCCGAGGCGCCGTCGGGGGCGCGGTGCTGGTCGTCGTGATCGCGATCGTCGTGGCGGCGGTCGCGCTCGGTGGTGGCGACGCCAAGCAGGTAGCGGTCAAGCGGACCACGACCACGGTCAAGCCCACCACCACGACGACGGTCGCGCCCACCACCACGACCGAGCCGCGGCGCGGCCCGGTCGCGCCGCTCACCGGGCTGCGGGTGACCGACCCGGCGCTGCTCAACCGTCCGGCGATCGCCGTGAAGGTCGACAACCTCGACGCACCGAGCGAATCGGCGGTGCCGCAGTCGGGCCTGCTCAACGCGGACATCGTGTTCGAGGAGATCGTCGAGGGCAACATCACGCGGCTCGTGGGCATCTTCCACTCGCACCAGCCCGGTCGGGTCGGACCGGTCCGCTCGGCGCGGACCACCGACCTGGCGATCCTCCCGCAGTTCGGTCGGCCGCTGCTGGCCTGGTCGGGCGGCAACGACGGCGTGGTGGCGGCCGTGCGATCGAACCCGTCGATCATCGACGAGGGCTACGACCGTGCCACCAGTTCGTATGCCCGTGACCACAGCCGTCGTGCCCCGCACAACCTCTACGTCCAGGGCGACGAGCTGTGGGGCCGAGCGCCCGCCGGGCTCCCGGCCCCCACCCGGCTGTTCGCCTACCGCACGGTCGGCCAGAAGAGCCCACCGTTCGCCACCCAAGCCGCCGGAGTCGACATCAACTGGGGAGGTGCGATCAGCGCGCCCGTGAGCTGGCGCTGGGACGGCAAGTTGCGCTCCTACGTCCGCTCGCAGCGGGGCCGGGTGCACACCGACGCCAGTGGCACCCCCCTGACGGCCAAGAACGTCGTCGTCCTCGTCACCGAGTACGGCCAGAGCCCGGCCGACGCCCGATCACCCGAGGCCCACACCGTCGGCAGCGGCGAGGCATTCGTGTACACCAACGGCCGGGTCGTGCACGGGCGCTGGTCCCGCCGCGACGTGAACCACCCCGGGGCCGTGGTCGACGAGGCCGGTCACCTCGTCCTGCTGAGCCCGGGCCAGACCTGGATCGAGCTGCCCAGGGCCGGGAACGCCAGCACCGTCCAGTAATCGTTCGGCTCTCGATCGGGTCGTCGATCAGGTTGTGGATCCGGCTGTCGAATCAGGCAGGCGAGGCGACCGCCGCTCGAACCCTCGCTCGCCTGCAACGGGCTTCGGGATGGGCGAACGCCTTCCCTAGACTGGAGCCCATGTCCGACGCCCGACCCGACTCCACCCCCTTGGCTCCTGCGACCGGTACCCAGCTCGTGAAGCGGGGGCTCGCCGAGATGCTCAAGGGCGGCGTGATCATGGACGTGGTCGACCCCGAGCAGGCCAAGATCGCCGAGGATGCCGGGGCCGTTGCGGTCATGGCCCTCGAGCGGGTGCCGTCGGACATCCGCCGAGACGGTGGCGTGGCCCGCATGTCCGATCCCGAGATGATCGAGGGCATCAAGGCCGTCACCACCATCCCGGTGATGGCCAAGGCCCGCATCGGGCACTTCGTGGAGGCCCAGATCCTGGAGGCCTTGGGTGTCGACTACGTCGACGAATCCGAGGTGCTCACCCCGGCCGACGAGGCCCACCACATCGACAAGTGGGCGTTCACCGTCCCGTTCGTGTGCGGTGCCACCAACCTCGGTGAGGCGCTGCGGCGCATCAGCGAGGGCGCCTGCATGATCCGCTCCAAGGGCGAGGCCGGCACCGGCAACGTGGTCGAGGCGGTCCGCCACCTGCGCTCGATCACCGGCGACATCCGCAAGATCACCCAGGCCGATCCGGCCGAGCTGTTCGACTGGGCCAAGCAGCTGCAGGCCCCGCTCCCGCTCGTCCAGGAGATCCACCAGACCGGCAAGCTCCCGGTCCCGATGTTCTGCGCCGGCGGCTTGGCCATCCCGGCCGACGCCGCGCTGGCGATGCAGCTCGGCGCCGAGGCGGTGTTCGTCGGTTCGGGCATCTTCAAGTCCGACAACCCCTCCGCGCGTGCCAAGGCGATCGTGGAGGCCACCACCCACTTCAACGATCCCGCGATCTTGGCCAAGGTCAGCCGCGGGCTCGGTCCCGCCATGCCCGGCCTCGAGATCAGCACGCTCGAGACCACCTACGCCGATCGCGGCTGGTAGCGCCGGCCGTTGAAGATCGGCCTGCTCGCGCTCCAGGGCGCCATCGGTCCGCATGCCGAGGCGTTCCGCGCCCTCGGCGCCACGCCCGTCGAGGTCCGCACCCCAGAACAGCTCGCCGACGTCGACGCCCTCGTGATCCCGGGCGGCGAATCCACCACCATGTCGAAGCTGCTCGCCACGTCGGGCTTGGCCGACCCCCTGCGCGAGCGCCTGGCGGCCGGGCTCCCGGCCTTCGGCACGTGCGCGGGCATGATCGTCCTGGCCCGGACGGTGCTCGACGGCCGACCCGATCAGCGCTCCTACGACGCCATCGACGTCACCGTCCGCCGGAACGCGTTCGGTCGCCAGATCGACTCGTTCGAGGCCGACCTCGTGGTCGCCGGCCTGGCCGATCCGTTCCACGCCGTGTTCATCCGGGCCCCCTTCGTGGAGGAGGTCGGCGACGGCGTCGAGGTGCTGGCCACCGTCGGCGGCCATCCCGTGCTCTGCCGCCAGGGATCAGTGCTCGTGACCGCCTTCCACCCCGAGCTCACCGCTGACCTCCGCCTCCACGAGCTGTTCCTCACCCTGACCGACTAACCCCAAATGGCGTAGACCGTGGTCGACAATCGACCGTCAGCTACGCCAGAACGACGATTCTCGACGAGGAGGACCGCATGTCCGGCCATTCCAAGTGGGCCACGATCAAGCACAAGAAGGGCGCCACCGACGCCAAGCGGGCGAAGGTGTTCGCCAAGCTGATCCGCCAGGTGGAGGTGGCGGCACGCGAGGGCGGGCCCGATCCCGAGATGAACCCGTCGTTGCGCACGATGTACCAGAAGGCACGGGACTCGTCGGTTCCGCTGGACACCATCGAGAAGGCGATCAAGCGGGCCACCGGCGGACTCGAGGGCGTCAACTACGAGCAGATCACCTACGAGGGCTACGCCGCCGGCGGTGTCGCCCTGCTGATCGAGGTCCTCACCGACAACCGCAACCGCAGCGGGTCCGACGTGCGCAGCGCCTTCTCCAAGCGGGGCGGCTCCATGGCCGAGCCAGGTGCCGTGGCCTGGCAGTTCGACCGCAAGGGCTCGCTCGTGGTCGACGGCTCGGCCGACGAGGACGAGCTGATGCTCGCAGCCATCGACGCGGGGGCCGAGGACATCGTCCGCGAGGGCGATTCGTGGCGGGTCACCACGGCCCCGAGCGACCTCCACTCGGTCCGCACCGCCATCGAGGAGGCGGGCATGAAGGTCGAGTCCGGCGACCTCGTGATGGTCGCCCAGAACCTGGTGCCGTTGGAGGACTCCGGTTCGGCCCGGAAGGTGCTCGACCTGATCGACGCGCTCGACGACCTCGACGACGTGCAGGACGTGTTCGGCAACTTCGACATCTCCGACGAGTTGCTCGCCGAGCTTTGACGTGCCGCCCCCGGCCGACCTCCCCTGGAGCCGGCGCCGGTTCCTCGCTGGGTCCGGGGTGGTCGCCGGTGGGTTGGCGTTCGGGCTGGATGCCTGCTCCGACGACACCGGGTCGACGGCGACGCCCGAGGGACCGGCGACGACCGTGACCCGCGCCGGCCGCGCCCGATGCCTTCGGCACCCAGCCGCCCACCGACGGCGCGTTCTACCACCGCGAGGGCGTCCCGATCGTCAACCTGCTGGCCGCGCCCTTCTACCTGTTCGACGAGATGGACACCCTCGA
>JAOBWM010000074.1 GCA_025463365.1 Acidimicrobiales bacterium
GCCGACATGTAGACCTGATGGCTTCGCGGATCGAACAGGATCCGCTTCATCTCCGGGATGTCTTACAGGATGAAGTCGAGCAGAGCCGCTCCGGATATCGACAGGATGTTGCGCTTCAACTCAGCGACCGACGCCTCGTTGTGCCCGACCAGCTCGGTGACGTTGGCATGATCTGTCTCGATCGGAGCCGGCGGACCTCCAGGCTGTGGCCCGGTGGGACCCTAGTCCGGGAGCAACGGGATGAAGTCGTCGCGGTCGAGGATGGTCGCGAGCGCGTCCTTGATCAGGGGATCGCGGCCCAGGAGCTCCAGGAGGCCGGCGCGGCTCGCTGGGGAAGCCAGGCGCGCGGCGATGTCCACGAACAGCCTCCCGCCCGCCTCGTGCATTGGCGGGAGGGCCGTCATCTGCCACATGGAGATCCCCAGGGGCTTCATGGGGTCGGTCATCATCTGCTGGTGTCCGACGGAGATGTAGAGGTGGTTCTCCGCGTCGGCGGCCGCGGGGATGGGAAACAGCGTGGTGATCGGTCGGCTCTGGACGATCTGGAACTCATCGTCGACCAAGCACCATTCGATGTCCTGGGGGCGGCCGAAGTGCGCTTCGATCCGCCGACCCAGTTCCGCGAGCCGCACGACCTGCGCATCGGTCAGCGCCGGCTGCCCCTGCCGTTCCGGGTCGATCGCGTGTTCCTGCGTGCCGCCGGCCGGCAGGGCGTGGATGGCAAGCCGCTTGGCGGCGACCGCCTTGGCGACGATCTCACCGTCGCGCACCTTGTAGGAGTCCGCGTTCACCAGCCCTGACACCAGGGCTTCGCCGAGGCCGAAGCTCGCCTCCACGACCGCGACCTTCCGGTTCGACGTGACGGGGTCCGCCGTGAAGAGGACACCGGCCGCCTCCGGAACGACCATCTGCTGCACGACCACGGCCATCTGGACCTTCCGGTGATCGAAGCCGTTCCTCAGGCGGTAGGTCACGGCCCGCTCGGTGAAGAGCGATGCCCAGCACCGGCTGATGTGCTGGAGGATCGCCGTCGGCCCCATGACGTTCAGGTACGTGTCCTGCTGGCCGGCGAACGAGGCCGTCGGCAGGTCCTCTGCCGTGGCGCTGGAGCGGACCGCGTAGGGGGCGTGCTCGCCGAGCCGGGTGAGCGCACCGGTGATCGCCGCCGCCAGATCGTCGGAAATGGCCACCGCTTCGAGGGCATGGCGGATCTCGGCGCTGAGCGTGCAGATCGCCGCGGGGTCATCCGGGCTCAGGCGCGACAGCCGATCGAGCCGTTCGTCGATCGACGGCGCCTCCGCCATGATCCGCCCGAAGGCCTCCGTCGTCACGCAGAAGCCAGCCGGCACACGGATGCCATCGATCCGCGAAAGCTCTCCGAGGTGCGCTCCCTTGCCGCCGACGACCGCGACCTGCGTCTGGTCGACCTCCTGGAGATCCAGCACCTCGACTGGCTCAGCGCTCCCGCTCGAACCCTCTGCCAACGGCAACTCACGCATCCCACGACTCCTGGCTCCAGCGGTCCTGACCCTGATCGGCCCAGCGAACGGGCATTGTCAGCACGTTTCAGTCGCTTGCGGCAAGCCCCCTCCCCCGCGGTACGTTGTTCATGGCGGCGGTGGCGGGTCAGTCCAGGCAGAACTCGTTGCCCTCGGGGTCGGCCATCACGATGTGGCCCGCGCTCATCGGAGGACCGGGATCCTCGCGATGCACCCGCGTGGCGCCCAGCGCGACGAGCCGATCGCACTCGGCCTCCAGCGCCGCCATCCGCTCCTCCCCTTGCAGCCCGGGAGCAGCACGGACGTCGAGGTGGACGCGGTTCTTGGCGACCTTGTCCTCTGGCACCTGCTGGAAGAACACCCGTGGGCCGTGGCCTTCCGGGTCCTCGATGGCCGACCGTGAGTTGCGCTGGTCCTCCGGGACCCCGACCCGAGCGAGGAACTCGTCCCACGCAACAAGCGGGTCGGCGCCCGGCGGGAGGTCGACGCCGGGCGGGGCCGGATGGACGTAGCCCAGCACGTCGCGCCAGACCGACGACAGCATCCGCGGGTCGTGGGCGTCGAAGGTGACCTGGATGTCAGCGCTCATCGGGTTGCTCCACTCGTGTAGGCGGCGAGGTGCTCCCCCGTGAGGGTGGAGCGGGCGGCGACGAGGTCGGCGGGCGGGCCCTCGAAGACGATCCGGCCGCCGTCGTGGCCCGCCCCGGGACCGAGGTCGATGATCCAGTCGGCGTGGGCCATGACCGCCTGGTGGTGCTCGATGACGATGACCGACTTGCCGGCGTCGACGAGCCGGTCGAGCAGGCCGAGCAGCTGCTCGACGTCGGCGAGGTGGAGGCCGCTCGTCGGCTCGTCGAGCACATAGACGCCACCCTTCTCCCCCAGGTGCGTGGCCAGCTTCAGGCGCTGGCGCTCCCCGCCTGACAGCGTGGGAAGGGGCTGGCCGATGGTGAGGTAGCCGAGCCCGACGTCGACGAGGCGCTCGAGGACCTTGTGCGCGGCGGGGAGGGCGGCATCGCCGTCGGCGAAGAAGGACTCGGCTTCAGCCACCGACATGGCGAGGACCTCGCTGATGTCGCGGCCACCGAACTGGTACTCCAGCACCGAAGCGTCGAACCGCTTGCCCTCGCAGACCTCGCAGGGCGCCGCCACGCCCGCCATCATCGCCAGGTCCGTGTAGATGACCCCGGCGCCGTTGCAGTTGGGGCAGGCGCCCTCGGAGTTGGCGCTGAACAGCGCGGGCTTCACCCCGTTGGCCTTCGCGAACGCCTTCCGGATGGGCTCGAGCAGACCCGTGTAGGTGGCGGGGTTGCTGCGGCGCGAGCCCTTGATGGCGCCTTGGTCGACCGACACCACGCCGTCGCGCCCTGACACCGAACCGGTGATCAGCGAGCTCTTCCCCGAGCCGGCCACGCCGGTCAACACCGTCAACACACCCAGCGGGATGTCGACGTCGACGTCGTGGAGGTTGTGGGTGGTGGCGCCGCGGATCTCCAAGGCACCGGTGGGCGTCCGTACCGAGTCCTTGAGCCTCGCCCGGTCGTCGAGGTGGCGCCCCGTCAGGGTGCCACTCCCCCGCAACCCGTCGAGGGTGCCCTCGAACACCACCTCGCCACCGCCCGAGCCGGCGCCAGGGCCGAGGTCGATGACGTGCTCGGCGATCGCGATCGCCTCCGGCTTGTGCTCCACCATGAGCACGGTGTTGCCCTTGTCGCGCAGCTGCAACAGCAGGTCGTTCATCCGGGCGATGTCGTGCGGGTGCAGCCCGACCGTCGGCTCGTCGAACACGTAGGTGACATCGGTGAGCGACGACCCGAGGTGGCGGATCATCTTGGTGCGCTGCGCCTCACCACCCGACAGGGTCCCCGTGGACCGGTCGAGCGAGAGGTAGCCGAGACCGATCTCCACGAAGGAGTCGAGGGTCTCCCCCAACGATTCGAGGAGTGGCGCCACCGACGGCTCGTCGAGGCCCTTCACCCATTCGGCCAGATCTGTGATCTGCATCGTGCAGGCATCCGCGATGTTGACCCCGCCGATCTTGGAGGATCGGGCCGCCTCGTTGAGCCTGGTACCGCCGCACTCGGGGCACTCGGCGAACGTCACGACCCGCTCCACGAAGGCACGCACGTGCGGCTGCATCGCCTCGACGTCCTTGGACAGCATCGACTTCAGGATCTGGGGGATCACGCCCGTGTACGTCAGGTTGACGCCCTCGACCTTGATCTTGGTCGGCTCCTTGTACAGGAGGTCGGCGAGCTCCTTCTTGGTGAACTTCTCGATCGGCTTGTCGGGGTCGAAGTACCCGCAGCCGCGGAAGATGCGGCCGTACCAGCCGTCCATGCTGTAGCCGGGGATCGTGAGGGCCCCCTCGTTGAGCGACTTGGTGTCGTCGTACAGCGCCGTCAGGTCGAAGTCGGAGACCCTGCCCGTCCCCTCGCAGCCCGGACACATTCCGCCCGTGCGGGTGAACGAGCGCTTCTCCCTCGTGGTCTTGCCGGCCTTCTCGAACGTGACCGCACCCGCTCCGCTGATCGTCGCCGTGTTGAAGGAGAACGCTTGAGGCGAGCCGATGGAGGGCTTCCCGAGCCGACTGAAGACGATGCGCAACATGGCGTTGGCGTCGGTCGCGGTGCCCACCGTCGATCGGGGGTTGGCACCCATGCGCTCCTGGTCGACGATGATCGCCGTCGTCAGCCCATCGAGGACGTCGACGTCGGGCCTGGCCAGCGTCGGCATGAACCCCTGCACGAAGGCGCTGTAGGTCTCGTTGATCAACCGCTGCGACTCCGCGGCGATCGTGCCGAACACGAGCGAGCTCTTGCCCGAGCCCGAGACGCCGGTGAAGACGGTGAGCCGGCGCTTCGGGATCTCGACGCTGACGTCCTTGAGGTTGTTCACGCGTGCACCGTGCACGCGGATCACGTCGTGGCTGTCGGCATCGCGCCGCATCGAGGACTGCGTGGCGGACTTGGCCTTGCTCATCGTGCCTCCAGGAACGGGAACGACACGCCTCCGCGCCGATCAGTCTTCGGGAAGCGCAGCAAAGTCACGCTTGGTGCTCTTGTACCACCCCATCCCCTTCACGGGGTGCCTCCACCTGCCCTTCATCTCCTTCAAGGCAGGCTGGTGGGCAGCATCACCGGCCGCCACCATGTCCTTCAGGTGCTGGTCCTGAGCCTTGATCACCTCGTCGGCGGTCTCCCCCCGGAGGGCGACGTCGCACGGTCCGCCGAGCTGCTTGCACGTCATGGTCTTCATCGTCAGGCCTGCGCGATGCGGACGAGGTTGCCCGACGGGTCGCGGAACGCGCAGTCGCGCGCGCCCCAGGGCTGCGACGTCGGCTCCTGCAGGACCTCGGCGCCCGAGGCACGGACCTGCTCGAAGTTGCATCGAGGTCGTCGGAGCGGAAGATCGCCGCCTGCAGCGACCCCTGGGTGACGAGCGTCAGCAGGGCGTCGCCCTCCGCCTGCGATCGGCCGCCGTGGGGCTGCGACAGCACGATGTCGACGTCCTGCCCCGGGGCGCCGACGGTCACCCAGCGGAAGCCGTCGGACGAGACGTCCAGGCGGACCTCGAAACCGAGCGCATCGCGGTAGAAGGCGAGCGCCGCCTCGGGATCGTGGACGGAGATGAACATCTGGGAGACGGTGGTGGTTGCCATGCGACGACCGTACGACGACCTCCCGGGCAAGTGCTTCTCCGATCCTGCTCGGTGCCACCAGAGATCGGGCCTGGTCCGCAACGGTCACCGCTCGTTGCGCTCAGGCCTTGGCCCGGGCCCGCCGCGGTCGCGTCGCCACCTTGCTCACGCACGAGGGGACGACCTCGAGGTGGCGGTGGTCGCGTGCTCGGTACTGCGACGGTGTCTCGCCGACGATCTCGGTGAACCGCGAGCTGAACGAGCCGAGCGAGGTGCAGCCGACGGTGACGCAGGCGTCGGTGACCGACACCCCCTGGCGCAGGAGGGCCTTGGCCCGCTCGATGCGTCGCG
>JAOBWM010000089.1 GCA_025463365.1 Acidimicrobiales bacterium
GCTCGTGATCTCCGAGGCAACCTGGCGATGTCCAAGGCGCGGGCGCCACACGTCCAGTGTTCGGGGCGACTGCACCACAGGTCCGGCGGCGATGGTCGAGGATCGGTGCGACGGCCACAACGGACAAGAGCGACAGCGCACAAGCCCGACAGCGGACGAGGGCGAGGGCGAGGGCGCACCGCGCGACCGTGCCCAAACGCGACAGCGCCCCCGCTGTCTTGGACGGCGGGGGCGCTGGGTACTGGAAGGCTGGACGGCTGGGTCAGCCGCCGGTGAGGGCGTCGGTCGACTTCTTGGTGCAGTCGGCGACGGCGGTGGCGTCGTCGGCGTTGAGGCCGGCGGTGGCGAGGGCAGCGGCCTTCTTGGACAGGTCCTGGCTCTGGGTGCCCAGCTCGGCGGCCTTGCTGGCGTCGCCGGTGGCGTCCTTGACCTTCTTCACGTAGGCGTCGACGGCCTTGCAGTAGGCCTTCACGTCGGCGTTGCCGCTCGACGTACCGCCACCGGAGCCGGAATCGGCGGCGGCCGTGGTCGTGTCGGATGCCTTCGAACCGCCACCGCTGCTACCGCAAGCGCCAGCGCCCACCAGTAGGCCGGCGATCATGATGAATCCAAGTGCTCGTCGCATGGGGAGTTCCTCCAGGGAGTCGACGACCTCGGTCGCCGTCGGCATCACCGTGATGCACGGAGTGAACGTAAGACGACCCCTTCGTGGCGGCTTGAGTAGCGGCTACTCAATCTTTCGTCCAACCGTCGGCCCCGGTCCGCCGACCTGCTCAATGCCGCGAGGTCGGGCATGCACAATCGTCCGCGTCCGACCGGACGAGGCGCAGCCGGCTGGCCTGGATGTCGACCGGAAGAGGGCGGCGCCGCAACGATGCAGTCACTCGGAGGACAGGCGGTAGTCAGTCGCCGTCGGCCGCAGCTTGGAGCGCGGCGATATCGATCTTCACCATGCCCAACATGGCCTTCATGCCGCGGTTCGCCCGTTCGGGATCGGGGTCGTTGAGGGCCGCTTCCATTCCCTCGGGGCAGACCTGCCACGAGAGGCCGTACTTGTCCTTCAACCAGCCGCACTGCGCCTCTTGGCCGCCGTCGGTGAGCTTCTCCCAGTAGTAGTCGACCTCCGCTTGGTCCTTGCACTCGATGAGCAATGAGATCGCTTCGTCGAACGTGAACGCCGGTCCGCCGTTGATGGCGGTGAAGTCGCGGCCGTCGAGCGAGAAGTTGACGGTCAACACGGTGCCCGCGGGGCCCGGGCCGGCTTCGCCGTAGTACGTGACGTCGGTGATCTCGGAGTTCGGGAAGATCGACACGTAGAACTCGGCAGCTTCCTTGCCCTGCGTGTCGAACCAGAGGTTCGGGGTGATCCGTGGCATGGGACGTCTCCTGCGATCGGTGGTCGATGGCTCGAAGGATCTGACCGTGCCACGGCCGGAAACTCATCGCCAGCACCAACCGGCGGCCGTCAGGAGGCGGGTGGGCGATCGATCGACGTCGGCGGCATGAGGCCGAGGCCTCCGGGCGAATCGGTGGTCGGGTCGGAGCGATCCACCTGAGCGGCAGGGATGAGGCCGACACCACCGGGCGTCTCCTCGATCGGGTCCGAACGATCGACGTGCGCAGCGGGGACGAGGCCGACACCATCAGCGCCTTCGGTCAGCGGGTCGATCAGGCCGGCACCATCGGGCGCCTCGTGGATCGGGGGCGCGGGCCGGATGGTGGTCGACGCGGCGGCGGTCGAAGCCGTAGCGGCCGGTGCCGCGACCTGCGCGACGGGCCGGACGGGCGGCGTGGTGCCACCTGCTGCGCCGGAGGCGCCGACGACGAGGGCGACCGCGACGGCGCCGCCGGTCGCCGCGACGGCGATGCCACCGATCAGCCGGTACTCCTTGAGCCGGGTCACGAGGCGAATGGCCTCCTCCCGGCTGGCGCCGAGGGCCGCCTCGATCTGGACCGTCAGATCCTCGGCATCGAGGTCGAGGGCGTTCGCGAGTGCGTCGACGTCTGCCTGGCGCACGTCGACCAGGGCCGAGAGCCGATCCCCGCGGCACCTGCCCGCCAGGTCGACGTAGGCATCCAGCACCGCTGGGTTGCCGGACCCCGGTGTCAGGACGACGCTCAGCGCCCCCAGTTCCAGGAGCCCTTCGGCCGGGTCGTAGATGAGGCCGTCGTCGCCGCGGCGATCGGACGGGGCAGGACGCTCGAACCGCATGGCGTGATCATCGGCCGCTCCCCCGCTGAACTGAGGCCGTCGCCGAGGTGCCCGGCCCAGGGTCGAGCCGCGGACGGGCCACGGTGTCCTTACGTGTCAGACCCCCCTGGGAGGATGGACGTGCCGTCGTCGGAACCGCTTCATCGGAGGCTCACATGCCCACCAACCCGCCCACCACCACCACCACCGCGAAGGAGGCCTGGATCAACCGGGTCGACGCCTTGCTCGCCAAGGCCGCGTCCACCGAGTTCGGCGAGGAGGCCGACGCCCTGATGGCCAAGGCCCAGCAGCTCATGGCCCGCCACGCCATCGACGACGCCATGCTCGCGGCATCGGGCCGATCACCGAGATCCGTGCCGATCTGCGAGGACTTCGTGGTGCACCCGCCCTACGCGACGGCCAAGGCCGCCCTGCTCGCCACGGTCGCCGGAGCCAACCACTGCCGCGCCGTGGCCGGATCCGCGGGGTCCGGGCGCCAGCGCTGCACCCTCGTCGGCCACGAGGCCGACCTCGCCAACGTCCGTGCGCTCTACGGCAGCCTCTCGGTGCATGCGGCCGCCGCCATGATCGCGGCGGAGGTGCCCGGCTACGACACGCCGAGGCGGTTCCGCCACGCGTTCCTCCTGGCCTTCACCGTTCGCATCGGTGAACGACTCCGCGCCGCGGCCGTCTCGGCCGAACAAGACGCGCAGGCGGCGCAGGCCGCCGCGCGGGGACAGGGGCAGGGGGTCGACGTGGTGCTGGCCGACCGCCGGTCCGAGGTCGACCAAGCGTTCCGCCGTGCGTTCCCCGACGTCCGACGGACCACGAGTCGCGCCTCGTCGTCGGCCGGGATCGTGAGCGGTCGGGCGGCGGCCGACGGCGCCGGTCTCGGCCAACGCCCGCTGGCGGCCGAACGGCCCCACCTCCGGCTCGTCTGAGCCGGATCGCCAGGTCGCCAGGTCGCCGGATCGCCGCATCGCCAGGTCGGACTCGTCCGATGTCGCATCGCCCGAACTCCGTCAGGTGGCACAACGGATGCATCGCTGGGCCGCGGGGACCGCCGCGAGCCGAGCCCATCCGATCGGGTCGCCGCAGGCGACACACCGGCCGTACGTGCCCGCATCGATGCGCTGCGCCGCCGCCGCGAGCTGGGCCAGGGCACTCCTCGTCTCGATGATCAACGAGCTCACCTGGGCACGCTCGTACGCCGTGGTCCCGTCGGGGTCGTGCTCGTCGTCGGGCGGCTCGAGGTCCGCGGCGTCCACGAGCTCGTCGAAGGTCCGCACCAATGCCGCGAGCTGCGCGGCGAGCCGATCCTGTTCGGCTGCGACCAGGCCGGTCAGCTCGGCCAGCTCGTCGGCCGTGAGCGGTGGGTGCACGCCCGTCATGCGCTGCTGGCTGGTGCCGAATCGTCGGTCGGCGGCGCCCCACGCCCGGTGCGAACCCGGTGCAAGATCGCTCCCGTCGCCACGATGAGGAGGTGCTCCCCGTCGTCGGAGACCGATGCCGTGCCGTCCACCAGGAG
>JAOBWM010000104.1 GCA_025463365.1 Acidimicrobiales bacterium
CGGCTTCGTCGTTCTTGCCGAAGCCCACGTTGGCCTTGCGGAGGTCCTGGGTGCCCAGGTTCGAGGTCATGATGAGCACGGTGTTGCGGAAGTCGACCGAACGGCCCTGGCTGTCGGTGAGGCGGCCCTCCTCCAGGATCTGGAGCAGCGTGTTGAACACGTCGGGGTGGGCCTTCTCGATCTCGTCGAACAGCACCACGGAGAACGGCTTGCGCCGCACGGCCTCGGTGAGCTGGCCGCCCTCCTCGTAGCCCACGTACCCGGGGGGCGAACCCACCAGGCGGCTGACCGTGTGCTTCTCCATGTACTCCGACATGTCGAGGCTGATCAGGCTCTGCTCGTCGCCGAACAGGAACTCCGTGAGGGTCTTGGCCAGCTCGGTCTTGCCCACGCCCGAGGGGCCCAGGAAGATGAACGAGCCGCTCGGACGGCGGGGGTCCTTCAGGCCGGCGCGGGTGCGGCGGATGGCCTGGCTGACCGACTTGATGGCCTGCTCCTGGCCGATGACCCGCTTGTGCAGCTCATCCTCCATGCGCAGGAGCTTGGCGGTCTCGGCCTCGGTGAGCTTGTAGACGGGGATGCCGGTCCACAGCGAGAGGACCTCGGCGATCGACTCCTCGTCGACCTCGTCGAACAGGTCGACACCGGACGCCTTGATCTCGGCTTCCTTGGTCTCCTTCTGAGCGAGGAGCTCCTTCTCCTTGTCCCGCAGGGTGCCGGCCTCTTCGAAGTTCTGGGCCTCGACGGCTTCCTTCTTCTGCTGGACCACCTGGGCGATGGCGTTCTCGAGCTCCTTGTAGTCCGGCGGCGTCTCCATGCGCTTGATGCGCAGGCGCGAGCCGGCCTCGTCGATGAGGTCGATGGCCTTGTCGGGAAGGTGGCGATCGGAGATGTAGCGGTCGGCGAGGTTGGCCGCGGCCACCAGCGCCTGGTCGGTGATCGTGACGCGGTGGTGGCTCTCGTAGCGGTCGCGGAGGCCCTTGAGGATCTCGATGGTGTGGGCCACGGTGGGCTCCTCCACCTTCACCGGCTGGAAGCGGCGCTCGAGGGCCGCGTCCTTCTCGAGGTGCTTGCGGTACTCGTCGAGCGTGGTGGCGCCGATGGTCTGCAGCTCGCCCCGGGCCAGCATGGGCTTGAGGATCGAGGCTGCGTCGATGGCGCCTTCAGCGGCACCGGCACCCACGAGCGTGTGGATCTCGTCGATGAACAAGATGATGTCGCCGCGGGTGCGGATCTCCTTGAGCACCTTCTTGAGGCGCTCCTCGAAGTCGCCGCGGTAGCGGGAGCCGGCCACGAGGGCACCGAGGTCGAGCGTGTAGAGCTGCTTGCCGGCGAGGGTCTCGGGCACGTTGTCCGCGGCGATCGACTGGGCCAGGCCTTCGACGATGGCGGTCTTGCCGACACCGGGCTCGCCGATCAGCACCGGGTTGTTCTTGGTGCGCCGGGACAGGACCTGCATGACGCGCTCGGTCTCGCGGGCGCGCCCGATCACCGGGTCGAGCTTCTTGTCCTTGGCGAGCTGGGTCAGGTTCCGACCGAACTGATCGAGCACGAGCGAGCCCGACGGGGTCTCGCCGCCCTGGCCGCCCGAGGTGGCACCGGCCTTCTCGCCCGAACCGGGGCCGCCCTGGGGTCCGGAGCCGGAGTAGCCGCTCAGGAGCTGGATGACCTGCTGGCGGACCCGTGACAGGTCGGCGCCGAGCTTCACGAGGACCTGGGCCGCGACGCCCTCGCCCTCGCGGATGAGGCCCAGGAGGATGTGCTCCGTGCCGATGTAGTTGTGGCCGAGCTGGAGCGCCTCGCGCAGCGACAGCTCGAGGACCTTCTTGGCCCGCGGGGTGAAGGGGATGTGGCCCGACGGCGACGAGCCGCCCTGGCCGATGATCTCCTCGACCTGGCTGCGGACGGCCTCGAGCGAGATGCCCAGCGACTCGAGCGCCTTGGCCGCGACACCTTCGCCTTCGTGGATCAACCCGAGCAGGATGTGCTCGGTGCCGATGTAGTTGTGGTTGAGGAGACGAGCCTCCTCTTGCGCAAGCACCACCACGCGGCGGGCCCGGTCAGTAAAGCGTTCGAACATCCCATGCCTCCCTGGAGCGGGAATCGTGCGGCGAGTGTACCGCCCACCCCTGTCAGGGCGGTTCGACACCCACGGTCGTTTGACCTCCACGGGTCCCGAGGCGTCCCCATCGGCACGAACCCGGCGGAACTGCGCCATCTCCACAAACGTCTCCTAGCCTCCACCGATGGCCGAGAACCCGCTGCTGGCGCTGCCCCACCTCGACACGGATCGCCAGCGGGTCGAGGAGGAGCTCCGGCTCGCGGTGCAAGCGCCGACGGCGGCGATCGGCGAGATGGCCGGCCACCTGATCGGAGCCGGGGGCAAGCGGGTCCGCCCGCTGTTCGCCGTCGCCGCCGCGGCTTGTGCCGAAGGTCACGACGGACCGGCGTCACTCGACGTCGTCCGCGGTGGCGTGTCGGTGGAGCTCGTCCACCTCGGTTCGCTGTATCACGACGACGTGATCGACGAGGCCGTGACCCGCCGTGGCATCGAGAGCGTGAACGCCCGGTGGGGCAACCTCAGGGCGATCCTCTCGGGCGACTTCCTGCTCGCCAAGGCCTCGGAGATCGCCGCCT
>JAOBWM010000108.1 GCA_025463365.1 Acidimicrobiales bacterium
ACGTCGTCGGCCTCGATGACCTCGGGCGCTCCGGGCATCGTGCCGGTGATGCGGGTGGCAGCCGCGGGGCCCACGCAGTTGACCGTGACGCCGAGCTTGTAGAGCTCGAGGCTGAGGGTTTGGGTCAGACCGGCGATGCCGGCCTTGGCGGTGGCGTAGTTCGTCTGGCCGAAGTTCCCGACGAGGCCGGCGCCCGACGTGGTGTTGATGACCCGACCCGCGAACGCGACGCCGGCCTTGGAGCGGTCACGCCAGTGGCGGGCGGCCCAGTGGCAGGGCGCCCAGGTGCCCTTGACGTGGACGTTGAGCACGGCGTCGAAGTCGCCCTCGCTCATGTTCCAGATGGCCGAGTCCCGCACGATGCCGGCGTTGTTCACGAGGATGTCGAGCTGCCCGTAGGTGTCCACGGCCTGCGCGACCATGCGCCCCGCGCCTTCGTAGTCCGCGACGTTCTCGTAGTTGCCGACCGCTTCCCCACCTCGCTCCACGATGAGGGCGACGGTGAGGTCGGCGTCCTTGCCGGTGCCCTCTCCGCTGACCGAGCCACCGAGGTCGTTCACCACGACCTTGGCACCGTGCTTGGCCAGCTCCAGTGCATGGCCCCGGCCGATGCCGTGCCCCGCCCCGGTGACGATCGCAACCTTGCCGTCGAGCATGCCCATGGGTGTTCGCGCCTCCGCGGTCCGATGTTTCTGACGAGTCGTCAGATCGTAGGACGCCTGCCGAGGACGGTCCGCATCGTCGTTCGGATCTCCAACCGCATCTCCGACCGCATCTCCGACCGCATCTCCGACCGCTTCTGCCAGCGAACCGGTGCGGGGCGGCTGGGACGTCGGCCGTAGGGTCGGCGGCCATGGCCGACACCTCGCCGACCGCCATCCCGCTCTCGTCGCGGCCGCCGCTGGGCGAGCTCTGGAGCTACGCACGGGGCCACCGCTCCCGGGTGGTGTTCGCGGCGTCGATGTCGCTGGCCAACAAGATCTGCGACGTCGCGCCCGAGCTCCTCATCGGCGCCGCCGTCGACGTGGTGGCCAAGGGCTCGGACTCCTTCGTCGGGAACGTCTTGGGGATCCAGGACAAGTTCCAGCAGCTCACCGCGCTCGTCGTGATCACCGTGCTGATCTGGTTCGCCGAGAGCGGCACCGAGTACGTCGCCCGGATCAACTGGCGGAACCTGGCGCAGACCATCGAGCACGAAGCCCGGATCGATGCCTACCGCCACGTGCAGACCCTCGAGATGGCCTACTTCGAGGATCGGACGTCCGGCGGGCTGATGACCGTGCTCAACGACGACGTGAACCAGCTCGAGCGGTTCCTCGACCTCGGACCTCACAAGCTGATCATCACCGCGGCCAACGTGGTCTTCGTCGGGCTCGTGTTCCTCGTGGTGTCGCCGCTGCTCGCCCTGCTGGCCTTCGTGCCGATCCCGGTCATCGTCGTCGGGTCGCTCGTGTACCAGTCCCGCCTCGAGCCGCTGTACGCCCGGGTCCGTGCCGCGGCGGGGACCATCGGGGACACGCTCACCAACGGCATCGGCGGCATGGCCACCATCAAGGCCTTCAGCGCCGAGGACCGCGAGGTTGCACGGGTCGAGGTCGACAGCGCCGACTACCGAGACGCCAACCGCGAGGCGATCCGCTTCTCGACGGCGTTCAACCCGCTCATCCGCATGGCCGTGCTGGCCGGGTTCACGATGACGTTGCTGGTGGGCGGGCGGGCGGCCCTGCGCGGCGAGCTCGCCCTCGGCGTGTTCTCGATGCTCGTGTACATGACCCAGCGGTTGCTGTGGCCGCTCACCGACCTCGGCGAGACGCTCGACCTCTACCAGCGGGCCATGGCATCGTGCCGGCGGATCTTCGGCCTGCTGGAGGCCGAGCCGCGGATCCTGCCGGGCACCGTCGAGCTGGCCCGGCCCGTCCGCGGCGCGGTCCACTTCGAGGACGTGCGATTCGCCTACGGCCCCGACACGGGCGAGGTCCTGCGGGGCCTGACGATCGATGTGCCTGCCGGTGAGACCCATGCCATCGTCGGCGCCACCGGCTCGGGCAAGTCCACCGTCGTCAAGCTCCTCTTGCGCCTGTACGAGCCGACCGGCGGCACGATCACCCTCGACGGCGAGCCGATCGACCAGCTCACGTTCACCTCGCTGCGCGGCGCGACCGGGTTCGTGGCCCAGGACGTGTTCCTCTTCCACGGCACCGTGCGCGAGAACCTCACCTACGGACGCCCCGACGCCACCGAGGACGAGGTCCGGCGGGCGACCGCGCTGGCCGAGGCCGACACGTTCGTCGAGGCGATGCCGCACGGCTACGACACGGTGGTCGGCGAGCGGGGGCAGAAGCTGTCGGGGGGCCAGCGCCAGCGGCTCACCATCGCTCGGGCGATCCTGCGTGACCCGGCGGTCCTGATCCTCGATGAGGCCACCTCGTCGGTCGACAACGAGACCGAGGCCGCCATCCAGCGCTCGCTCGACAAGGTGTCGGCCGGGCGCACCACGATCGTGATCGCCCACCGCCTGTCGACCGTCCGCCACGCCCACCGCATCCACGTGATGGAGGCCGGGCGCGTCATCGAGGTGGGCACCCACGAGGACCTGGTCGACCTCGGCGGGCTCTACGCCGCGCTCTGGCGCGTCCAGACCGGTGAGGCGGGCCCAGCAGACGCCGTGCTCACCGATTGACGGGTGCTGCTCCGCCCGAGGTCGCGGTGGCGATCTCCCGGTAGCCTCCACGCAGGGCCCACCCCCACCCCGCCCTGGTGGCGAACCTTGACCAACCCGCACCCCTCCGACCCACCGGCACCGACGCCCGCGGTCAAACACCGCTTCGAGACCCTGGCCGAGGCCCTCGCCGTGGCGATCCTGACCGCGGATCCCGACGGCTCCGTCGACTACGTCAACCCGGCGGCGCGCGAGCTGTTCTGGCGGGAGGAACGCGAGTTGATGGGCGACGGTTGGCTGGCGGCCGTCCACGCCGACGATCGGCTCGAGGTCGCGGCGTGCGCCACCAACGTCTGCAACAGCGGGAACGCCGACCGGGCCGACTTCCGCATCGACGTGGCCGGATACAACCGCTGGGTCCGTGCCCGGCTGAACCCCCTCCCGGCCACCGACGGCGGGAGCCACGGATGGGTGGCGATCTTCGACGACGTCACCGCCGACCGGGCCACGTCGGAGGAGCTGGCTCGCCGCGCCGCCCACGACCCCTTGACGGGACTGCCGAACCGGGCGCTCCTGCGGGACCGCCTCGAGCACGCCATCGCCCGGTGTCGCCGAGCCAAGACGGCGGTCTCCGTCTTCTTCCTGGACCTCGACGACTTCAAGCCCATCAACGACCGGCTCGGCCACAAGGCCGGCGACCAGGTGCTGCGAGAGGTCGGCGAGCGCATCCGGCGGGCGACGCGCTCGGAGGACACGGCAGCGCGCCTCGGCGGCGACGAGTTCGTGGTCGTGGCCGAGGGCCTCGACCACAAGATCACCACCGCCGTCGCCGAGCGGCTCGCCGTCGCCATCTCACAGCCGATCAGGGTGGACGGTGAACGCGTGACCCTCACCGTCTCGATCGGTGTGGCGTGGGCCCAACCCCCGCTGATCACCGCGTCGGCGATGGTCGACCTGGCGGACCAGGCCATGTACGAGGCCAAGCGTTCCGACAGCCCGGTGGCATTCGCCGATCCGGCACCCAGCACCGCGCCACCGCCCGAAGCGGACTGAGCCCGAACGCCGCTGGTCGGCCTGTTCGGCCGGTGCTCATCGGCCGGTGCTGATCAGTCGGCGAAGCGGAGCACGGCGCGGTTGAGGCCGCCGCCGTGCATGGCGTCGAGTGCCTCTTGGACCTGTTCGGGCTCGTAGGTGGCCGACACGAGCTCGTCGAGCTTGAGCTTCCCGGCCTTGTACAGCTCGATGAACAGCGGGATGTCGTGGTGCGGGCGGGCCGAGCCATACCGGCACCCGAGGATCGACTTGTCGTTGTAGAGCGTGTTGACGACGAAGCTGGCCTCGCTGCCGAACTTGGGCACGCCGAGCAGCACGCAGCTGCCGCCCCAGTCGAGCAGGTCGATCGACTGGCGGATCAGGGCCGGATGGCCGACGCACTCGAATGCGAAGTCGACGCCCAGCGGGCAGATGGCCTTCACGGCCTCGGCGGTGTCGACGTCGGGGCCGGCGGCGATGAAGTGGGTGGCGCCGAACTGGAGGGCGGCCGCCTCCTTTGCCGGGTTGGCGTCGACGGCGATGATCAGCCCACAGTTCGACAGGGCAAGGCCCTGCAGCACGTTCAGCCCGATCCCGCCGATGCCGATGACGAGGGCCGACTGGCCGATGCGGGGCTTGGCCCGGTTGAGCACGGCGCCGGTGCCGGTCAGCACCGCGCACCCGATGAGCGACGCGCTCGTCAGCGGGACATCTCGGTCGATGACCACGGCCTGGGTCTCGTTGACGACGGTGTGCTCCGCGAAGACCCCGGCGTTCGCGAACTGGAAGGCCTTCTCACCACCCACGGTGAACGGACGAGAGAGCTTGCCGGCGGTGTCGCGGCAATGGGTGGGCTGGCCGCGATCGCAGGCATCGCACCGGCCGCAGTTGCCGAGCGTGGTGAGCACGACGTGGTCGCCGACCTTCACCTTCTGCACCGCGGTCCCGATCTCCTCGACCACGCCCGCGCCCTCGTGGCCCATGACCACCGGCGTTGGGAACGGGATCGTGCCGTTGACCACGCTCACGTCGGAGTGGCAGAGCCCCGCGGCATGGATGCGCACCCGCACCTCGTTGGCCCGCAGGTCGCGCACCTCGACGTCGTTGCGAACCTCGAGTTCCCCGGTCCAGACGATTGCCTTCATTGTTTCAACCTCTTTGGTTCATGCCAGCGATTGGAGCGGAGGCGAAGCCTCGGACTTGTGGGGGCAGGGCATGCGGAGCCCCCCACCCGAAGGCGTGCGACGGAGGCGTGCGCCTGAGCGAGGACGTCGGCGTCAGCCGTTCCCAAAGGCCGGAGGACGGAGTGAGCGCCGCGAACGAGTGACCACGTCTCATCCCCTCCACACGATCGACTGCATCTCGCTGTAGGCGTGGAGGCCCCAGGAGCCACCGTCCCGGCCGATGCCGCTGTACTTGAAGCCGCCGAAGGCCGCCTCGTGGTTGCGCTGCAACGTGTTGATGCCGATGTTCCCGGCCTGGAGCAGCTTGGCCACCGCCATCGCCCGGCCGGTGTCCTCGCTGAAGACGTAGTCGTAGAGGCCGTACGGACTGTCGTTGGCGATGGCGATCGCCTCGTCCTCGGTGTCGAACGGGATGACGGTGATCACCGGCCCGAAGGCCTCTTCGCGGGCGACGGTCATGTCGTTGGTCGCGTCGACCACGAGGGTCGGGCCCACGTAGAAGCCGGTCTCGATCTCGGGACGGGTGCCGCCGGCGGCGAGGGTGGCGCCCTGGGCGGCGGCCGTGCGGATGAGCGCCTCGACGCGGTCGCGGTGGGCGCCGGTGATGACCGGACCGATCACCGTGTCGCGTTCGAGCGGGTCGCCGACCTTGAGGTGGCCGGCCATCGCCGTGAGCTTGCCGACGACCTCGTCGTACACCCCTCGCTGCACGATCACACGGGTCGGTGAGGTGCAGATCTGGCCGGAGTGGAACGTCCACGTGCTGCTGACGTTGGAGATCACGTTCTTCAGGTCGGCATCGTCGAACACGATCGCTGCGCCCTTGCCGCCCAGTTCGAGCAGCAGCCGCTTCATCTGCGTGCCGGCGACCTCGGCGATCCGGCAGCCGACGCCCGTGGAGCCGGTGAACGAGATCATGTCCACGTCGGGGCTCGTGGTGATGGCCTCGGCCGCCTCCACCGTGCTCGCCGACACGACGTTGACGACACCTGGCGGGAACCCGGCCTCGGCGAACAGCTCGCCCATGCGGATCACCGCGAGTGGATCTTGCACCGGCGGCTTGATGACCACCGTGTTGCCCATGGCCAGGGCCGGGGCGACCTTTCCGGCCATGTTGGTGACCGGGAAGTTGTACGCGGCCAGGGCCGCGACCACCCCGATCGGGGCCCGATGCTCGACGCCACCGATGATCCCGCCAGGCGCGAGGGCGGTGGACGGCATGACGGCCGGGTTCAGCGGGACGAGGTTGCTCTCGACCTGGGCGTAGCGCCGGAACCGGGCTCCCACCTGGGGCACCTGCATGGTCTTGGCCACCCGCATCGTGGCGCCCGTCTCGGCCTGCACGAGTGGGACGAGTTCGTCGCGGTGGGCGTCCCACACCTCCGCGTAGCGAGCGAGCAGCGCGCACCGCTCCTCCATCGAGGTCCGGACCCAGGCGGCGGAGGCGTCCTTGGCGGCGCGACATGCGTCCTGGGCCTGTTGGACGCTCGCGTCGGGTGCCGAACCCACGACCTGCTCGGTGGAGGGGTTGACGACGTCGTAGGTGGCGTCGGCAACGACGTGCTCGCCGCCGATGAGCAGGTGGTAATCCCGGTCGGTCACGGCGCAGAACTGTAACGCGTTCTAGTTCGCGGTCCTCATCCGGCCGAGCGGGGAACGCGACGCTGGCCCGGACCCCGAGGCACCCAGGACGAAACGCCAGGGCTCGGCGGCTGGCCACGCGAAGCCGCCAGCCCTGGCGCAGCCAGTCGACGGCGCACAAGAAGCATCCGAGCATCAGCACTCACCTCCTCGATCAGGGAACGAGCGATCATCATGCCCAGGGGGGGGTGACACTCAGAATGGTTGGGTCCCCGGTCGGGGTCGGGTCTGACCCTGGGTGTGACTGACGAAGTGTTGTCTTGTCGCTGATCTGTCGGCTCGGTTCTGGCCGGGGACGCGCACCAACCGGT
>JAOBWM010000148.1 GCA_025463365.1 Acidimicrobiales bacterium
GATGGGCGACCGGGGCAGCTACACGGAATGGCAGCTCGATGGCCGCTCCATCGGTGGCATGTTGCCGATGGGTCCCGAGTTCCCGGCCGAGGTCCCGAACCACTGGCTCGTCTACTTCTCGGTCGCCGACGTCGAGGCCGCCGCGTCCAAGATCGGCGAGCTCGGAGGCAACGTGCAAGTCCCGCCGTTCGAGACCCCGGCCGGTCGAGCAGCGGTCGTCGTCGATCCCGCCGGCACCCGCTTCGCCATCATCGCCCTCACCGATCCGGTCACGACCTGATCGACGCCTCGACGCCCCGACGCCCCGACGGACCGACGGCTCAGCGCGAGCCGCTCAGCGGGGGTCCGGCCCCGAATCGGCTTCGGCGTCGGGCGCCGGGAGCACGAGCCGCATGATCACGCGGGCGTCGACGTCCAGGCCCGCCTCGGCCTCGTGGCGGCGCACGCCACGCCACCGGGGCTCGTCGTCCGGCCGCTCGACGGCCACGAAGCCGAGGCGCTCGTACCACGGCGCGTTCCACGGAACGTCCCGGAAGGTCGACAGGGTGAGCGAGGTGCCACCCACCTCGGCGGCCCACGCCGCCACCCGGTCCATCAGCGCCACGCCGATCCCGTGCCCGCCCAGCTCGGGCACGACCGAGATCTGCTCGAGGTGGGGCTGCCCCTCGAGGTCGACGGCCCACGCGTACCCGACGACGGTCTCGTCCACCGTCGCGACCCACAGGTGCCCTCGGCGCTGGGCCTCGGCGTAGAGCGCGAGCGGTGGCGGGGAGTCGTCGGCGACACCGTCCATGCCGATCTCGCGGAACCGCTCGCCCGCCGCAACCTCGATCCCGGCCAGCAGCCCGATGTCGCCGGGCGTCGCCGCCCGGACCACCACGTCGCTCACGGTCTGCGAGCACCCTCGAGGCCACCCCCGGGTCCGCCGCCGCCGTCCCGGTCAACGCCGCCGTCCCCGTCAGCGCCGTCGAGCCGGTCAGCGTCGTCGAGCCCGTCAACCACGTCGCGCCCGTCAACGGCGCCGTGCCCTCCAGCCGAGGCCGGCGAGCCGTTGGCGATCCGGAGGAGGACGTCGCCATGGCAGGGGCCGTCGAGCGAGCAGTAGCAGGCGAGATCGGCGCCGGCCAGCTCGCGCCGCGCGTCGGCGACTCGATCGGGGTCGGCGAGCAGGTCGGCTTCGTAGCGCTCGACTGCCTCCGCCCGCGACCCCACGAGGATCCGACCGGCCTTGGCGGCGCGGGCCTCGAACACGTACCGATTGCCCCAGCGCGAGGGCCGCCCGACGTAGCGCGCGCCAGCCGGCAGGGCCACGCCGCGCCGGTGCTGCAGCCGACGCGGCATCAGCTGCGGGGCACGTCCTTCCAGGCCACGTCCTTGTCGTTGCGCGGCTCGCCGGGCAGCCCGAGGACGCGCTCGCCGATGATGTTGCGCTGGATCTCCGACGTGCCGCCCTCGATCGAGTTGGCCCGGGCCCGCAGGAACATCTTGCGGCTGGTGCCGGGCGCCCCGATCAGGCCGAGGTTCTCGGACCGCCGCATCTCGAAGTCGTAGTCGACGAGCCCGGCCGGCCCGAGCAAGTCGATGCAGAACTCGTACACGTCCTTGTTGATCTCGGCGAACATCAGCTTGGCGATCGAACCCTCGGGACCGGGGTTGCCGGCCTTGCGGTTCTGCGACGCCCGGACGTTGGTGAGCCGGAGGGCCTCGGCGCGGATCCAGAGATCCATCAGGTGGTCGCGCGCCGCCGCGTCCTTGCGGACGTTGGGCTCGTCGTTCCAGATCCGGACGGCCTCGGCGATGGCGCCCGAGCCGCGCTGGGGGGTGCCGCCTCCGCCGCCGATCGTGGTGCGTTCGTTCGAGAGCGTGGTCATGGCCACGCGCCAGCCCTCACCCACGTCGCCGATCCGGTCGGCGTCAGGGACACGGACCTCGGTCAGGTACACCTCGTTGAACTCGGCCTCGCCGGTGATCTGGCGCAGTGGCCGGACCTCGACGCCGGGGGCCGTCATGTCGAGGGCGAAGTAGGTGAGGCCCTTGTGCTTGGGCGCGTCGGGGTCGGTGCGGGCCACGAGCATCCCCCGGTTCGACAGGTGGGCCAGGGTGTTCCAGACCTTCTGGCCGGTCACCACCCACTCGTCGCCGTCTCGCACGGCCCGGCACGCGAGGCCGGCAAGGTCCGAGCCGGCGCCGGGCTCGCTGAACAGCTGGCACCACGAGTCCTCGCCGGTGAACATCCGCCGCAGCAACCGGGTCTTCAACGCCTCGTCGCCGTGGGTCACCACCGTCGGGCCGGCCATGGTGAGCCCGAAGAAGTAGGTGGCATCGGGGTTGCCGGCGCCCGCCTCGTGCAGCGCGGCGTCGACCTCCTTCTGGTGGGTCGGTGCGATGCCGAGCCCGCCCCAGCCCTCGGGGAAGTGCACCCACGCCAGCCCCAGGTCGTACTGGCGGCCACGCAGCTCCTGGAGCGACACCGCCTTGGGGTCGACATCGTCGAGCAGCTGGGTGAGCCGCTCCTTGACCAACTGGGCGGGATCGTCGGGCATCGGGTGGCCTCCGGGGGACGCGCCCGGGGCGGGAGGGCGCTGCGAACGTGGACTGGCGACCGTACCGGCTTCCATCTGGATGTGCCCGGCAGCGCCGCGTTGTGCCGGGGGACCTGCGACGGTGTGTCCGACGACACCACTGGGTTGCTTGACGCGACTCACCGTCCGCGTAGTGTCACGCCCATGGTCGACGCGCTCCCCTCCACCGCCGTCCCGTCTGTTGCGGAGTCCGGAGCAGGTGATGGCTCGGAGTTCGACCAGGCCACGGCGGTCCGGCCCCGGCGCCGCTCGCAACCCCGTCCGAGCGCGCTGCCGCGCGACGGATCGGGCGACGGCGCTGCGTTCGCAGTGGGCGTGTTCGACGCAACGGTGGACCCGGGCTGGTGCGTGGGCCCGAAGCCCAACGGCGGCTACCTCCTGGCCCTCGCGGCACGAGCGGCCGGCGCCACGCTGGCCGACGCCGGCATCGACCACCCCGACGCACTCGCCTCCACCGCCCACTACCTGCGAGCCCCCGATCCCGGCCCGGCCGAGGTCCACGTCGAGGTCCTGCGGCCCGGCCGCAGCGCGAGCCAGGTCCGGGCCATCATCGAACAGGCCGGCAAGCGCTGCGTCGACGCCACATTCACGATGGGCGTGCTCCCCGAGGAGGCGCCGCAGCCATGGTGGTCCGGGCTCGCCCCGCTGGTCCTGCCACCCATCGAGGACTGCGTGCGCATCCCGGCCGCCCGCGAGGGCATGCCGTTCGTGGTGTCGATCATGGACCGCAGCGACCTGCGGCTGGATCCCGCTGTGATGGGCTTCGCCACCGGCGATCCCGGCGGCCGCGGCGAGCTCCGCGGCTGGATCTCCTTCGCCGACGGCCGACCGATCGATCCGCTGGCCCTGCTGTTCTTCGTCGATGCCTTCCCGCCCGCCACCTTCGAGCTGGCGCCCACGGGGTGGGTGCCGACGCTGTCGCTCACGGCCTACCTGCGAGCACGGCCGGCGCCAGGCCCACTACGGATCAGCCAGCGCGCCCAGCTGGTGGCCGATGACCGGGTCGACGAGGTCTGCGAGGTCTGGGACTCGTCGGATCGGCTGGTCGCCCAGGCCACCCAGCTGGCCGGCATCCGGATCGAACCCGGGATCTCGGCCCCCACGTCCGCCTGAGCGGGCCCCGGCCTTCGGCTTCCCCGGCCGACCTCCGAGCGGACGCCCTCGACCGCCGCCCCACCGGCTCGCCCCCGGGATCACCGGGACCACCGGCTCGCCCCGCGCCGGTCGTCGCACGAACCCTTGCCAACTGGTCGACGTGACTGTTACGAGGTCGACGTGACCATTCGCGCGGCGACCACCGAAGGCGGGCCGACCAGCAGCACGGCTCTGCTGACCGACCACTACGAGCTCACGGGCCTCGATGCCGCCCTGCGCTCGGGCGTCGCCCACCACCGAGCGGTGTTCGAGGTCTTCGCGCGGAACCTTCCCGACGGCCGGCGCTACGGCGTGGTGGCCGGCATGGCCCGCCTCGTCGACGCCGTGGCGCGGTTCCGCTTCGACCCGCCGGTGATCGACCACTTGCGCCGGCGTGGCTTCCTCCACGCCGACACGCTGGCGTGGCTGGCCGACTATCGGTTCCGCGGCCACATCGACGGCTACCGCGACGGCGAGCTGTTCTTCCCGCGGTCGCCGGTGCTCACCGTGGAATCCACGTTCGGCGAGGCACTCATCCTCGAGACCGTGCTGCTCAGCGTGCTCAACCACGACGCCGCGATCGCGGCCGCGGCCAGCCGGATCGCCGTGGCTGCCGGGGGGCGCACCACGATCGAAGGCGGGGCCCGCCGGACCCACGAGGAGGCCGCGGTTGCGGCTTCACTCGCCGCATACGTGGCCGGCATCGACGTCACCTCGAACCTCGAGGCCGGCCGTCGCTACGGGCTGCCGACCGCCGGCACGACCATGCACGCCTTCACGCTCGCCCATCGGAGCGAGGAGGAGGCGTTTCGCGCCCAGGTCGCCGCGTTCGGCTCGGCCGGGACGTTCCTGGTCGACACCTACGACGTGGCCGACGGCATCCGGCGAGCCGTGGCCGCGGCGGGGCCGGGCATCGGCGCCGTACGCATCGACTCGGGGGACCCGCTCACCGAGATCGCCGCGGCTCGGGCACTCCTCGACGAACTGGGTGCGACCGGTTGCGACATCGTCGTGTCGGGTGACCTCGACGAGTTCCGCATCGCCAACCTCGCCACCGCGCCGGTGGACCGCTACCTGATCGGCACCCGACTCGTCACCGGGTCGGGTGCGCCCACCGCCGAGCTCGTCTACAAGCTGGTGGCGGTGGCCGACGAGCCGGGACCGGACGCACCGATGCGCCCGGTCGCCAAGACCTCGCAGGGCAAGACCGACCGGGGCGGACGGAAGGTCGCGACGCGGGTGCTCGGTCCCGACGGCCGGGCGAGGGCCGAACGGGTGCTGACCGTCGGCTCGGCGTCCCTCACCGCGGTCGTGGACGGGCGCCCCCTCCAGGTCCGCTACGCCGAGCACGGCGAGCCGCTCGCCGCGTTCGACCCCGACGAGGCCCGCGCCCACCACGCCCGCGCCCTCGCCGAGCTCGGCCCCGAGCACCTCGCCCTGACCCACGGCGAGCCCGCCTTCCACGCCACCGATGCATAGCCAGGCTGACCAGGCAGCCTCTGGCGGATCGGTCGTCGGGAACCCCGCCGTGCTCCGCGGCGTGGCGGCTGTCGCGATCGGAACGCCCTCACCCAGGAGGCCAGGTCCGCCGGGTCGTGCGCCAGATCCGATCCAGCCCCGTCTCGGCCGGCGCCCTCAGCTCGCGGCGGGGCACCACGGTCCCGGCATCGACGAACCCGAGCTTCTCGGGCACGCGCCGGCTCGCGTGGTTGGCCACGTCGTGGTGGATCTCGACCACCTCGGTGCCGTCCACCGTGAACGCGAGGTCGGTGATGGCGCGAGCGGCGGCCGTGGCGATGCCGCGGCCGACGTGGTGGACGTCCACCCAGTAGCCGATCTCGAGCCCGCTGGGGCCCAGGCGCCGGTGCAGGCCGGTGCCGCCGACGATGACCCCGTCCTGCCAGACCCCGTAGATCACGTCCCCGCCGGCCGCCCACGTCTCGTTCCACTGCTCGATCAAGAGGCGCCGCTGGTCGACGGTGAGCGGCTCGTGCGCGATCCACGCCATCCACGGCCGAAGGTGCTCGACGTTGGCCGCGATCGCGTCGTGCAGCGTGGGCGCGTCATCGGCCGTCCAGACCCGAAGCGAGACGCCGTACCCCGTGGTCCCCTCCGGCAGCGGCTCCATGTGCCCATGCTGGCCCAGCGAAGGACGGTCGAGCGCGGCTGACGAGATCGGTCCGGCCGGGCTCGTGCGGCGGCCTTCCCACCGCAGGGCGCGCGCCGGTACCGTTGTCGCCTCGGCACGCGCTCCCGGCGCCCTCGGCCGACAACGCTGCAGGAGGCCCGCAATGACCGCCACCGATGCCCACGTCGACGAAGCCGCCGAGCCCACGCCGGCCCCCGACGATCCGTCCGTGGTGCGGACGCTTCGCCCCGGCCGCATGGAGACCGACCGGCTGGCCACGCGCATCAACGTCGGCGAGGGTCGCGAGCGCCGCAACGTGACGTCGCCCCTCACCGGCGAGGTGATCGGCGAGGTCCCGATCGGTACGGCCGCCGACGTCACCGCCGCCGTCCTCGAGTGCCGCCGGGTCCAGAAGCGCTGGGCCCAGACCCCGGTGAAGGAGCGGGCAAAGGTGCTGCTCCGCTACCACGACCTGATCCTCGCCCACCAAGACGAGATGCTCGACCTCATCCAGGCCGAGAACGGCAAGGCCCGCGTGTGGGCGTTCGAGGAGATCATGGACCAGGCCGTCACGGCCCGGTACTACGCCCGCCTGGCGCCCCGCGCCCTCAAGCCGACCACGCGCCTCACCGCGCTGCCCGGCCTGGTCACGGCCAAGGAGCACCACCTGCCGAAGGGTGTGGTCGGCGTGATCTCTCCCTGGAACTACCCGCTCGTGCTGGCCGTGTCCGATGCCCTTGCTGCGCTCGTGGCCGGCAACGGCATCGTGATCAAGCCCGATTCGCAGACCCCGTTCACCGCCATCCGCGCCTTCGAGCTCCTCGAGCAGGCCGGCCTCCCCGAGGGGCTCGTCCAGATCGTCACCGGTCCCGGTACCGCGGTCGGCAACGCCATCATCGACTCCACCGACTACGTGATGTTCACCGGCTCCACCGCCACGGGCCGCACCGTTGCCGGCCAAGCCGGCGAGCGGCTCATCGGCTTCTCGGCCGAGCTCGGCGGCA
>JAOBWM010000149.1 GCA_025463365.1 Acidimicrobiales bacterium
CATCCCCCCGAACGCGTTCGTGGAGCTGGCCGAGGAGACCGGCATGATCGGCGATGTCGGCCGCCGTGTGCTCGAGATGGCAACGGTGCAGGGCGCCGCGTGGCGCCGCTCCGGCGAGGTGCCATCCGGGTTCGAGATGCACGTGAACCTTTCGGGCCGCCAGCTCGAGGAGGTGGACCTCATCGAGCAGGTCGCCCGGACGCTGGCCTCGTCGGGCTTCCCGCCGACGCAGCTCGTGCTGGAGATCACCGAGAGCGTGGCCGTCGAGGTCGGCGCCAAGCACCTCGAACAGCTCGTCGGGCTGCGCGAACTGGGCGTCCGCATCGCCATCGACGACTTCGGCACCGGGTACTCGTCGCTCAACTACCTGCGCGCCCTGCCCGTCGACGTGCTCAAGATCGACCGGGCCTTCGCCGAGACGCTCGACGGCGCCACCGACAGCGTCCTGCTCGAAGCGATCGTCCGGCTGGGTCACTCGCTCGGCATCGAGATGATCGCGGAAGGCATCGAACGCGAGGACCAGGCCGCCACGTTGCGCCGCCTCGGCTGCCGGCGAGCCCAGGGTTTCCTCTGGTTCCATCCGGCGAAGGGCATGGACCTCCCCGCCCTCATCGCCGCCCGCCGCGTCGAGCCCCGCCCCTCGAAGGCCTCCCAGATCGACTGACCCCCGCGTGTGCGATCCTTGGGCGCGTGGGGACGATCGGTGGTGGCGTGCCGGCGTTCGTCGACGTGGCCGGCCTCCGGCTGCGCTACCTCGACGTCGGCCCGACTTCAGCGGCCGACACCGATGCCTTGCCGCTGCTCGTGATCCCCGGGCACACCGCTCGGATCGAGGGCTTCGACGAGATGGTCCCGCGGCTCGCCGAGCGCCACCGGGTCCTGGTGGTCGACCTCCCCGGCAGCGGCGAGTCCGAGAAGCCCGAGCGCCGCTACGACCTGACCTTCTACGAGGACGTGATCGTCGCGTTCCTCGACCACCTCGGCGTGGCGCAGGCCGTGCCCGTCGGTGGTTCGCTCGGCGGCAACCTGGTGCTGCGGCTCGGCCACCGCTTCCCGGACCGGTTCCCGATGCTCACCCTGTGGGCGCCAGGCGGCGCGTGGAAGGCGAAGCCTCGGCTCGCCGCGCTCATGCGAAGGGTCTGCGGTCGCCGGCTGTTCTGGCCGAGCGTCCGCATCCAGAGCCGCTATTGGTACGCCAGGGACTTCGCCGGTCGACAGCAGGGACTCGACGACACGTTCGCCTACTACCGGCGCGTGATGTCGCCCGGTTTCGTCGCCATGTACTGGGGCATCGCCGCCGACCAGATCGGCCAGAGCCTGTTCGA
Source organism: Acidimicrobiales bacterium (assembly GCA_025463365.1). Lineage (GTDB taxonomy): Bacteria > Actinomycetota > Acidimicrobiia > Acidimicrobiales > Iamiaceae > Aquihabitans. Next base: position 1,326 of record JAOBWM010000149.1, read on the forward strand.
CATCGGCCCGTCGATCACCCAGCCGAGCCTGCTCATGTGGGGCGACCAGGACCACGGTGCGGGCATGGGCAAGGGCGTCGCCCACCTCCACGACCTGATCCCCGGCAGCGAGCTGGTCGTGTTCCCCGGCCGCCGCCACTCCCTCGAAGCCGAGATCCCCTCCGAGCTCGCGACCGCCATCGTGGGCTTCGTCGAAGCCAACGCACCGGAGACCGGCCGGTAGCGTCCGACGACGTGTCGGCCCCTCCGCTCCAGCTCCGCTTCGTGCAGTCGGCGTCCGACGTGTCGCAGCTGCCGCCCACGCGGGGTGAGGTGGCCATCGTCGGACGCTCGAACGTCGGCAAGTCCTCGCTCGTGAACGCGCTGGCGAACCGCAAGGGCCTGGCCAAGGTCTCGAAGACCCCGGGGCGCACCCAGCTGCTCAACCTGTTCGAGCTGGTCGAGGGCTACACCGTCCTCGACCTCCCCGGGTACGGCTACGCCAAGGTCCCGACTGCGGTACGTCGGACCTGGCCGCAGATGATCGAGGGCTACCTCCTCAACCGGGAGAACCTGGCGACGGTGGTCGCCCTGGTCGACGCCGAGGTCGGGCCGACCAAGAACGATCTCGAGACGATCTCCTGGCTGCGGTCCGAGAACCTCGACGTCCAGGTCGTCGCGACCAAGCAGGACAAGGTGAAGTCGTCCAAGCGGGAGCAGCGCAAGGCGGACCTGGCCGCAGGCGTCGGCCTGGCCGTCAAGGACGTGCTGTGGGTGAGCTCGTCGACCAACGTCAACATCGACGAGCTGCGCCGTCGCCTCCTGCTGTGGGTGTCCCAGCCCGACCGCACGGCGGGTGGTCAGCGTCCCAAGACGGGCAAGGCGGCCAAGGCAGCCCGGGCCGCGGCGGCCGCTGCCGCGGCCTCCGCGTCGGGCGCCGAACCGCTCGACGACGAGGACGAGTGGTGAGCAACGAGGTGTGGTGTCAGCGCCGGGTCTTGCGGACCTTCTGGTCGAACAGCCGGCGGTAGATGCCGGGTGCGGCGGCAACGGTGCGGGCAAGGGCGCGGGTCTGGCCGTCGGCGTAGATCTCGGCGTGGCCCTTGTCGATCCCGCTGACGATCGCCGCGGCCACCTGCGCGGCCGAGATCGGCTTGATCGACCCCGAGATCGCCTTCGTCTCCGCCGGCTTGTGCTTGTTCTCCTCGGCGAGCATCGGCGTGTCGACGTCGGGCGGATAGACGATGCCGACGTGCACGTCGTGCGGGACGAGCTCGGTCCGCAACGACTCGAGCAGGCCCCGCACCGCGAACTTGGCGGCCCCGTACGCGCTGTACCCGTAGACGCCCACGAGCGCGCAGGCCGACGACACACCCACGATCGATCCCTGGCGGCGCTGCGCCATCGAAGGCGCCACCTCGCGCACCGGCCAGAGCGTGCCGAAGTAGTCGACGTCCATCATCGAGCGGAAGACCTCGTCGTCCGCCTCCAGGAACCGGCCGGGCAGGGTGATGCCGGCCGAGCAGATGAGTGCGTCGACCGGACCCCGCTCAGCGACCGCGGTTGCGAAGGTGGCCCGCACCGCCTCTCGGTCGCTGACGTCGCACGGGAGCCCGGCCACCTCGGTGCCGGGCGCGCCGGCGGCGATGGCGGCGCGCACCGCCTCCAGTCGGTCGGCCCCGCGGGCCAGCAGTGTGAGGTGTGCGCCCCGTTCTGCAGCCAGGACCGCAACCGCCTCCCCGATCCCGCTGGACCCGCCGGTGATGACCACGTGTGCGCCCTGCCACTGCATGCCGCCATCGTCCCACGACCGGTCGACTCGGGCAGCGGACCAGGAGGGGAGGGATCGGTAGGGTCGAACCTCACGTGACGGCGGTCCACCCCGATGCGCAGGAGTCCCGATGGCAGTGTTCGCAGTCGATGGCCCGGTCGGTCGGGCCACGCGGAAGATGGCCACCAGCTCGTGGTTCCGCAAGGTCGGCCCGAAGGTGGTGCCGCGGCTCGACCGCTCGCTGCACAAGCTCACCGGCGGCCGGGTCATCGTCAGCCGCTTCCTCGTGCCGAGCATGGTGCTGACCACGACGGGCCGGAAGTCGGGCCTGCCCCGCGAGTCACCGCTGGCGTGCGTGCCCGACGAGCAGGGCGGCTGGTGGGTGGTCGGCTCGAACTTCGGCCAGACCGCGCACCCGGCGTGGACCGGCAACCTCCTCGCCGAGCCCAAGGCGGAGGTGTCGTACGGGGCCAGGTCCACGCCGGTCGACGCCCACCTCCTCACCGACGACGAGAAGGCCACCGTGTGGCCCACGCTCACCGCGGTCTGGCCGGCCTACGACGACTACGTCGAGAGCAGCGGCCGCAACATCCGCGTGTTCCACCTGGTGCCCATCTGACCCAGACGGGCGATCTGGCACCCTTCCTTTCGGTACTTTCTGTCGTTCGGTCGCATCGTCGATGCTACCCTTTGTCTCATGCCGGCCCGACCGAAGCGCTCGATCTCCCTCCCCCCGGAGCTGGACGAAGCCGTCGAGGCGGCTGCCGCGCTGCAGGGGACCACCTTCAGCGGGTGGCTGGCCCAGACCGCGGCACACCGGCTGAAGATCGAGGCCGGCTGGCTCGGGATCGAGGAGTGGGAGGCCGACAACGGCCGCCTCACCGCCCAGGAACTGGCCGAGGGGCGGCGCCAGGCGCAGGAAGACCTCGCCGCGGCGGGGGCGTTGGCGGCCATCCCGAAGACGCCGGAGCAGCTCGCTCGGCTGGCGCAGTTGCGAGATGGAGCCAGCTGATGGGCGTCACCTACGACGCCGGGGCACTCATCGCCGCCGACCGCAACGATCGCCGGATGTGGGCCCTTCACGCCGGCTTCCTTGCTGAGGAGGTGCTGCCCACGGTGCCGTCGGTGGTCGTCGCCCAGGCGTGGAGGGGTCGTGCCCGCGAGGTCAACATCGCTCGCCTGCTCGCGCCGTGCGCCATCGAGGCGCTCGAACACGAGCGAGCCCGCAGCGCTGGGGTCATGCTGGGGTGGGCGGACCGATCGGACGTGGCCGACGCAGTCGTCGTCGAAGGCGCACTCCGCCGTGACGACGTGGTGGTGACATCGGACCCAGACGACCTCGTGCACCTCGCCGATGCCGCGGGAGTCCGGCTCAGGATCCGCCGCATCTGACCGACCTCGGCCGATTCGGTCGCTCGGTGGCTAGGAGCGCGGGCGGGGCTTCCAGGCGACGGCGCCGTTGGTCAGGTAGCGGAGGCGGCGCTCGGTGTCGCGGATGACCTCGGGCTCGCGGTCGGGAGCTTCCTCGATGACGTCGAGCAACCGCTTGGATGTGTCGACCATGAGCCCGACGATCATGTCCGCGAGCATCACGAGGTCCTCGGTGGGCCAGGTGTTGACGATCGGCAGCCGGGCCAGGTCGGTGGCCAACTCCGTGGCGAAGAGGCGGATCTCGCGGCGGATCGCGAGGCGCACGGAGATCACCGGTGAGTACTGCTCGCGGGCGATGAACCGGTAGTGGTCGCGGTGGTCGTGGACGTGGCGGACGAGGGCGGCGACCGAACGCTTGATCATGTCGTCGGCCTCGTTGACGTCGTCGCGCGCATCGCGCATGAGCGAGCGCAGCGTGGCGAACGCCTCCTCGACCAGCACGAGGCCGAGGTCGTCGATCCGCTCGAAGTGGCGGTAGAAGGCAGCGGGCGACACGCCGGCGGCGCGGGTGACCTCGCGGATGCCCAGGTTGTCGAGCGTGCGATCGGCCAGGAGGTCGAGGGCGCCGTCGAGGAGGGCCCGCCGGGTGCGGCTCTTGTCCACCGAGCGGGGGGTGCCCGACCCGTCAGGTCGACGCGAGCTGCGTTCGGTGCGAGGCACGACCACCAGGGTAGACGGGTGTTCACCGAGCAAGGTCATGGTGCACGACTGTTCACCGAGCGGTGTGCTCGGTCAACCCCGAACTGACCTGGGCGAATTGTCGGAAAATTGCGGCTGACATGCATCTGCGGCCCGCTGTGACGTGTGCCTCTTGCCGGTCCCCGGGTCGATCCGTACTGTGGTGAACAGTTGTTCACTCACTTCAGGAGTCGCACCGTGGTCAACGCCACCGCACCAGCTCGACCCCGGCACCTCGTCCGCCGAGCCTTGGCCTCCAACCTGGTCGACAAGCTCACCGCCCCCCACGGCATCGATCGGTACCTCGAACTGGTCGATCCGCGTTGGGTCGTTCGCGAGACCCGCGCCGAGGTGGTCGCCGTCGAGCGCCAGACCCCGGGCACCGTCACCCTCACGCTCCGCCCCAACGACACGTGGGCCGGCTTCCGGGCCGGCCAGCACGTGGTCGTCGGTGTCTCCATCGACGGGGTCGTCCACCAGCGCTGCTTCAGCCTCGCCGGGTCACCTCACCGGGCCGACGGCACCCTCGAGCTCACGGTCAAGGCCAACGCCTCGGGCCGGGTGAGCAAGCACCTCGTCGAACATGCTCGCCGCGGCGACGTCCTCCGCCTCTCGGAGGCCAAGGGCGACTTCGTCCTGCCGGTTCCGGCCGAGCGGACCGACCACCTCGTGTTCATCAGCGGTGGCAGCGGCATCACGCCCGTGCTGTCGATGCTGCGCACGCTCGTCGACGAGGGCCACGAGGGCCCGGTCACGTTCGTGCACTACGGCTACACCGCCGCAGACGTCTGCTACCGCGACGAGCTCGGACGCCTGGCCGACGCACTGCCGCACGGACGGCTGCTGCTCGGCCTCACCGACGAGCCCGGTGCCGGTGACCTCGACGGCTTCTTCGGTGCCGACCATGTTGCCGAGTTCACCGATGACGCCCGTTCGATCCAGGTCTTCCTGTGCGGCCCCGCCCCGCTGATGGCCTCGGTCGAGGAGCACTTCGCAGGGCTCGGCCTGTCGGATCGCGTCCACCTCGAGCGCTTCGGCCTGCCCCCGATCGACCCGACGCTCGACACCGGCGACGGCGTCGTCGCCTTCGAGCGATCCGGCGTGACCGCCGCCGCCGAGGGCACCGTCCTCGAGACCGCCGAAGCCGCCGGCCTGACCCCGAAGTTCGGGTGCCGTCGAGGCATCTGTGGCACCTGCACCACCACCAAGACGAGCGGCCAGGTCCGCAACCTCGTCACCGGCGAGCTGTCCGCCGCCGACACCGAGCCCATCCGGCTGTGCGTGTCCATGGCGTGCGGCGAAGTCGCCGTCCAGCTCTGAACCCTCCAGCTCTCACGCCCCCGTCCGCACCTGAACCAGGAGCGCATCTCATGCCCAGCCCCATCACCCACCTCAGCCCCGAGCAGATCGACGCCTTCGGCTCCGAGCTCGACGACCTTCGCCGCCGTACGGTGGCCGACCTCGGCGAGCGGGACCGGGAGTACCTCGAGAAGGTCGTCCGGGCCCAGCGCGGGTTGGAGTTCGCCGGCCGTGCCCTGCTGTTCGCCGGCTTCCTCCCGCCGGCGTGGGTCGGAGGCGTGGCCGCCCTCTCCCTGTCGAAGATCCTCGACAACATGGAGATCGGCCACAACGTCATGCACGGCCAGTACGACTTCCTGCAGGACCCGGCCTTCCACGGCAACACGTTCGAATGGGACAACGCCTGCCCGGGCGAGCAGTGGCGTCACTCGCACAACTACCGGCACCACACCTTCACCAACATCGAAGGCGAGGACCGAGACATCGGCTACGGCGTGCTCCGGATGACCGACGACCACCCGTGGAGCAAGGCCAACCTCGGCAACCCCGTCTACGCCACGCTGCTGGCCGTCTTCTTCCAGTACGGCGTGATGCTCCACGACCTCGAGTCGGAGCGGATCGTCTCAGGCGACAAGAAGGCCGAAGAGCTGCGCGAGGTCGGACTGAGCATCGCCAAGAAGCTCGGCAGCCAGACCCTCAAGGACTACGTCCTGTTCCCGGCCCTCACCGGCCCGCAGGCTCCGCTCACCTTCTTGGGCAACGCCACCGCCAACCTGGCCCGCAACCTGTGGTCGTTCACGATCATCTTCTGCGGCCACTTCCCGGAGGGCGTCGCCACCTTCACGAAGGAGGAGGCGGCCGACGAGAGCCGCGGCGGGTGGTACCTCCGCCAGCTCCTCGGCTCGGCCAACATCGAGGGCGGCCCGCTCTTCCACCTGATGAGCGGCAACCTCAGCCACCAGATCGAGCACCACCTGTTCCCCGACATCCCCGCCCACCGCTACCCCGAGATGGCGGTCGAGGTCCGGGAGATCTGCGAGCGGTACGGCCTGCCCTACAACTCCGGCGGCCTGGCCAAGCAGTTCGGCTCCGTCGTGGCCAAGATCTGCCGCTTCGCCCTCCCGCCCAAGACCACGACCGACGACACGACCCCGACCTCGCTGCCTGCAGGGTGGGTCGTCGAGCCGAAGACTGTGGCCTCGAAGTCGAAGGCGTCGGCGGCCGCCTGACCCATCGCCACCGGCGTGGCAGGGTGGGCTCAAGTCGGTCGATGCCGCCGACCGACCGACGACACGCCCCCGGCTTCGCTGCCTGCCGGGTGGGTCGTTGAGCCGAGGGTGGTGGCCTCGAAGTCGAGGGCGTCGGCGGTCGCCTGACCCATCGCCACCGGCGTGGCAGGGTGGGCTCAAGTCGGTCGATGCCGCCGACCGACCGACGACGAGGGGACCAGACCGATGCGCGCTGCCGTGCTCGAGCAGATCGGGGCGCCCCTCGTGGTGCATGACGACGTGGAGGCCGAGGAGCCCCGCGTCGGGGAGGTGGCCGTGCGCGTCTCGCACTGCGGCGTCTGCCACAGCGACCTGAGCCTCGTGAGCGGGGCCCTTCCCGTGGCGTTGCCCGTGATCCTCGGCCACGAGGCCGCGGGTGTGGTGGAAGCGGTGGGTCCGGGCGTCACCACCCTCCAGATTGGTGACCACGTCGTGTTGACGCCGTGCCCCCCGTGCGGCCACTGCCCCTGGTGCGTGCGCGGCCAGTGGAGCCTCTGCGTCAACAGCGACGCCATGGTCACCAACGCCCACCCCGACGGCGGCACGCGGTTGTCGCGCAACGGCGAGGTGGTCTACCGGGGCGTCGGCGTGGCGGCTTTCGCCGAGATCGTGATCATCCAGGCGAACGGGGCGGTCAAGGTGCCCGACGACGTGCCGCTCGACGTCGCCTGCGTCATCGGCTGCGCGGTCCAGACCGGCGTCGGAGCCGTGCTCAACACCGCGGGCGTGGAGGAGGGCGACACGGTCCTGGTCATGGGGGCGGGCGGGATCGGCCTGTCGATCGTGCAGGGCGCGCGCCTGGCCGGCGCCAGCCGCATCCTCGTGAGCGACCCCGTCGCCGAGCGGCGCGAGCGGGCGCTCGCCCTCGGCGCCACGGATGCCATCGACCCCACCGTCGACGACCTCGCCACCGCGGCCTTCGACGTGTCGCCCGGTGGCATCGGTGTCGACTGGGCGTTCGACGCGGTGGGGAAGAGCGCGTTGATCGCGCTCGGTCTCGACGTCATCCGCAAGGGCGGTTCCACGGTGATGGTCGGCGTCCCGGCGATGGACGACCCGCTCACGCACGCTCTCCCCGCCGCGCTCGCCGCCGGTGGCAAGAACCTCCTCGGGTGCCTGCTCGGTAGCTGCAACTCGCTGCGTGACATCCCCCGGCTGATCGCCCTGGCCCAGGCCGGCCAGCTCGACCTCGAGGCGCTCATCACCTCTCGCCGCCCCCTCGCCGACATCAACCTCGCCTTCGACGACCTCCGCGACGCCGTCGGCGTCCGCACCATCATCGAGATCTGACCGGTCGGCACCTCAAGGGACCGTGGGCTGGCTCAGGCGACCGCGGCTTCGTCGGCGTGGGTGAGGTCGGTCGACCTGGGGCGGACGGTCCAACCGGCGGGGAGGGCGGTGGGCGCGGGCACGGCGGTCGAGGCCTTGCCCCACGGGACCGCGAGCTTGCAGATGCGCGACGCGACCGAGCCGAACTGCTTGCCGAAGCTGCCGGTGTTGTAGGCCAAGCCGTAGCGCTCGCAGATCTCGCGCACCTCCACCGCCAGCTCGGGATAGCGATGGGCCGGGATGTCGGGGAACAGGTGGTGCTCGATCTGGTGGCTGAGGTTGCCGCTCATGAGGTGGAACAGCGGGCCTCCCTCGATGTTGGCCGAGCCGAGGAGCTGGCGGAGGTACCAGCCGCCGCGGGTCTCGTCGGCGGCCTCTTCCTTGGTGAAGGTGGCGACACCCTCGGGGAAGTGGCCACAGAAGATGATCGAGAACGACCACAGGTTCCGTGCCAGGTTGGCCACCGCGTTGCCGGCGAAGGTGAGCGGGGCCGACGGGCCGGTGAGCAGGGGCCACAGGACGTAGTCCTTGAGGGTCTGGCTCCCGAGCTTCTTGGCCATCGCATGGCGGCGCTCGGCGGTCTCGGCCCAGGTGAGCTCACC
>JAOBWM010000161.1 GCA_025463365.1 Acidimicrobiales bacterium
AGATCTCGATGCCGCCCGGCACCGGCTGCACGGTGTCGACCCAGGTCCGGTAGTCGGGCTGCTCGTGGAGCCGGCGCGCCAGCACGAGGTAGAGGCCGAGCACCATGACCGCGGCCAGGCCGAACAACAGGAGCGAGTAGAGCGCGGTGAGCCGGAAGCGGATCGACCCCATCCAGTCTGGAAGGGCGTCGGCCAGCCGTTCGAGGCGGCGATAGCGCCGGCGCGTGCGACGTCCGGGATCCGGGGCCCGGCGACCTTCGGGCCCTGCCGGGTTCGGCGGCGACGCCGGGTTGGGTGGCGACACCGGGTTGGGTGGCGACACCGGGTTGGGCGGCGACGCCAGGCCAGGTGGCGGTACCGGGTTCGGCGGCGACACCGGGTCAGCCATCGGCATTCGGCGGCAGGGCGAGGAGGTCGGGCCGCAGCCGGTATCCCGCGCCGATCACCGTCTCGATCGGGGGCTCGACGTCGTCCTCGCGCACCAGCTTTCGCCGCAAGGTGCCCACCGTGACCCGCACCGTGTTGGTGAGCGGATCGGCGTTCTCGTCCCACACGTGCTCGAGGAGCCGCTCCTGGCTGAGCACGTCGCCGGCGTGGGCCATGAAGTAGCGCAGGAGGGAGAACTCCTTGGCGGTCAGGTCGAGCAGCCGACCGCGCCGCGTGGCCTCGAAGCGCGCCGTGTCGAGGGCGAGCTCCCCCACCTGCAGGACCGAGCCGGATCGGCCGGCATCTCGTCGCATCAAGCTGCGCACCCGCGCCGACAGCTCGGTGAACGCGAACGGCTTCACGAGGTAGTCGTCGGCACCTTCGTCGAGGCCGGCGACGCGCTGGTGGACGGTGTCGCGTGCGGTGAGCATCAGCACGCGCGGCGCCGGCTCGCCGTCGATCGGGGCCAGCAAGGGATCGGTCCGCAGCCGTCGGGCCAGGTCGAGGCCGTCCCCGTCGGGCAGGCTCAGGTCGAGCGTGACGAGGTCGTAGGACGAGAAGGACAGCCGGTCGAGCGCGCCGCGAACGTCGAACGCCACGTCGACGGCGTAGCCCTCTCGGCGGAGACCCATCGCGATCGCATCGGCCAGGTCGGCCTCGTCCTCCACGACAAGGATGCGCACCTCGGCACCGTACCGGTCCCCACCGAAACGCCACGGAAACGCCGCAACGCTCCCGCGAGGCGCACCCCGGCGAGGTCAGGGCGGGCGGGGTCGCGGGTTCGGCGCAGCCCTTTACGCTGTGCTTCGCGAGCACCTGCCCAACTGGCCGGGCACGGATCCATCGAGGAGCACCCACCCCATGTCCGACCATCTGACGCCTGACACAGCCGGCCCGGGCGCAGCCGAACTGCTCGAGCAGACGATCTTCGAGGTGAAGAAGGTCATCGTCGGCCAGGACCGGGTCGTCGAGCGCCTGCTGATCTGCCTGCTGGCCAAGGGCCACGCCTTGCTCGAAGGGGTCCCCGGCCTGGCCAAGACCCTGGCCGCCGAGACGGTGGCGAAGGTCGTGGGCGGCAGCTTCACCCGCATCCAGTTCACGCCCGACCTGCTCCCCGCCGACATCATGGGCACTCGCATCTACCGCGCCAGCAGCGAGCAGTTCGATGTCGAGCTCGGCCCGGTGTTCGCCAACTTCGTCCTCGCCGACGAGATCAACCGGGCGCCGGCGAAGGTCCAGTCCGCGCTGCTCGAGGTGATGGCCGAGCACCAGGTGTCCATCGGGGGGAAGACCTTCCCCGTCCCCCAGCCCTTCCTCGTCCTCGCCACGCAGAACCCGATCGAGCAGGAGGGCGTGTACCCGCTGCCCGAAGCCCAACGCGATCGCTTCCTCATGAAGATCGTGGTCGAGTACCCCTCGCCGTCGGAGGAGGTGGAGATCGTCCAGCGCATGGGCGTGGCACCGCCCCAAGCACGCGAGACCCTCCAGATCTCCGAGTTGGCCCGGCTCCAGCAGGCCGCCGAGGAGATCTTCGTGGCCCGCGAGGTCGTCGACTACGCGGTCAGCCTGGTGTTCGCCAGCCGCGAGCCCGAGCGCTTCGGCATGGCCGACCTGCGCCCGCTGCTCTCCTTCGGCGCCAGCCCCCGGGCCAGCCTCGGGCTCATCGCCGCCGGCCGGGCCCTGGCCCTGCTGCGCGGCCGCACCTACGTGCTGCCCCAAGACGTCTACGACGTGGCGCCCGACATCTTCCGTCACCGCCTCGTCCTCTCCTACGAAGCGCTGGCCCGGGACGTCGGCGTCGAGGACGTGCTCGGCCGGGTGCTGAGCACCGTGCCCGCCCCCCGCGTCGCCCCGTCGCAGGACCCGTCGTCCAGCCGGGACCCGAACCCGCCCGGATGGGCCCCGACCGCTCCCACCCCCCTCGCGCCCACCCACGCGGCGCCCACGGCACCGGCGCCGGCCGCATGGAGCGGGCCCAGTGCACCGGCTCCCACGCCGGGTGCATGGGGCCCGCCGCCGTCGGGTGATTCGGTGGCCGGTTGACCATGGCTGCGCCCGCCAACGTCCCCCCGCGCACCACGCGCACCGGCCCCGACGAGGTCCTCCGGCGCCTCGACCTCGCGGTGGGCCACAAGCTCGACGGTCTCCTGCACGGCGAGTACCAGGGCCTCGTGCCCGGTCACGGCTCCGAGCTCGGCGAGACGCGGATGTACGTCGCCGGCGACGACGTCCGGCGGATCGACTGGAACGTCACCGCCCGCATGCAGACGCCGCACGTGCGCGACTCGATCGCGGACCGCGAGCTGGAGACATGGGTGCTCACCGACCTCGGGGCATCCATGGACTTCGGCACGGCGTGGTGCGAGAAGCGCGACCTCGCCATCTCGGCCACCGCGGCGGTCGGCTTCCTCACCGCGAGGACCGGGAACCGCTTCGGCTCGCTCGTCGCCCGGCCCGAGGGGCCGTCGATGATGCCGGCGCGTGGCGGCCGCCTCCACCTGATGGCGTCGCTGCACCGCCTCACCACGATGCCGCGAGCCGGCACGGGCACGGTCGACCTCGGCGCCGCGATCGATCGGCTCGGCGCCCTGGCCCGGCGGCGCGGCATGGTCGTCGTGGTCTCGGACTTCCTCGCCGATCCGGAGACCTGGGTGCAACCCCTCCGGCGCCTCGGTGCCCGCCACGAGACCATCGCCATCGAGGTGCTCGACCCCCGCGAGCTGAGCCTGCCTGACGTCGGGTTGCTCAGCCTGGTCGATCCGGCCACCGGCGAGACCCGTGAGGTCGCCACCGCGTCGAAGCGACTCCGGGCCCGCTACGAAGCGGCCGCCGGCGAGCAGCGGGCCGCGATCGCCGACGGCATCCGGGCGGCCAACGCAGACCACCTCGTGCTGCGCACCGACCAGGACTGGCTGCTCGACATCGTGCGGTTCGTGGTCTCACGCCGGGAACGGGTGCACGCCCGCCGAGCCGGGTGGGCATCACGATGAGCGCGTCCACCCTCGCGGTCACGTTCCAGCTCCCGATCCGGCTGTGGCTGCTCGTCGGCGTCGTCGCCCTGGGCCTCGTCTACCTCGTCACCGCCAGCCGGCGCCGTACCTACGCCGTCCGCTTCACGAACCTGGCCCTGCTCGACTCCGTCGCCCCGAAGCGCCCGGGCTGGCGCCGCCACCTCCCGGCCGCGCTGCTGCTGGTCGCGCTGGCCGGCATGGTCGGCGCCTACGCCAAGCCGGCCCGCCTCCACCGAGTCCCCCGCGAGCGGGCCACGATCATCGTCGCCATCGACACGTCCCTGTCGATGGAGGCCACCGACGTGGCGCCCACCCGCCTGGCCGCGGCCAAGACCGCGGCCAAGGGGTTCCTCGACATCCTCCCGCCCCGCCTCAACGTCGGCCTGGTGACCTTCAACGGCGTCGCCCAGATCCGCGTGCCGCCCACCCGTGATCGCGAGCAGGTGCGGGCGGCGATCGACCAGCTCCGCCTGGGCGAGCGCACCGCGATCGGCGAGGCGATCTACGCGTCGCTCGACGCCATCCACTCGGCGCCGGGGGCCAAGGGGTCGGACCCGGTACCGGCCCGCATCGTCTTGATGAGCGACGGCGAGACCACCAGCGGCCGACCCGATGCCCAGGCCGCGGCCGCGGCCAAGAAGGCGAAGGTCCCCGTGTCCACGATCTCCTTCGGGACCAAGGACGGGACGATCAACATCCCCGGCCAGGACCAGACGGTGTCGGTCGCGGTCAACCCCGAAGCCCTTGCCAAGATCGCCAACGACACCAACGGCACCGCCTTCACCGCCGCCACCGTGGACGAGCTCAAGAAGGTCTACCAAGACATCGGCTCCTCGGTGGGTTACACCACCGAGCCCGAGGACCTGACCGGCTGGTTCATCGGCAGCTCCCTCGTGGTGCTGTTCGTCGCCGCCGGCCTCTCGCAGCTCTGGTTCAGCCGCCTGCCGTAGCGCCGCCGTCGACGACGTAGTCGGAGCCGGTCACGAACGAGGCGTCGCCGGAGGCGAGGAAGACCACCACCTCGGCCACCTCCTCGGGCCGGCCGTACCGGGGCACGGGTCGGTCGACGAGGCCGGCGGGATCGTGGAACTGGCGGATCATCTCCGTGTCGATGGGCCCGGGCAGGACGGCGTTCACGCGGATCCCGTAGGCGCCGAGCTCGAGCGCGGCGGAGCGGGTCAGGCCGCGGATCGCGAACTTGCTCGCGGAGTACGCGGCAAGGGCTCGCCCTCCCCGCAGGCCGGCGATGGACGAGACGTTGACGATCGATCCTCCGCCGGCCTCCCGCATCGAGGCGACGACCGCACGCATGCCCAACCATGTGCCGACCACGTTGACGTCGAGGGCCACCCGGACCTGCTCCACGTCGCCGTCCTCGATGGTGCCGACGGGCATGACGCCGGCGTTGTTCACGAGCACGGTCGGCGTCCCGAGCAGCTCCCGGCACGTCGCGACGGCGACCTCCCAGTCCTTGGCATCGCGCACGTCGAGGGCGACGGCCTCCGCGAGCGGGCCGAGCTCATCCGCGACCGCGCGCGCGACACGGAGGTCGACATCGGCCACGAGGACCCTCGCCCCCTCCTCCACGAACCGCGCCGCCTCGGCCGCGCCTTGCCCGCGCCCGGCTCCGGTGACGATCGCGACCCGGCCGCCGAGGCGACCGACCATCAGAGGACCGCCACGGGGTTCACGGGGCATCCGGTGGCGCGGGGGATGCGGAGCGGGTTCACGGTCAGCAGGAACTCCCAGCGCGACCGCTCGACGCACGCCGCGCCGATCGTGCCGAGGTCGAGGTTGTCGATGAGGTGGAGGCCGATCGCCACGATGCCGATCTGGTGCACCGGAAACGGCCACCCCGGGGTCGACCGGTACGGCATGAGGTCGGAGATCCCGTCCGACCCGAGGACCGAGACCTGGCGGTCGTGCAGCCACGGGAGGCACGAGTGGTGCAGGCCGGCCAGGCCCGCTCGGACGGGATCGAGTCGACCGTCGGCCGCTCGGCGCCGGGCGTCGCGGCCGGTGGAGATCAGCAGGAAGTCGCCCGCCCCGACCGTGACGCCCTGGGCCGCTTCCGCCGCCTCCAGGTCGGCGACCCCGATCGCGTCCGCGCCGTCGAGGTGCTCCACGCCGCGCACGAGCGGCACGTCGAGCAGCACGCCGCGTCCCACCAGCCCGTCGGACAGGGTCATGACGCTGTTGGCCTGGGCCCCGTCGCTGCGGACCTCCGAGGATGGCCGACCGCCGAACATCTCGCCCCGCACGAACATGTGGGACAACGCGTCGATGTGCGTGATGCCCAGGCCGTGGACCTGCGTGCCGATGTAGTCGCCGCACGCCTCGTAGCCCGGGATGCCGGAGCTGTCGCGTGCGTCGCCCGACTTGAGCATGTGGTGGTGGGCGGGGTTGGGCGTCTCGACGGACGGCTCGAGCGGGAGGTCGTGGGCGAGGCTGACGAGGACGCCGTCGGTCACCAGGGCGGCCGCCTTGGCGCGGTGCTCGTGGGTCTGGTGGTTGAGCGCGGCGCGTTGGTCGCCCGGGCCCCAGCGTCGCCAGTTCTTCAGCCGTTCGAACAGCTCGTCGAGCTCGGCCGGGGTGGCCTCGGCGAGTCTGCTCTCGTTGGTGTCCACAGGTTCTCCTCGAATGGTGGGCGTTCAGCCCAGGTAGGCGGCACGGACGGCGGGGTCGGCGCGGATCACGTCGGGTGGCCCGGCGGCCAGGACGGCGCCGAGGTTGAGCACGACGATGCGATCGCAGTGGTCCATGACGAACCCGACGTCGTGCTCGACGAGCACCACGCCGCACTCGTGGTCTGCGAGGTAGGCGCGCAGCGCCGTCGACATGGCGGCGGCTTCGGCCTCGCCGAGCCCGGAGGTGGGCTCGTCGAGCAACAGCACCCGGGGCTCGTGCACGAGTGCTCGACCGAGCTCGAGCATGCGGGCGGCGCCGATCGGGAGGGAGCCGGCCGGCACGTCGCGCAGCGCGCCGAGGTCGCACAGCTCGAGGACGTCGTCGACGCGGCGCGCCTGGCGCGAGGCGCCGCTCCGCCGGCTGCTCAGCCCCAGGAGATCGACCACGACGCCGCCCCGCATCCGGTCGCCCTCGACCGCGGCGAGCAGGTTCTCCCGCACGGTGAGGGCACCGAAGACCTGCTGGCGCTGGAACGTGCGCCGGACGCCGTGCCGGGCGCGCCACGCGACCGAGCGGCCGGTGACGTCGGTGCCGTCGAGCTCCACCCGACCCCGAGTGGGCCGGCGGAACCCCGAGATCACGTCGAACAAGGTGGTCTTGCCGGCGCCGTTGGGACCGATCACGCCGACCAGCTCCCGGCGACCGACCACGAGCGACGCGTCGTCGATGGCCCGGACCCCGCCGAACTGCACAGCCACCTCCGACACCTCGAGCACGGTGTCGCGGGCCGCCACGGGGACGGAACCGCTCGGGCCCACGGGCGCGCCTCTCATCGCCGGGCCTCGAGGTAGGAGTCGGCCAAGCGATCGACGTCGACGTCGGCCGCCGGGCCGGCCCACGAGAGGCGACCGAGCGTCAGGAAGGCAACGTCGTCGGCCAGGTGCAGGACACGGCTCGCCTTCTCCTCTGACAACAGGACCGCGGTCCCCGCGGCGCGCAGCTCCCGGAGCACGTCGTAGACCTGGTCCACGATCATGGGCGCGAGCCCGAGGCCTGGTTCGTCGGCGATCAGCAAGGTGGGGGGCTTCACCACGAGCGGTGCCAGGGCGAGCATCTGCTGCTCCCCGCCGGACAGGTAGCCGGCCTCGACGCGCCGCCTCGACGCCAGGGCAGGGAAGCGCTCGTAGGCCAGCTCGCGATCGGCGGCATCGGGCAGGACCACCGCCAGGTTCTCGGCCACCGTGCATCCCGGGAAGATGCCGCGGGACTCGGGCGCGATCGCCATGCCGCGGCGGATGCGGCCGTGGGCGGCGAGGACGGTGACGTCCTCCCCCTGGAAGCGAACCTCCCCGCCGGTGGCCGCCAGGCCCCCGCCCACCGCGGCGCAGAGGGTGGACTTGCCGGCGCCGCCCGCGCCGAGCAGGAGCGTGATGCGCCCGGCGAGGACCGTGAGGTCGATGCCGTGCAGCACCTCGACCGCGCCGTAACCCGCGTGCAGTCCCTCCAGCTCGAGGATCGGGGTCGCCTCGGCGAGGCCGGCGGCACGCACGGGACTGGCCACGGGGGTGTTGGTCGCCACCGGCATGTCAGCGACGGTGACAGCAGCACGGCGGTTCCGCGCCCGGGTCCGCGCCCCGGTGAACGCCGTGAGGATGCCGTCGGGCGACTTGGCGAGCTGGACGGCCCCGAGGCCGAAGAGGATGTCCTGGATCCGGTTCGACGAGGTGAGGTGGCCGATGATCTCCGGGCTGAGCACGAAGAGGAGGGCCGCGATGACCGCGCCCGCCGGACGCCGGATGCCCACGAGGACCACGATGGCCAGCCAACTCAGCCCGACCTGGGCCGGGAGCGAGGCGCTGCTGACCGAGCCGTTGACCGTGGCCAGCATGACGCCGCCGAGGCTGGCGATGGCCGACGAGATGACGAACACCCGGAACTTCGACCGAGCGGTGGAGAGCCCGACCGACGACGCCGCCGCCTCGCTCGAGCGCACGGCGAGGATCGCCCGGCCCGACGGCGAGCGCCGCAGGTTGCCGATAATCCAGACGATGACCAGCACGACCACGAGCAGGGCGCACGCCATGGCCCGGTCGGTGCCGAGGTCGAACGGCCCGATCGTGGGACGGGGCACGGTCCAGCCGTAGGACCCGTTCGTGAACGGTTTGTACGCGAACAGGACGGTGTCGCCGATCAACGCCAGGGCGAGGGTGGACAGTGCGAGCGACAGGCCTCCGAGGCGGAGGGCGGGCAGGGCGAACAGGGCGCCCACGAGCGCGGTGACCGCCACGGCGACGATCGTGGCCGGCACCAGGGCCATGCCTCCCGCAACGAGCTTGCCGACCACCATGGCGCCGAGCAGCGCGAACGACGCCTGGCTGAGGCTCACCATGCCGCCGATCCCGGTGACGACCGTGAACGACAAGAAGATGATCGCCAGCGCCATGCCCCGGGTGAGCAGGCTGAGCTGGTAGTCGCTCACGACGTAGAAGGCGACGACCAGGCCCACCGAGCCCACCGCCCACGGCAGGAGCCGGCGCCACCAGACCAGGGCCGCCACGGGATCGGCGGCGACGGGTTCGGCCACCTGGCCGGCGATCCGACGCCGGTCGCGGGCGAGGAAGAAGAGGCCGAAGAAGAGCAGGAGGTACGGCAGGGCCGAGGCCAGGCCGGGGATCGACTCGAAGAGGTGGACGTACCCGGAGAACAGGCTCTGGGCCAGGCCGAGGAGCAGCCCACCCACCAGTGCCATCGGGAGCGAGCGCAGGCGTGCGAACACCGCCGCCGCCGCCGCGACCACGAGGATGCCCGTGTAGTCGGTCGGCGTGAGGCTCAGGAACGGCGCCCCGGTGATGCCGGCCAACCCGGCGATGCCGAAGCTCAGCGCATAGGCGAGCCGGGACACCGCGATGGTGTCGATGCCGCGGTACTCGGCGAGTGAGCCCCGGTCGACCGTGGCCCGCATCCGCAGCCCCGTGCGCGTGTGGTTCACGAGCAGCCAGAGGCCGATCGACACCACGACCGCCACCGAGAGGGCGATCACCTGGTTCGAGTCGATCGTGACCGGACCCCAGTGCCAGATGTGCTTGGGCGAGGGTCCGAGGCCAGGCGGGAGGAAGATGTTGTCGCCCCGCGGGATCGAGGCGTGGAACGTGTCGACCGCCGTCTCGACGATGAGCAGGGCCAGCGCGGGGATGGCGATCGAGAGGCCCACCGTCGCCACGATCTTGGTGGCGTCCTCGGCCTCGGCCAGGCGACGGAACACGACCTCGTTGACGAGCAGCCCGAGCGCGCTCACCACGGCGATCGACACCACGAGGGCGGGGACCGTCGGCCAGTGGAGGCCCTGCGTGAGCTCGTAGAAGAGCAGCGTCGCGGCGAAGGCGATGGCGCCCTGGGCGAAGTTGAAGACCCGCGAGACGGAGTAGGTCAGCACGAGGCCGATGGCCAGCAGCGAGTAGACCGCGCCCGAGACGGCGCCGCTGACGAGGAGGGCGATCAGCTTGTCCATGGTGGAGGAGGCGTGAGCCGGATCTGGGTGGGACGGCGGCCGCCGGGAGGCCGAGGGGCCGCCGTCCCTCCCAGGTGGTGGCTACGAGGCCCCGGGCACGTCCTCGATCGGGGTGTTCTCGTAGCACGTGAGCTCGGCGGTGGGCTTGTAGCTGGTCCCGGCGATCTGCACGAGTGCCGAGCAGGGAGCGGGCTCGCTGTGGCCCTTCGGGTACTCCAGCGTGCCGATGCCGTTGGGCTTGCCCTCCGGCTTGTAGGTGAACCCGCCGTTGATCGCCTTGCCGAACGAGGCCGGCGTCAGGTTCTTGCCGGCGGCCTGCAGCATCTGGACGAACATGTCGGCCGACCAGTAGGTGAGCTCGACGCCCAGGGTGATCTTCGCCTTGGGGTCGACGGCCTTCACGTCCTTCTCCATCTGGTCGATGGCGGTGCCGCCGAACTCAGTGGGGAGGAACTGGGTGCTGACGTAGCTGCCATCGAGCGCCTTGGCCACGTCGGGGCTCTGCTCGAGCAGGCCGGGCACGTAGGCGATGTAGTTGAGGAACTTGCCCTTGTACCCAGCGGCCTTCAGGCCGCCGGTGATGCCGACCGTGTTCGAGAACAGGCTGTTGAACACGACCAGGTCAGGCTGGCCGCCGGCGTTGGAGGTCATCACGTCCTGGACGAAGGGGGTGTAGTCGACCTTCTCCGTGGTGGGCACGTTGGGCTTGGCGTAGACCACGTCGGCTCCCTGGGACAGGAACGCCGCCTTCACGGACTTCAGCCCGTCGGTGGAGTTGGCCGAGTCGTCCGAGACGATGGCGACCTTCAGGCCCTTCCTGCCCAGTTCCTTGACGATGGGCGCGGCGAGCGAGGTGTTGACCACCTTCACTCCGGGCGGCTGGATGCAGCCGTTGAACCCGAACCCGTAGGTGTCGGCGCCCGAGCACTGGCCGGGCATGAAGCCCCAGCCCACGGACGGGACCTGCTCCTTGTTCAGGTAGTCCGACGAGGCCGGGAGGAACCCGGCGCCGAGCATCGGCACGATGGCGAACGCCTTGTCCGACTGCACCGCCTTCTTGGCGAGGTCGAGGTTCTTCGTGCCGTCCTCGGTGTCGTCCTTGGTCCCGAGGTAGTTGATGGTGCGGCCGTTGATGCCGCCCTCCTCGTTGACGCGGGCGAAGCGCGCCTTGGCGCCGATGTCGGCGCCCGGATAGCCGCCGCTCGCGCTGGTGAGGGGCGCGATGCCCTCGATGGTGATCTCCTTGTCGGTCACGCCGCGGGCGGAGCCCGACGACGAACCCGAACCGGAGCCCGATCCGGACGCCGAGCCCGAGCCTGGACCCTTGTTCGACGTTCCGCAGGAGGCGACGAGCAGCACGGCGGCGAGGCCGGCTCCCACTCGGACGACAGTCGTTCTCTTCACTTGGTTCCCCCATGGGATGGGTGGCTGATGAGCCACGCGGGTGGGTGACGACGTCGGTCGGTCACATGCGCCCCTTTTGCGGAGATCGAACCCCTTGCTCGATCGTCGCGACACATGCCCCGTGACATCCGACACCGATGGTTCTATACTAACAACTGTTCGTAAGCAAGCACCCCAGGGGGAACACGATGGCCGCAACGCTCTTCGACGGGAAGGTGGCCCTCGTGACGGGTGCCGCCGGTGGCATCGGGCGCGAGTCCGCCCGACTCTTCGCCCGGCATGGCGCTGAGGTGGCCGTGGCCGATCGCAACGTCGCCGGCGCCCAAGAGACCGTCGAGCTCATCGAGTCCGACGGCGGCAAGGCCCTCGCCGTCGAGGTGGACGTGGCCGACAGCGCCTCGGTGGCCGCCATGGTCCGTGCCACCGTCGACCGCTTCGGCCGCCTCGACATCGCTCACAACAACGCCGGGATCAAGGGCGCCGACGCGCCGGTCGCCGAGATGGAGGACGACGTCTGGCGCGCCGGCATCGGCATCATGTTGGACGGCGTCTTCTACTGCATGAAGCACGAGATCCCCGAGCTGCTCAAGGTCGGCGGCGGCGCGATCATCAACACGTCGTCGGGCGCCGGGATCATCGGCGTTCCCCGCTTCGCCAACTACGTGGCCGCCAAGCACGGCGTCATCGGGCTCACCAAGTCCGCCGCGCTCGATTACATCGGCCAGAACATCCGGATCAACGCCGTCTGCCCGGGCACCGCCCGCAGCCAGATGGTGGACCAGTGGATGCAGGGCTCGGCCGAGGCGGAGGCAAGCGTCGCCGCCCTCCACCCGATCGGCCGCATCGCCGAACCGCAGGAGATCGCCGAGGCCGTCATCTGGCTGGCATCCGACGCGGCGTCGTTCGTCGTGGGCACCGCCCTCGTCGTCGACGGCGGCTACACGATCCCCTGACCCCGTACCAACCGACCGATCAAGGAGCACCACATGGGAACAGACCGCCTCGCCCTGGCCGCCGACAAGGTGGAGATCATGGAGCTGCTGTCGCGGTACGCGCAGCACGTCGACGAACGGGACTATGACGCGCTGGACGCGATCTTCGTGCCCGGCGCCGTCATCGACTTCTCGAACAACGGGGGCGCCCGTGACACGTACCCCGAGATCAAGGGCTACCTCCGCGAGTCGCTGTCGATCTTCGCGGCGATCCAGCACTACCAGACCAACTTCGCCATCGACGTGGACGGCGACGTGGCCACGGGGCGCAACTACGTCTTCACCCAGATGATCTCGATCGTCGACGGTGCCGACCAGCTCCTCGCCGACGGCGGCTTCTACGACACGACGTTCGTGCGCACCCCCGACGGGTGGCGCATCCAGGAGTACATCGCCTCGCTCACCTGGCTCGACGGCCAGTGGCCCGACGGCGTGCGCCGACCCGGCTGGTGGGGCATCTCCTCGGAGCGCTTCGCCCGGCCCGACGCGACCGTGGACGCGTGAGCATGACCGAAGCGATGAGCGATCACGAGGCGATCCGATCCCTGGTCCACGCCTACGCCGAACGGATCGACTCCGGCGACATCGCCGGAGTCGCCGACCTGTTCGAGCACGCCACCCTGGTGGCCGGCGACGGCAGCAGGTTCGTAGGCCGAGACGTGTTGGAGGACCTCTGGCGCCGCTCGGTCCGCATCTATCCCGACGGGCTGCCGCACGTGTGCCACCTCATCTCCAACCTCGATGTGCACGTGGGCGACGACGGCGAGACGGCCACGGCCCGCAGCTACGTCACGGTGATGCAGGCAACCGACGGACTCGCGCTCCAGCCCGTCGCGGTGAGCCTGCACCGTGACCGGTTCGAGAAGGTGGGCGGCGCGTGGCGCTTCACCGAGCGCGCCGATCGACAGGTGCTGGTCGGCGACCTCAGCCACCACGTGCACGGCGTCGAGTCCCCCGCATGATGCTTGCCCCGGCCGGACAGGCCCACCTCGTAACGTTCGTCCGAGCGTTCCCCTCCCGAGGCGAAGAGGCCCATGTCGCGGCGCGATGAGATCCTGGTGGTGGCCAAGTCCCAGATCGCCGAGTACGGCTACAGCAGCACGTCGATGCGCGACATCGCCGAGGCCGCCGGCCTGCTGGCCGGGAGCCTGTACTCGCACTTCAAGTCGAAGGCAGAGCTCGTCCGCGACATCGTCACGCGGTTCTACGACGAGCTCCTCCCCCGCCAGCAGGCGGTGATCGACGCCGGCGGCACCGGCGCCGAGCAGTTCGGCGAGATGGTGTCGGTCGTCTTCTCGGTGTGCGAGCAGCACCGCGACGAGCTCACGATCCTCCACTACGACTGGCACACGCTGTCGACGCTCGACGAGCTCGCCGACGTGGCCGCCCAGAGCCTCGAGACGCTCGACCGGTGGCGCGAGGTCGTCGAGACGGGCAAGCACGACGGGTCGATGCGCCCGAACGTCGACACCGAGGCGATGGTCCGCATTGCCACCAGCTCGATCCACGCGTTGATCGACACGGTCCGGTACTCGAGCCACCCGCTCCCGCCCGACCACAGCAGCGAGCACATCCGCGTGCTCCAAGAGGTGCTCCTGGTGGGCGCCTCCACCCGACCCGCGGCCAAGCGCACCGGGTCGAACGGCCGCCCCGCGAAGCCGCGGGCGAAGACCGCCAAGCGCTGAGGCGCCCACGCCCTGCTTTCGAGAGGCAAGACATGCACGACCTGTTGATCAACGGCGGCCTCGTCGTCGACGGAACCGGCGTCCCCGGACGCATCGCCGACGTCGCCATCGCCGACGGCAAGGTGGTGGGCATCGGCCGCCACCGCGGCGAGCGGGCCCAGCGAAGGATCGACGCCGACGGCCTCGTCGTCGCCCCCGGGATCGTCGACGCCCACACGCACTACGACCCCCAGGTCACGTGGGACGGGCTGTGCGACACCTCGTCGCTGCACGGCGTCACCACCGTGGCCGCCGGGAACTGCGGCTTCGGCGTGGCCCCGTGCCATGGCGACGACCACGAGTACCTGGGCCAGCTCTTCGCCCGGGTCGAGGGCATGGACCTCGCCGCGCTCGACCAGATCGCCTGGGGCTTCGAGACGTTCCCGGAGTTCCTGGCCACACGGGAGGGGCGGCTCGGACTCAACTTCGGCATGTACATCGGCCACTCGGCGATCCGGCGCTGGGTGATGGGCGACGCCTCCTTCGAGCGAGAGGCCAAGGAGGACGAGGTGGCCGCCATGGTGCAGCTCGTCGACGAGGCGATGGGCGCCGGCGCCCTCGGCTTCTCGTCGTCGCTCGCTCCGACGCACCTCGACCTCGCCGACCGTCCCATCCCCAGCCGCCTGGCAAGCACCGACGAGGTTCGCGCCCTCGCCGACGCCGTGGGCCGCTACGGCCGCGGCTCGATCGCGTTCGCGCCCGAGAGCGCGGTGGAGGGCATCTCCCCCGACGACCGCGACCTCCTCATCGAGCTCGCCCGGCGCGGCGGGGTGCCCGCCATCACCCAGGGCCTGGGCGGCCGATCGAAGGTCGACGCGCCCACCAAGACGTGGGACGAGTCCCGACAGTTCCTCGACCGGTCGGCCGAGCAGGGCACGCCCGTCTACTCCCTCCTGATGACGCGAGCGCTGAACGGGCCCTTCACGGTGGCCGAGGGGACGTCTCGCTACGAGGGCGTCCCCGCCTGGCACCGTCTCATGACCGCCCCGATCGAGGAGAAGCGGCGCCTGCTCGCCGACCCCGACGAGCGCGAACGGCTCCGGTTCGCGATCGATCACCCGAACCTCGATCCGACCAAGGGCACCACGCTCCCGCCCCCGTTCTGGGAGAGCCTGCGCCTCTCCGACACCAGCGTCGCCGCGGACCAGCACTGGTTGGGCCGGACCATGGTGGACATCGCGGCGGAGCGACGGGTCCACCCCGCTGACGCGCTGCTCGACATCGCCGTGGCCGACGATCTCCGGGCGGTCTTCCACTGGTCGAACGAGACCCCCGCGTGGCGGGCGCTCCTGAAGGACGTGCAACGGCACCCGCAGATGATCGTGGGCGTGTCCGACGGCGGCGCCCACCTCGACCGCGACGACGGCCAGGAGTGGTCGACGCACTTCCTCGCCACGTGGTGGCGCACCGAGCGGGTGTGGCGCCTCGAGGAGGCGATCCGCCTCATGACCGCCATCCCCGCCGCGATCCTCGGACTCTCCGATCGCGGCATCCTCGCCGCGGGCCGCCCGGCCGACGTGTTCCTCTTCGACCCCGAGCGGATCGACGTGGGCACCTGCCGCCTCCAGGAGGATCCCGTGCTCGGGGTGCCTCGCTTCCGGGGCGTGCCGGTCGGCATCAACGCCACCATCGTCAACGGCACCGTGGTGGTCGAAGAGGGCCACCGGCTCGAGGCCCGTCCCGGACAGGTGGTGCGCCCGTCATGACCTTGGTCATCGGATCGGACACGCCGGCCGTCCGCGAGCTGGTCGCCGCGCTGGACGGGGAGCTCGTGAGCGTGCCGACCGGGCGCGGCGACATCCTCGACGCTGGGTGGTCGTGGACCGGCGAGCTCGATGCCTGGCGGACGACGGAGGCCGACGGCCCGCGGCACGATGCCGTGGTGGTCGCCGCCTGGTCCGACGAGCCCGGCGATCCGCGCCCGCTCGACGAGACCGAGCTCGACACCTGGATCGCCCGCGCCGAAGTCCCCTTCGCCCGATGGTTCGCCGCGATGGGCGTGGCCGCGGCCCGGTGCGCCGACGGCGGGGCCATCGTGGCCGTGGTCGAGCAGCCGGCCCCGCTCGACTGCGCCGGCCGGGTGGCCGAGACGGCCATCGGCGACGCGGTCGAGGCACTGGCCCGCTCGCTCGCTCGCAGCGAAGGGCCACGAGGCGTGCGCGCCAACGCGGTCACCACGCCGGGCCGGCTCACCACGCCGCCCGTGGTCCTCCCGCCGCCGCCGCTGGACTCGTTCCCCGGCACCGTCGCCCTCGAGGTGGCCGGCGCGGTCCGGGTCCTCCTCTCCCCCGACGCGGTCGGGGTCACCGCCACTGTGCTGGCCGCCGACTGCGGGCGGTCGGCCCGATGAGCCGGGTGGTCCTCGTCACGGGCGCAACCGGCGGTGTGGGCCGAGGGATCGCGCTGGCGTGCGGTTCGGCGGGGTGGACCGTGTGGATCGCTGCCCGGCGCGACATCGAGGGCGCCGCCGTGGCGGCCGAGGTGACGGCGCTCGGCGGCCACGGCCGGTTCGTGCACTGCGAGGCGAGCGACCCCACCTCCGTGCGCGAGGCGGTCGCGGGGGTGATCGCATGCGACGGCGCGCTGCACGGGGTGGTCGCCAACGCCACGAGCGGGCTGTCGCCCCGCCCTGGCGCAGTCGGCGAGGTCAGCCTCGCGGACCTGCACGACCACGTCGCGGTCTCCCTGCGAGGCACCTACCTGCTCGCCGTCGAGGCCGGGCCGCACCTCGGGGCGACCGGCGGCGCGCTGCTCGTGCTCACCAGCGAGGCCGGCTTCGAGGGCAAGGCCAAGCTGCCCACCTACGCCGCGGTGAAGGCCGCCCAGCGGGGCCTCGTGCGGGCCCTCGCACGCGAGTGGGGTCCTGCGGGCGTGCGGGTCAACGCGCTCGGCCCGCTCGCCGCCACCCCGGCGATGGTGGAAGCGTTCGAACGTGATCCGGCCATGGCCGAACGGGTGCTCGGTCGCAGCCCGATGGGACGCCTGGGCGACGCCGCGACCGAGATCGGCCCGGTCGCCCGGTTCCTCCTCGGGCCCGACGCAGCCTTCGTCACCGGCGCGACCGTGATGGCCGACGGCGGTTCGTGCTCGATCAGCTGAGGGCGGCTGCGAGTCCAGGCTCGGCGGCGAGGACCCGGGCCTCGTTCGCCTCCCACATGTTCTGCAGGTAGAGCGGCCGGAACGACCGGCGGCCGGCAGCCACCTCGGCCGGCGCGATCTCGCGGCCACCGGCGGCCGTGGCCAGCAGGTGGATGCGTGCGCACCGCTCGAGCGTCACCGCCTCCACCACCGCGTGCTCGATCGAGTCCGACGCCACGATCGCCCCGTGGTTCGCCATCAGGACCACCCGGCCGCCACCCAGCGCCTCGGCCACCGACACGTGGGGCTTGATCCCGTCGTCCGCGTACGTGGCCTGCTGGCCGGCGAAGCACACGGCGGTGACGTCGTACATCCCGACCGTCGATCCGGTGCTCGACAGCGCCGTCACGTACGGCGAGTGGAGATGGACGATCGCGTGCACGTCGGGGCGCCGGCGGTAGATCGCGGCGTGGAACCCGAGCGCCCTCGAGAGCGGGAACTCCCCGAGCACCACCTCGAGCCCCCAGCCCACGAGGGCGACGTCGTCGGGACCGCCCTGGTCGAAGTAGTCGAACCCGGTGGCCCAGAACCCCCGACCGTCATCGGACCGCGCCGAGACCTGACCGCCGACGTGGGAGTCACATCCCTCGCGGTGGAGGATCCGCCGCCCGATCGTGATCCGGTGTCGCGCGCCCATTGCCATCGGGTTGAGGCTAACGAACGCTTGTCAGCCTGTCGAGGGGCGGTCGAGCCCGTGCGATTGCCCGGACCGCAGATGACGCCGGCCCCGGTCGGCCTGAACTGTTGATCGTCCTCGTCGGTGCCCCGCCGGGCGCTACGAACCCTGGTTCAGCCGCCTCGCGTGGCCGGCACTGGCTACGGTGCGAGGCCCATGAGCCTCGGCCCCGCAGAACTCATCATCCTGCTGGTCATCCTGATCCTGATGGCCGGCCCGGTCTTGGCGGTGGTCGTCCTCGTTGCCAGCCGCCGCCGCTCGACCCAGCAGAGCTCGTACAGCGGTTCCCCGCCTGGCGGGCCAGGGCCCTCTGGTCCCGGTGGTCAACCCACCGGCGCATGGCCGCCCCCGCCACCTCCTCCACCTCCCCCGCCACCACCGGCTCCCTGATCGTCAGGCCCACCCGCCGCGACTCGGCCTCATGGTGAGCGCCGGTGCAGCCGATGGGTGGGCATGGGCACGAGCGGGAGCACGGCGACGAAACCAGCTGGCAGCATGCGATCCGTCCCGAAGAAGGCGCTGCTCGTCGTCGGCTTCCTGACCCTCTTCGCCATCGCCGGCGCCTCGGTGGCGCTCCGGACGCACCCGACGACCGGCACCGCCTGCACCCTCGCCAGGGCCATCTCGGACCCGGCTCCGTCACCCGACGAGGCGTTCGACGCATGGCTGCAGAGCCACGCCGGTGACTCGGCCGCTCACCGCTACCGGGCGTCCGACTTCATCCGCGTCGGGATGACCGAGTGGCACCGGCCGCTCGGGCCCGATCGCTTCCAGAAGATCGAGGTCGCCAAGGACCGCTACCACCCCGGCCAGTGGACCGTCATCGGCGACAACAACTGCCAGGTGGTCCACGAAAACCCTGACGGCACCATGTCCTGATCACACGACGTCGACCGTGCCGAGAGCGCGCACAACGCGCCCGGCACCTTCCGGGCCGGGGTCAGGTTCGGGTCGGCAGCGAAGGAACTTCGGTACGTGCCTGCTTCACCGGCACCCAGCGCCAACTGGCGTCGAGTGCACCGACGCGATGGCCTCCAGCGTGTTGGCCGGCGTCATGAAGCGAGGAGGGCCGCTCCAGGGAACGCGGCCCTGAACAGCTCGTCGCCGATGCGGAGCCGGATGCCCGTGAGTCGGACTTGCTCGTCCGTGCAGCCGGATGCCGTCCTCGGCGATCTGGAACGCCGCCTCGCTCATCTCGATCACCATGGCCAGGCGGTGACCGGGGGTCATCGCCCGAAAGACATCATCCTGGCGAGCCTGTGCATCGACCGAGGTGTCATGAGCCACCTCGTCATCGTATGGTCCGCCGGTCCGGTCGGTGTGTGTCACAAGCACCAGTCATCATGACGGAACCTGCGCACCGACCGTTGGAACTGGCCGAGCCTCGCTCCCCTAGGCCTTGACCTTTTCGGAGATCACCCTCGAGGAGCCGCCTGGTTCCATGGTGACGCCGTAGAGGCAGTCGGCGGCTTCCATGGTGCGCTACCGCTTCGCGGTGGAGCTGACCAGGGCCAGCTCCGATGGTGGCTCACTGGCACTTGGAACGGACTTTCTGAGGAGAGACGTTCCATGCCCATCCGCCAAGACACCCTTCGAGAGCGCTGGCTCGCCGAGCAGAACTACGCCGAGTCGACCACACGCACCTACAGGGAGACGCTGTCGGACTTCCAGCGGCGACACCCTGCCCATGCCGAGCGAGTGACCCCGCAGATGCTCGTCGACTACCTGACGACCGACGCGAGTGGGCACCAAACCAATCGCGCCCCCTCGACCCTGAGCCGCCAGCGATCGACATTGCGAGCGCACTGGAGGTGGGCCA
>JAOBWM010000172.1 GCA_025463365.1 Acidimicrobiales bacterium
TCTCGTCCTTCGTCGCCGTCGGCAACAAGGCCGACGTGTCGAGCAACGACCTCCTCCGCTACTGGCAGGACGATCCCGAGACCGACGTGGTCATGTGCTACCTGGAGTCCTTCGGCAACCCCTCGACCTTCTCACGCACCGCCCGCGCCCTCTCGAAGCGCAAGCCGGTGGTGGCCGTGAAGGTCGGCGGCGAAGTGGCCGACCATTGGGACGAACCTGACCTCTGGCCGCCTGACGCCACGGCGGCTGCCCTCTTGGAACAGACGGGCATCATCCGCGTCGACAACCTCACGCAGATGCTCCACACGGCGAGCGCCCTGGCCGACCAACCGCTGCCGCTGGGCAACCGGGTCGCCGTGGTCACGAACTCCTGGGGGCCGGCGTGGCTGGCCACCGATGCGTTGCGGGCGTCGGGGCTCGAACCCGCCGATCCCGTGGATCTCTCCAACGAGGCCGATCCCAGCCGGTTCACCGACGCCCTCACCGCGGTCTACGCCGACGACACGATCGACGCCGTCCTGGTGATCTATGCACCGGCCCTGCGAGGTCGCTACCAGGCTGTCGCCGGCGCCATCCTCGAGGCTGCGGCCGGTCCGGGAGCGGTCACGACCGTGGCGTGCATGCTGGGCGAGCACCGACCGGGCCTCCTGCGCGACGACCGGGTCCGCGTGCCGGAGTTCCCGTTCCCCGAGGAAGCGGCCCAAGCCCTCGGCCGACTGGCCGGCTACGCCGGCTGGCGCGCCCAGCCGGCCGGCACGCTCACCGAGCTCCCCGCCGACGAGGCCCGCCACGCCCGCGCCCTCGCCACCGCCTGGCTCCACGCCGACGATGCCGCTGATTCCGATTCCGGTGGCGGTGCCGATGCGGGTGCCGATGCCGATGCGGGTGTCGACGCTGCGGCCAGTCGATCCAAGGTGCGGGTTGCCCCCGAGCCGCAGCGGGAACCGGATCCCGCCGACGATGCCGTCGACGCGTCGTCCGGTCCCCCGTCGCGGACCGACGCTTCGAGGGCCGTAGATCCTGGATCGGCGAGCGATGGCAGCGCGGTGGTCGATCCGACGTTCGCCTCGGAGGACGATGCCGCTGCGGTCCCGTCCGCATGGGGCCCGGCCCGGATCGAGCCCGCTCCGGTCCATCCGAGCGCGGCCCGTCCGCGCTGGCTCGGCCCGCTCGAGGCGGCCGAACTCCTCGCGCCGGCAGGGATCGGTCCCGTCGACCAGGCCCTGGCGAGCAACGTCGACGAGGCCGTTGCTGCGGCCCGGTCCCTCGGCTATCCGGTGGCGTTGAAGGCATCGGGGTTGTCGCGGCTGTCGAAGACGGAGGCGGGCGGCGTCTCGCTCGACGTACACGGCGACGACGAGGTCCGCGACGCCTATGCCCGCATGTGCGACCTGCTCGGCGATGCCATGAATCCCGCGGTCGTCCAGGTGATGGTGCCCGAAGGTGTCGAGTGCCGCGTCGGCGTCTTCCGCCATGCCGTGCTCGGCGACGTGATGACCCTCGGTCCCGGCGGCGCGGTGGCCGAGCGCGTCTCGGGCGAGGCCATGCGCATCCTGCCGCTCACCGACGCCGATGCGGACCGCCTCATCGATGCCTCGGTCGTCGGCCCGCTCCTCGACGAGCAGGGTCCGCGAGCCCGTACCGCCCTGGCCGACCTGCTGGTCCGGTTGGCATCGCTCGCGGACGCCGTCCCCGAGATCGCAGCCGTGCGCCTCAACCCGGTCTTGGTGGCCGGCGCCACGGCATCCATCACCGACGTCGCCCTCGCCCTCGCACCCTTCACCCCCGACACCCGCCCACCCGTCCGTCGCCTCTGACCGCCGCCGCAACCGATCCGATCCGACCCCTCCGCCGCCGGAACCTGCCCAATCTGCCGCAAGCCTCTCTCTCGCTTCTGAGCGCTCTGTGTCGCATGGGTGCGACGCCCGGCGCTCAGAACCGGGGTGGTTGGCTGACCTCTCGCTTCTGAGCGCTCTGCGTCGCATGGGCGCGACGCCCGGCGCTCAGAACCGGGGTGGTGGCTGCACCAATCGCTTCTGAGCGCCCTGTGTCGCGTGCGTGCGACGCCAGGCGCTCAAAAGGGGGCGCGGTGGGATGGCACACCGAGGATCCAGAGATAAGGAGAGGGGCTGAGTGTCACCCCCTCTGGGCATGATCTGAGCCATGGATCCGGCGAAGCGGTTGGCGATCGACCACGTGGCGAGCAGCCAGTTCGGCCACATCACGCGTCTGCAGTTGGCCGATTGCGACGTGCATCGGTCGACGGTGGACCGTTGGCTCCGCTCGGGCGCCCTGGTTCGGGCCGGGACACGCACGTTCCGATTGGCGGGGGTGCCGACCTCGGCGCAGGGATGCGTGGCGGCGGCGTGCATCGACACGAACGGCGTGGCCTCGCACTGGTCCGCGGCTTGGCTCCACGGACTCGTCTCTGATCTGCGAGCGATCGATGTCACGGTTCCGAAGGGGTCGAGCAGCGCGCGGGGTGCGGCGCCGGTCCGGATCGGTGCTCGAGACGTTCGGGTGCACACGTCGACCAGCGTCCCCTTGGACGACATCCTGATCGTTCGGGGCGTGCAAACCATGAGCGTCGCCCGGACCTTGATGGGGCTGGCCGCGATGGTGCCGATCGAGCTCGACGAGGCCGCGCTCCTCGCCATCGTCTCGACGGCCGTCGATGACCGGAAGGCATCGGATCCGTGGCTCTGGTGGCTCCTGGCCCGGCGCCGGTGTCGAGGTCGCAATGGGGTGCTCGCCCTCGAGGCTGCGCTGGCCGAGCGTGCTCGCCTCGGGCCCACGGAGAGTTGGCTCGAGCGGGAGTTCCTGCGGGTGCTCGAGGCCAACGGCGTGCCCTTGCCCCGCACCCAGCGGGTCATCCGGCGGGCCGGACGCTTCGCCGCCAGGGTGGACTGCTCCTACGACGACGAAGATCTGATCGTCGAGGCACTCGGGTACGCGTTCCATCGCTCGAGGGAGCAGATGGCGGCCGACGTTCGTCGGATCAACGAGCTGCAACTCGGCGGGCGAACCGTGCTGCAGTTCACGACCTCGCAGATCGTGGAACAGCCCGTCTGGGTCGCTCGCACGGTGCACGAGCACTTGCTCGCTCGACGCGCTCGGTCCGGTGCGGCATGAGCGGAGTTCGGCTGCCGTCGGATCATGCCCTCGGAAGACCCAGCAGTCGGTCGGCCACGATCGTGCGGAGGATCTGCGTGGTCCCGCCCATCAGGGTGTACGCCGGGGCGTAGACGAGGTTTCGGGCCACGCGGAAGGCAAGGTCGTCGGCACTGGGCTCAGTGGGCGACCATGCCTGCGCACGCGCGCCGAGCACCCGCCCGCAGAACGTGGCCACCCGCTGCTCGTGCTCGGTGCACGCGGTCTTGGCGGCGGCGGAGAACTGTTGTGGGGCCTGCCCGACCACCTCTCTCAGGACGAGCAGCCGCCCGATCCGATAGCCGGACTCGATGGCCGCGAGCTCCTGGCGCATCCTCGGATCCGATCGGTCTACGAACGGGAGGCAATCGAGGTACATCCGACGATTGCTGACGAGGCGATCGATGCCGCCCCGCTCATGCTCCATCTGGCGCATCACCTGGCGGAACGAGCCGTTCGGCTCGCCGATCAGGTGGTCGGCGGGCACGTGGACGTCGTCGAAGGTCACCTCGCAGAAGTGGCGATCTCCGGTCTGGTCGACGATTGGTCGCACGTCGATGCCCGGCAAGGTCATGTCGACCACGAGCTCGGACAGGCCGGCGTGGGGCTTGGCAGTGGGGTCGGTGCGGGCGATCAGGTAGCACCAGTCGGCGACCGCGGCCCCGCTGGTCCAGACCTTGGTCCCGGTGACGCGCCACCCGCCGGCGGGATCCGGCGTTGCTCGCGTGCGCAGGGAGGCCACGTCGGAGCCGGCGTCGGGCTCGCTCATGCCGATGCACCACGTGTCAGTGCCCGCAAGGATCCCGGGAAGCCAACGCTCCTGCTGCGCGCTCGAGCCGAACTGGAGCAACGTCGGCCCGATCTGGCGGTCGGCGAAGTAGCACGAGGCCAGCGGCGCCCCCTCGGAGATGAGCGCCTCGAACACGACGAACCGCTCCAGCGCCGGACGGCCGCCGCCGCCGACGGCCGTCGGCCACGTCATCCCCAGCCACGATCGCCGGGCGAGCTCGAGCGCGAGGTCAGGATCGTGCCCGACCAACCAGCCGTCCTCGCGGATCGGCCGCCGATCCGCTGCGGCCCGACCGACCGCGGTGGCTTCCCTGGCCAATGCCAGCAGCGAGGGGTCGAGCCGGAATTCCATGTCGGCCGAACCTAGCCAGGCCCTCCCCGTCGATGGCCAGCGGTCAATCGGTCGCAGTCCGTTCCGAGCGCCCCGTGTCACATGGGTGCGACGTGGGCCGCTCGGAAACCGCAGTCGGGTGGTCTGGCGGTTGGCGGGGGGCGCGTCGTTTCTGAGCGGCCTGTGTCGCGTGGGTGCGACGTGGGCCGCTCAGAAACCGCATCGGGGTGGTCTGGCGGGTAGCTCTGGGTGGCGGGTCGTTTCTGAGCGGTCTGTGTCGCGTGGGTGCGACGTGGGCCGCTCAGAAACCGCAGCGGGGTGGTCTGGCGGTTGGGGGTTGGGTGTTGGGTGGCCGCGACGTTTCTGGGCGGTCTGTGTCGCGTGGGTGCGACGTGGGCCGCTCAGAAAGGGGGAGAACGGCGGCACGGGAGAGGGGCCGGTGGGGGAACGGGCGCTGGGCGGACGGGCGGGCACGGGGCCTCGTCTGATGGCTGACGACGGAGGGGCGGTCGGTCGTCAGCGGGCGCGCTCGTAGGGTGCGGGGATGCGTGCCGTGGTGCTGACCGAGTACGGGGACCCCGAAGTCCTGACCCTGACCGATGTCCCCGACCCGGAGCCGGGTCCTGAGGAGGTGCTGGTGGAGATCACCGCCACGGCCCTCAACCGGGCCGACCTCCTGCAACGCATGGGGTTCTACCCCGAGCCGGGGCCGAAGAAGGCCCACGAGATCCCTGGGATGGAGCTGTCCGGCCGGGTGGTGGCGATCGGCTCCCGGGTGGCCGACCGGGCCGTGGGCGACGAGGTCATGGGCATCGTGAGCGGCGGCGCCTACGCCGACCGCATCACGGTCCACGAGCGCCAACTGCTCCCGGTCCCGGCCGGCATCGCGATGGCGGACGCCGCTGCCATCCCCGAGGTCGGCATCACCGCCCACGACGCCCTCGTCGTCCAAGGCGGCCTGCGCTCGGGCGGATGGGCGCTCGTCCACGCTGGTGGGTCGGGTGTCGGCTCCATGGCGGTGCAGATCGTCAAGGCCATGGGAGCCCGCGTGATCACCACCGTGTCGGCCAAGAAGGTCGATGCGGTCCGCGCTCTCGGGGCCGACGTCGTGGTCGACTACGGCACCGACGACTTCGTGGACGCCGTGCGGGACGCAACCCGCGGCCGCGGCGTCGACACGGTGCTCGACGTGGTGGGCGGCGACTACCTGGCCCGAAACGTCACGGCCATCCGCATCGGCGGCACGATCGTCCAGGTGGGCGTCATGGGTGGCGGCCGGTCGTCGTTCGATGTCGCCTCGCTGCTTCCCAAGCGAGCCCACCTGATCGGCACGATGCTCCGCTCGCGGGCCCTCGAGGAGAAGGTGCTCGCCACCCGGCGCTTCGGCGCAGAGGTGGTCCCCGCGATCGAAGCCGGCCTCGTGCGGCCGATCATCGACCGCCGGTTCGCGCTGGCCGACATCGCGGCCGCCCACGCCTACATGGAGAGCAACGCCAACGTCGGCAAGATCGTCATCGACGTCGCTGGGGCCTGAGCCCGGCCCGGTCTGAGGCTGAGCCCGGCCCGGACCGGCTCGGGGTGAGTCCGGCCCGGTTTGAGTCCGGCCCGGCCCGGTTCGGCGTGAGTCCGGCCCGGTCTGAGTCCTGCCCGGTCTGAGCCCGGTCCGGTCTGAGGCTGAGGCCGGCCCGGTCCGGAGCCCGGCCCGGTCTGAGCCCGGTCTGAGTCCGGTCCGGCTCGGCGTGAGTCCGGCCCGGTCTGAGCCCGGTCCGGTGCGGTCTGAGTCCGACCTGAGCCCGGCCCGGTCTGCGCTGAGTCCGACCCGAGCCCGGCCCGGGCCGACCTGGGCCCGGGCCGTCGGCTCGGCCCGGCCCGGCCGGAGTCTGGTCAGGTGTCGGCGAGCTCGGGCGGGAAGCCGCCGGTGGAGATGGGGCCCCAGCGGTCGATCGAGATCCGGATGAGCGACTTGCCCTGCTCGACCATCGCGGCGCGGTACTCGTCCCAGTCGGGGTGTTCACCGGAGATGCACCGGAAGTAGTCGACCAGCCCCTCGAGCGCCTCGGGCAGGTCGAGCACCTCGGCGGTCCCGTCGATCTGCACGTACGGGCCGTTCCACTCGTCGGAGTGGATCACGACCGAGACCTGAGGCTCCCGGCGGATGTTGGCGACCTTGGCGCGCTGCGGGTACGTGGCGACCACGATGCGGCCCTCGTCGTCCACCCCGCTCGTGACCGGGCCCAGCTGCGGCCGGCCATCGCGGCGAACGGTCGACAGGGTGGCGTGGTGCCGGGGTCGGATGAAGTCGAGCAGTTCGTCGCGCTCGACGCGGGCGGTGGTGGCGATGGAACGGGCCATGCGATCGACCCTACCCATGCCCCGATCTCAGGTCAGGGCCTGGTTGACGAGGAGCGGACCGAGGTAGTCGGCGGCGAGGCGGAGCGCGGCGGGCGGGCTCCAATGGACGCCGTCGGGACGGGTGGCGTGGTCGGTCGCCAGGCCGACGCCATCGAGCCAGCCGGTGACGTCGGCCAGCCGTACGTGGGCCGGGTCGGCGCGGGCGAGCCGGGCCATCGCGTCGTGCAGGACCTGGTGGCGCGCCGGCTCCTCCTGGGGCGAGTGCACCGGGTTCCAGTACGGGTTGGCCAACGGCTCCCGCACGAGGACCACCCGGGGGGCGCCGGCCCCGACGGCCGCACGAGTGACCGCACCGACGTCCCGCTCGATCCGGTGCCGGTAGTCGGCGTCCAGGGGTCCTTCGACCGGCCCGCCAGGCCAGCGCCGGTTCGCGGTCTCCCACGACGTCATGAGGACGACGACGTCGGGGCGCAGGTCGGTCACCTTGGCGGGGATCTCCTCGGTCGCATAGCCCCGGCACGAGGGCGGGATCGTGACCTCGCCTTCCGGGAACACCCGGACCCCGTCGAGCACCAGGCCGCAGCCCGGGGCGGCGGCCACGGTCACCTGCGCGAGCTTCGGATGGCCGGCGGCCCACTCCGACAGCCCGTTGCCGGTGGCCTCCGCGGTGGAGTCGCCGAGGACGAGGATCCGGACCGGGCGCGAGGGGAGCGGGGCGGCCAGGACCGCGGGCGGGGGAGCGCCGTCGGGTGGGACGTCGGCCCTTCCCCCCGCGAGGCGGAGGGGCTCGACCGGGCCGACGGTGATGGCGGCGTCGGGGTTGGCGTCGCCGGTCGCCAACGCCGGCCCGGCGGTCGACGGGAGGAGCACGGCGACCAGGACAAGCACGGCCGACAGGCCGAGCGCCGGTACGAGGGTCTGGATCGGCCCCCACCGTGCCCGGCGCACCGGGCGCTCGAGCACGAAGTACGAGGCGGTCGCGGCGACAGCCGTCGCCCCGAGCCGCACGACCAGCAGCCCAGCTCCACCGAAGCCCACCCGCCCCTCGTCGAGAAGGGCGAAGATCGGCCAGTGGTAGAGGTACAGCCCGTAGCTCACGACGCCGGCGAGGACGAGCGGCCGCCACGAGAGCAACCCGCGAAGCGGTCCGTCGGCTTGGAGCCCGAGCAGGAGCACGGCGGTGACGATCGACAGGAGCGGCAGCCAGCCTTGGTATGCCGGCCCGCTGCCAGACGGGAACCGCCAGCACGCCAGCGCGATCGCCGCCAAGCACAACGGGGCCACCGTCCGGGCCCAGCGGGGCACCCGACCGTCGGCCACGAGGGCGGCCGCCACCGCCCCGGTGAGGATCTCGCCGACTCGAGCCGGCGTGGCCCAGTAGGCGGCGTCGGGCCCCCAGACCCGGGCGATCACCGGTGCCGCCACCACGAACAGGACCGTCGGGACGGCGACGACCGACACGATCGATGCCCGCCGCTTCCGTGCCAGCGCGGCGAGCCCGGCGAAGGTCACGGGCCACAACCAGTAGAACTGCTCCTCGATGGCCAGCGACCAGTAGTGGTCGAGCGGGTTGACCCGCCCGTTGGCCTGGGAGAAGAGGTCGGCATAGCTCGACCCCCCGGCGAGCTTGGCCCAGTTGAAGACCTGGAGCGCTGCTGCGACGAGGTCACGGCGGAGGTGGACCACGCCGTCGAACCCGCCGACGGCCGCCACCGCCGACACCGCGAGCAGGCACACGGCCGATGCGGGCAGCAGTCGCCGGGCGCGGCGGGCATAGAACGCCGGCGCGTCGACGCGACCCGTGCGGTCGTGCTCGCCGATCAACAGGCTCGTGATCAAGAAGCCCGACAACGTGAAGAACACCGAGACGCCGACGTAACCACCGCGCATCCATCGGACCTGTCCGTGGAACAGCAGGACGGCGATGACCGCCAGCCCTCGCAGACCGTCGAGTGCGGGCTGGTAGGCGAAGGCGCGCCCGCCGGCCCGGCTGCGGACCTCCGAAGCCGGAGCGCTGTCCGCGTCGTCCTCGTCGACGGAGGCCGTGCCCACTAGAACGCGGCCCAGGTCCGCAGGGCGGCGTCGGCATCGTGCGCCTCGGCGCGCCGACGCACGCTGGGGAGCCGGGTGAGGGCGAGCGCGGCGACGAACCCGAAGCCCATCCCGACGGCATGGGCCTGCCACGCCACGCCCTTGTCCGGCGTGAAGAACTGGGTCACGAAGAACAGTCCGAGCACCACCGCAGCCGGAAGGTAGACGAGCTGCACCGTCCCCGCGTAGAGGGCGGTGAGGACCTTGCCGCGCGGGTGGAAGACGAGGTACGCGCCCATCGCGGCCGCGATGGCACCGGACGCGCCGAAGGCAGGGCCGCCGCTGTGCAGCTTGGATGCCACGTACCCGAGATCGGCCACGACACCGCCCACGAGGTAGAAGACGAGGAACCCCAACCGCCCCAGGCGGTCCTCGACGTTGTTGCCGAACACCCAGAGGAACAGCATGTTCCCGCCGATGTGGAGCAGGCTGGCGTGGATGAACATGCTGGTGAGGAGCGTGAGGTAGACGGCCTTGTGGGCCGGGAGCGGCGCGCCGTCGCGGCGGGGACAGTCTGCCGGTTGGGTGATGCGCTCGGAACCGCTCGCGATCTCACAAGGGACCGTGCCCCACTTGTAGGCGAACACCGCCCGCTCGTTCGAGCGACGGACGGCCTCGAAGCTGTGGTCGCTCTGGCGCGGCGGGTTCTGGTAGGCCGACGGCTGCACGAACAAGAAGACGACCACGTTCACGATGATCAGCAGGACGGTGACCCACGGGAACCGTCGCGTGGCCTCGTCGTCGCGGAGGGGGAGCGCCACGGGTCAGCCGGCCCGACCGAGCCGCACGGCGATGGTCCGCTGCCGCTGGGCCTCCGGGTCCATCCGAGGATCTGCCACCACGATCGTGCGCCCCAAGCGGTCGTGCAGCCCGCGCCCGGTGTCGGAGAACCGCATCATCACCACGCTGATGCCGAGCAAGGGCCACAGGAGCGGGACGTAGAGCAAGAGGCCGAGGCTGATGGCCCGCGCCGCGGCCCGCCCGGGACCGGGTGCTTCGCCGGTGCGCCGATCGACCACCACCAGCCCGGCCAGGACGTGACCAGCCGTGGCGGCCCGGCGATGCAGCCGGCGTGCCTCGTCGACGCTGAACGCGGCGACCCACACCGCCGTGGCCACCGCCAGCAGGAGGAGCGTGCTGCCCGAACCGGTGACGACGGCCGCAACGAGGGCCAAGATCCCGGCGAGCGCGGCAAGCGCGGGGCTGTCGCTCAGGCGCCGCAGCCGGGCCCGCACCCGGACGTCGGTGTCGGCGACGCGTCCGAGCGTCGTGAAGCGTGGCCGGTGGGCCCCGTCCGTGTAGCCCGGGAGGTCCCGGGTGCGGATGGGGAGGGTGACGCCGTCGGGGACGACCATGGTCCCCGCGGCGCGATCGGCCGGCCCGCGGCGAAGGGGATCATCGAAGATCTGGGCCGGGCCCGAGATCGACGCGATCAGCACGACCGCGGCCGCGGTCATCCGGGCGATCGTGCTGGCGGCACTCCCGTCGCCAAGCGGGGCGACCAGCAGTGCGAGGGAACCGATGGCCCCGACGACCGTGGTCGCGGTGACCGCCACGTCGGCGGCGGCCCGGCGGGCGGCGTGAGCCAGCGTGGGGCGGTCGGTCGAATCGAGGGCGATCACGCGGAGCTCGACGGCCCGTTTGCCGGGCGTCGTCCCGAACGCGGCGACGGTGAGCGCCTCGTAGACGAACATGATCACCAGGGCGATCGCCAGGCCGGCGATGGGCCGATCGTGCAAGCGCACCACGCTCAGCACGATCCCGATCGCCACCCCGGCGAGGATCAGGTCGATGATGCGGGCGCCGACCCGGGGTCCCAGGGGCGCGACCGGGCCTCGGGGGATCGGTGGGAGCGCCATCGTTCCCCAGCCGTGGCCCCACGCGGGTGGGGGAGGCGGCCCCATCGGGCCGGCCGCAGGGGCGCCCCAGCCGCCGTACCCATGAGGAGGCGCGGGCGGCCAGGGAGGCCCTTGGGGCTGCGTCAGCGGGCGTCCATGGCCAAGTAGTCCCGCGGCTCAGCCCCGGTGTACAGCTGGCGGGGCCGGGCGATCTTCTGGTCCTGCTCGAGCAGTTCCTTCCAGTGCGCCAACCACCCAGCGGTGCGGGGGATGGCGAAGAGGACCGTGAACATCTCGATCGGGAACCCCATCGCCTGGTAGATCAGGCCCGAGTAGAAGTCGACGTTCGGGTAGAGCTTGCGGCTGACGAAGTAGTCGTCTGCGAGGGCGACCTCTTCGAGCTTCAAGGCGATGTCGAGCAACGGGTTCTTGCCGGTGACCTCGAACACGTCGTAGGCGATCTTCTTGATGATCGTGGCCCGCGGGTCGAAGTTCTTGTACACGCGGTGGCCGAAGCCCTGGAGGCGACCCTTGCCTTCCTTCACCGCGGCGACGTAGGCGGGCACGTTGTCGACGTGGCCGATCTCGTTGAGCATCTTGATGACCGCCTCGTTGGCGCCGCCGTGGCGTGGCCCGTAGAGGGCGGCGGTGGCGGCGGCGGTGGCGGAGTAGGGATCCGAGTGCGACGACCCGGCCACCCGCATCGCGGTCGTGCCGCAGTTCTGCTCGTGGTCGGCGTGGAGGATGAACAAGACGTCGAGCGCCTTGGCCAGCACCGGATCGGGTTGGTACTCGGGCTCGGCGATCTTCCACATCATCGACAAGAAGTTGTCGGCGAACGCCAGCCGGTTGTCCGGATAGACGAACGGCATGCCGACGCTGAAGCGGTGGGCCCCGGCGGCGAGCGTCGGCATCTTGGCGATGAGGCGCACGATCTGCTTGTTGCGGATGTCCTCGTCGGAGATCTGCTTGCTCTCGGGATAGAAGGTCGAGAGCGCAGCGACCGCCGAGACCAACATGCCCATCGGGTGGGCATCGTGGTGGAAGCCCTCCATGAACCGCTTGCGCACGTTCTCGTGGATGAACGTGTGGTACGTGATCTCGTGCTTCCACGCCGCGTACTGCTCGGCATCGGGAAGGTCGCCGTAGATCAGGAGGTAGGCCACCTCCAGGTACGTGCTCTTCTCGGCCAGTTGCTCGATCGGGTAGCCCCGGTAGCGCAAGATGCCCGCCTCGCCGTCGAGCTCGGTGATCGCCGACTCGGTGGCTGCCGTCTGGGTGAACCCCGGGTCGAAGAACCAGGTGTTCCCCAACAGCTTCCTCCACGGCCCGGCATCCACGCCGCCGTTGACGATGGGTATCTCGACCGACTCACCGTTGCGGTTGTCGGTGATGGTCACGCTCTCGCTCACGTCCTCGTACCTGCCTCTTCGTCGTCTGTCTCGCTACGGCCGGGTCGTCACCGGTGAACCTCCGGCCGTGCGTCCGCCGTCGATGGTACCGGCCGGTCCGGGTGGCGGTTGACGGTGGCGGGTGCCGGGAAGTGCAGGCCTGGTCGTTGAGGCACCTCGTCCAGGATGACCTGGCGCAGCACATCGATGGTGGCGCGGGCCGGCGCGGCGAGGCGACCGCGCCTCGGGGTGGCCAACCCGACGGCGCGCGGGGTCGTGCCGTGGAGGGAGACCGTGCGCCAGGTGCCGTCGGTCCACTCGACGATGGCACTGGCCGGGAGGATGGCCGCGCCGAACCCTTGGTACGCCAGCGATGCGAGCAGCCGCATGCCGTCGACCTCGGCTTGGGGCGTGAGCGTGATCCCGACGCGTGCCGCATCGGCGTCGAGGTCGTCTCGGAACCCGGTGCCCGGAGGCTCCAGTAGGAGCGGCACCCCGGCCAGCTGCTCGAGCCCGATCGCCCGTTCCTTGGCGAGCGAGTGCCCCTCGGCGACCAGCACCACGTGCTCCTCGTCGAACAGGACCTCGGTCTCCACGTCGGGGTCCGTGGCGGGCAGGTTGATCACGGCGAGGTCGAGGCTCCCGGCCGCGAGTTGGGGCACGAGGCTGGTCGTGGTGGCGTCGACGATGACCAAGCGGATCTTGGGGTGCGCCTCGGCCAGCTCGCTCAGCAGCATCGGGACCAGCCAGCGGCCGGTGGTGCCGATGACGCCGAGGCGCACGTTGCCGGAGATCTCCCCGAGCGACGAGGCCACATCGGCCGTCAGCGCCTCCAACTCGGCCTGGATGCGGCGCGCCCGTCCGACGACCAGCTCACCTGCTTCGGTCAGCAGGCCCGTGGAGCGGTCGACGAGCGAGGTCCCGAGCTCGCGCTCCAGCCGGGCGATGTGCGTCGACACGTTGGACTGCACCGTGTGCAGAGCCCGGGCCGCGGCGGAGAAGCTGTGGTGGTCGGCCACTGCGGTCACGGCGGCGAGCTGGCGGAGGTCCATCGCTCTCCATGATGACAGGTATCGGCAACAACTGTTGGACAGATCGCTTGCAACTGTTCATCATGGGAAGCACAAAGAACGCCGAGGCGTACCGGTCCCCCTCCGGAACCTCGAGCGCCGGTCGTGCGGTTCCCCTGCCGCACAGACCCCAACGAAGCGCCGGCCTCCCCTGGCCGGCGCTTCGCCGTTCCCTGCCGGCTCGGTGCCGCTCGGGCTCGTCGGCGGCCGCCCGGTCCGGCCTATGGGGCGACGGAGCCGTAGTCGGCGAAGTTGCTGGGATCATGGCGGCCGAAGGTCCCGTGCTCGAAGAGGCCCCAGCCTTCCTGGCCGTCGAGGGTGGCCCGGGCGACGTGGTCGAGGAGGCCGAACGGGATCATCCCGGCGACCTCTGGCGCGTTGAGGTCGAGGTCGACGCCCTCCACCCAGTCCCGGCCTCGCCAGGAGCCGTGGGCCCAGGTGGGGTCGCCGCCGTAGCCCGTGCCCGCGTTCAGGGCCACGAAGCCCCGCGACTCGACCTCGAGCGTCAGCGGGGTCCCGTCGGCCTCGGTGAGGTGGATCGTCGCGCCCGTCGGCTCGCGCGTGCCGGAGCGGTAGTGCACCTCGACGCGCGGCCAGCCGAGCTGCTCGGGTCGGCGTCCCGAGTCCGCCGGCCAGACCCGCACGGCGTCGTTGAGGACGCGGTGCCCATCGGGGTCCTCCTGCACGATCACGACGATGGCGAAGTCGTCGAAGCGCAGCGGGACGTAGAGCCACCAGAACCCTTCGATGGGCTCGTCGGCGTTGCGGCCGGGCGGCTCGGGCTCGCCGACCGGACGGATGCCCCAGGAGCGGTCGCGACTCCCGAGCCAGCGGTCCGGGGTCACCGCGTGGGTGGTCCCGTCGACGCGCAGCTCGCCCTCCCAGCTGCCCATCTGGGCGAAGCGCTGGGCGTCCAGGATGACGCGACGGCCCGAGCGCCAGCGGTGCGGCTCCTCGTCGACGGCGGGGAAGGAGGCCTGCCAGGTCAGGTCGAAGCCCACGCCGTGGTCGTCGCCGTCGCACGTGAACCGCAGGCGCTCCAGCGGGTCGATGATCTCGAGGCGGAACGGGCCCACCGCGGGGTGCAGGCGGTCGTGGCCGTCGAGGGCATCGGCGGCTCGCACGGTGACCTGGCGATCGCCGACGCGGACGGTCGCGTAGGCGTCGATCACGCCGAGGTTCGGATAGATGCCGAGGCCGGTCACGAGGAACGGCTCTCCAGTGCGTCCGTGGGCGTTGAAGTAGCACCGGTCGTAGGCGTTGCGATCAGAGCTGACCACGTCGCCCATGGACAGCGGGGCCTGGTGGATCGGGAACTCGTCGAGGGGGTGGGGCACGGGGACCTCGGAGGGAGCGACGGCGGGTGGCGCAGCGTCCCCCGAATCTGACGACCCGTCAAAAAGTGACGGCGCGGCCGAGCCGGCGGGCGGGCCGTAGGCTCGCCGACCGATGGAGCCCGCCGCCTTTTTCGACCTGGACCGGACGTTGCTGACCGGGGCGAGTGGGCCCATGTTCAGCACGATGCTGAAGCGGGTCGGGCTCCTGCCGGACCGCTCCATTCCCGGCGAGGGACTGGTCTTCAAGTTCTTCGACGTGGTGGGCGAGACCCTGCCCAGCATGTTCTTCACCCGGCAGATGGCTCGGGCGGCATCGGGCTGGGACCGCTCGCTGGTGCAGGAGGCCGGGCGTCTGGCGGCCGACCGGCTGGTCGACGAGGTCCCCGGCTTCGCCAAGGCGCTCATCGCCCGTCATCACGGCGAAGGCCGCCGCGTCGTCATGGCGACCACCTCGCCCTACGACCTCGTGCACCCGTTGGCCGAAGCCCTCGGCCTCGACGACGTGATCGCCACCCGGTACGGCGAGGCGTCCGGTCGCTACGACGGCACGATCGACGGCTTCTTCGTCTGGGGCCCGGGCAAGCTGGCAGCCGTGCGGGCGTGGGCAGGGGACCATGGCGTCGACGTCGCCCGGAGCTACGCCTACTCGGACTCCATCTACGACCTGCCGCTGCTGTCGGCGGTGAAGTTCCCGACCGCGGTCAACCCCGATCCGCGGCTGCGGGTGGTGGCGGCCTTGCGCCGCTGGCCGAGCCAGTTCCTCGACGTGCCCGAAGGCGTGCCGAAGTTCGCCGGCATCGAGCCGCAGCGGGCGCTGCAGATGCTGGCTCGACCCGGGCTGTTCCCATGGGTCCGCTTCGACATCGACGGCACCGACCTCATCCCGAAGCACGGTCCGGTGATCCTCGTCGGCAACCACCGCTCCTACTTCGATCCGCTCGCCATCGGCTTCACCCTCGCCAAGGCCGGCCGCCCGGTCCGGTTCCTCGGCAAGAAGGAGGTGTTCGACGCCCCGGTCGTGGGCCAGATCACCGCCGCGCTCGGGGGCATCCGGGTCGAACGCGGATCGGGCTCCGACGAACCGCTCGCGGCGGCCGCCGATGCACTCGCGGCCGGCGAAGCCGTCGCGCTCATGCCGCAGGGCACGATCCCGCGCGGCCGGGCCTTCTTCGATCCGGAGCTGAAGGGTCGGTGGGGTGCCGCCAAGTTGGCCGCCATGACCAAGGCGCCCGTGGTGCCGATCGGCCTGTGGGGGACCGAACAGGTGTGGCCCCGCAACGCGCGCACCCCCAACGTGATGGCGGTGGGGCATCCGCCCACCGTGCGGATCCGGGTGGGCGCGCCAGTCGACCTGAAGTACCGGAGCACGGACGCCGACACCAAGCGGATCATGGCCGCCCTCGTCGACCTCCTACCCGAGGAAGCTCGCGTGCACCGCGAGCCGACGCCAGAGGAGCTGGCCCGCAGCCTGCCGGCGAGCTACAAGGGCGATCCCGACGCCGAGGTCGATCGCCGTCCCGGGAGGGACTGATCGGCGCTGGGTCGGTGGATCAGTCTCCGCCGGGGAGCCCGCCGGCGAGATCGCTGAACGACACGTGGCACTTCGACATGAGCCCCTGGATCTTCGTGTAGTCGAAGTTGCCGCTATCGCTCGGATCGGTCAGGCCGAGATCCTCGTAGCCCTTGGCGAGACACTCTGCCTGCTTCTTGGTGAGCCCGACCGCGATGAACCCCTGTACCAGCGAGTCGTGGATGTCGGGGATGCCCGAGCCGAGCGTCGTGTCGGTGGATCCGCCGTCGGTCGAGGTCGTGGCGTCGGTGGTATCGGTCGTGCCGGAGCCCGTCGAGTCGGTCGTGGTCGGCTGGGCTGAATCCGGGCCGGGGGTCGCCGTGTCGACGCTGTCGTCGGCCTTCACCCCACAGCCGGCGACCAGCAGGGCCACGAGCCCGATGGAGGCGACGAGGACACGCATCGACGAGGAGCGGGGCATGGCGCGAGCCTAGGTGGGACGGCCGTCAGGTGTCGGTTGGTCCGTCGGCCTCGACCACCGGTTCGGGCGTGGGCGCTGCCTCGGCCACCGGCTCGGGCTCGGGCGTTGGCGCTGACTCGGCCACCGGTTGGGGTTCCGGCTCCGGCGCGGCCTCGGGTTCGGGCTCCTCGGCAGCTTCGACCGTCTCTGGCTCGGTCGCGGCCTCGGTCGACTCGGGCTCCGCGTCGGCGACGGCCTCGGTGCCTTCGGGTTCACCCTCGGGCTCGACCTCGGGAGCCGGGGCGGGGGCCCAGTCCGGTGCTTCGCCGGTCTCGGCGGCCACGACCGCGGCCAGGGCGGCCTTGTACGTCTCGTCGGCCGCGGCGCGTTGCTCGGCGGTGGCTCGTTCGTTGCCGCGCAGCCGCTTGACCTCGGCCGCCGCAGTCTCCTTGGCCGCGACGAGCTTGGTCTGCTCCTCGGCAGCCCGGCGCTCGTCGCGCGCCGCCTTCTTGGCCGCGCTGGCGTTGCGCTCCTCGGTGCGGACCCATTCGGCGAACAGGGCAAGATCGGGGTCCACGGTGCCTCCGGTGGCGGTGTTGGGTGTGGGCGACGCGGCCATCAGTTGGACGCGGCGCGC
Source organism: Acidimicrobiales bacterium (assembly GCA_025463365.1). GTDB lineage: Bacteria > Actinomycetota > Acidimicrobiia > Acidimicrobiales > Iamiaceae > Aquihabitans. Next base: position 16,957 of record JAOBWM010000172.1, read on the forward strand.
TGGCGGATGATGTTCAACGCGCCGCCGGCGCGGAACCAGGAGATCTGCTCGTCGTTCATGGTGTGGTTGGTCTCGAACGCGACGGTCGTGCCGTCGGGCTTCACGATCTCGGAGTACACCGGCTTGCCGGGCGCGAGGTCGGCGAGACCGAGGAAGGACAGCTTGTCGTCCTCTTCGATCTGGTCGTACACGCTCGGGTCGGCGAAGGTGAGCGGCAGGACGCCTTGCTTCTTGAGGTTGGTCTCGTGGATGCGGGCGAAGCTGCGCACGAGGATCGCCTTGGCCCCGCGGTACCGGGGTTCCATGGCGGCGTGCTCGCGTGAGGAGCCCTCGCCGTAGTTCTCATCGCCCACCGCCACCCACGACACGCCGGCCTCGTGGAGGTGCTTGGCGATGTCGGGGAACGGCTTGGTCTCGCCGTCGAGTGGGTCCTTCCCGGTGCCGTCGGCCTCGGTGTAGGCGTTGATCACGCCGGCGAACAGGTTGCCGGAGATGTTCTCGAGGTGGCCGCGGTACTTGAGCCACTTGCCGGCCATGGAGATGTGGTCGGTGGTGCACTTGCCGTAGGCCTTGAGGAGGACCGGCAGCTCGACGAAGTCCTTGCCGTCCCAGGCGGGGAAGGGCTCGAGCAGCTGGAGCCGATCCGAAGTGGGGGATACGACGACGTCGATGCCCGTGCGATCGTCGGGAGGGGCCACGAACGTGTCCTCGCCGGGGTCGAAGCCCTGCTCGGGCAGGCGGATGCCGACCGGCTCGTCGAGCTTCACGGCTTCGCCGTCCTCGGTCGTGAGCGTGTCGGTGATCGGGTTGAAGTCGAGGCGGCCGGCGAGCGCCATGGCGATCACCGTGTCGGGCGACGTGACGAAGCTCAACGTGTTCGCCGAGCCGTCGTTGCGCTTGGGGAAGTTGCGGTTGTAGCTGTTGACGATCGTGTTCACCGTCGACGGGTCCATGTCCGGACGGGCCCACTGGCCGATGCACGGGCCGCAGGCGTTGGCGAGCACCTCGCCGCCGATGGCCTCGAGGTCGGCAAGGAGACCGTCGCGCTCGATCGTGGCTCGAACCTGTTCGGAGCCCGGGGTGATGAGGAGCTTGGTCTTGGCCTTGAGGCCCTTCGCCGATGCCTGGCGAGCGATGGACGCAGCTCGGGTGATGTCCTCGTAGGACGAGTTGGTGCACGAGCCGATGAGAGCGGCGGAGATCTCGATGGGCCACCCCTTGTCGGCGGCGTCGGCACCGATCTCGGAGACCTTGTGGGCGTAGTCGGGGGAGTGGGGACCGTTGATCAGCGGCGCCAGCGTGGCGAGGTCGATCTCGATCACCTGGTCGTAGAAGTCCGCGGGGTGCTCGTAGACCTCGGGGTCAGGGCGGAGGTGCTCGGCCACGCCCCTCGCGGCGTCGGCGATCGCTTCGCGGCGCGTGGCGCGGAGGTAGGCGTCCATGCTCTCGTCGTAGGCGAAGACCGACGTGGTGGCACCGATCTCGGCGCCCATGTTGCAGATGGTGGCCTTGCCGGTGGCCGAGATGCTCTCGGCGCCGGGGCCGAAGTACTCGACGATGGCGCCGGTGCCGCCCTTCACCGTCAGGATGCGGGCGACCTCGAGGATGATGTCCTTGGGCGAGCTCCAGCCCGAGAGGGACCCGGTGAGGTGGACGCCGATGACCTTCGGGAACCGCACGTTGAACGGGTAGCCGGTCATCACGTCGACGGCATCCGCGCCGCCCACGCCGATGGCCACCATGCCCAGCCCCCCGGCGTTCGGGGTGTGGCTGTCGGTGCCGATCATCATTCCGCCTGGGAACGCGTACTGCTCCAGGACGACCTGGTGGATGATCCCCGAGCCTGGCTTCCAGAACCCGATCCCGTACTTGGCCGCCACGCTCTCGAGGAAGTCGTAGACCTCCTTGTTGGTGTCGATCGCGACGCCGAGGTCGATGGTGGCGCCGACCTTGGCCTGGATCAGGTGATCGCAGTGCACCGTGGTGGGGGTGGCGACCTCGGGCAGGCCGGCGGTCATGAACTGCAGCAGCGCCATCTGGGCGGTGGCGTCCTGCATGGCGATGCGGTCGGGGTCGAAGTCGGTGTAGCTCACCGAGCGCTCGAGGCCGCCCACGGCGGGATCGCGGAGGTGGTTGAGGAGGATCTTCTCAGTCAGCGTGAGCGGCGTGCCGAGGCGCTCCCGTCCGGTGGCGACGCGCTCGGAAAGCTTGGCGTAGGCCGCTTCGACGAGCTCGATCGGGGTGGTGGCGGTCGCGGCCATGGGAATCACCTCGGTGGTGGGAGGGACGGGGTTCCTGCCCGGCTGCTTGCGCCGGGAGTCAAAGCATACAACTATGAGACAAGTGCGCACGATCCGGTACCGCGACATCGCGGACGACCTCCGCCGTCGGGTGGCCGACGGGGAGTTCCACACCGGTCGCCTGCTGCCGTCGGAGTCGGAGCTGTCCGGATCGTACAGCGCCTCCCGTGTCACGATCCGCAAGGCGCTCGAGGCGCTCCGTGACGACGGGATGGTCGATTCCCGGCAGGGCTTCGGGTGGTTCGTGGCCCGGCCCACGGTGCGCCAGCCACTGGCCCGGCTGGTCACCATCGAGGCCCAGCTGGAGGCCGAGGGCCGGGTGTCGGAGCGGCACATCCTCGACTTTGCGTTCGTCCCCCCGCCCGAAGCCGTGGCCGCGGTGCTCGGCCCGGGTCGGGTGCTGGAGGTGCGCCGGGTGAACCTCGCCGACGGCGAACCCTTCGCGCGGGTGACCGTGTGGTGCCCCGAGGCGCTGGGGGCCACGCTGAGCCGCGACCAGGTCCAGCGCCACTCGTTCTACGACCTGCTCGACGTCGAGTTCGGGGGCGCCACCCAGACCATCGGTGCCGACGACGCCTCGCCCGAAGACGCCGAGATCCTGCTCGTCCCGGTCGGCGCACCGGTGCTCGTGTGCCGCCGCGTCACCACCGACGAGACCGGCACGCCCGTGCTCATCGGCCAGTACGTGTTCCCCGCGCACCGCACCGAGTTCACGGTGGCGCTGGCGCCTCCGATCGAGCCGTCGATCGCCCCGAGCGGTCTCCGCCTCCGAGGGGATGCTGGTCAGCGCGGTGCGAGCGTCAACGAGTAGCGCGTCGCCGTCGGTCGGGCGACCAGGTACCAACCGCCGTCGACCTTCGTGAAGGTGGGCTTGGCCAAGCCCGTGAGGTGCGGCGCGGGCCGCGTGCGTCCGGGCACCCAGACCACGAGGTCAGAGCCGCGCCGGACCGCGGTGGCCCGGCCCGCCAGCGACAGGGCCCCGGTCGCGGGATCCGACGCGACCTTCGTGAGTTGGCCGGGAGCGGACCGCGCGTAGGCGCGCCCGACGACCCGCAAGAAGGCCTCGTTCGGCGTCGAGGTGTCAGCCGGACAGGTGGTGACGGTCAGGTGGTACTGCTTGCCGGTGAAGCGGCCCCCTGGGGAGCCGACGGTGTGCGGATCGCCGCAGCGCTGGCGCCACTGCCACTCGGCACTGCCCGCGAGGTGCTCGTCCTCGGCCTTCGCGAACCGGGTGAGGACGTCGAGGCTCTCGGCGTCCTTGCCGAACACGCCGTACTCACCGATCCACAGCGGCCATCCGCGCTCGGCCGCGGTCGACGCGCTGACACCGAAGGTGGCCTCGGTCGTGAGGATCTTGGTGATGACCTCGCCGTAGTTGTGCGGCGCGAACACGATGTTCGGGTCGTCGGGCTTGCCCATGACCGGCATCGTCCCGCCGAGCGGGTACAGCACGATCGGTTCCAGGAACAGGAGGTGGTGGAAGCCGCCCCGCTCGTGGGCCTCGGCCCGCCGGATCGCACGGGTCAGATCGACCGTCAGCTCCGTGTATCGCTGCGTCGACTCATCGTCGGGCAGCACCTTGTTCGGCTCGTTCATGAGGTCGTAGCCCGCCACCGCCGGGTCGGTGGCGAAGGCGGCCGCGACCTTGGCGACGGTGGCCACGTACGCATCGCGGATGCCGTCGCGGTTCCGGTAGAAGTTGGTGAACGCGGTGGTCACCGCGGCGGCGCCCTCCCGATACCCCTCGGGGCGGCACGTGCTGGCGCCGTCGGTGACGGTGGCCCACTGCGGTGCCCCGTCCCACCCGATCGCCGGAACCAAGCCCTTCGCACAGCTGACGCCTTTCGGGCTGGCGATGAACTTGCCCCACGCGTCCTGGTGGAAGTCGATCACGGTGTACATGCCACGACGCTGGGCCGAGTTGACGGCGGACCGGACCTGGGCCAGGTAGCGCTCGTCGAACGCGCCGCGCTCGGGCTCGAAGCGGGACCACGACACGATGAGCCGGACGACCGAGAAGCCATGGGCGGCCATGGCGTCCCAGTCGGCTGCGGTGGGGCGCTTGGTCGGCACCAGCTTCGGGTCGGCTTGGTCGTAGTCGCCCAGTGCGTTCAGGTTGGCGCCTCGGAGGATGATCTCGCGGCCCTGGCGGTCGACGATGCGAGACCGGTCGGTGGCTCGAGCCACGGACAGCGCGGTCAACGTGCGCAACGGCGGCGGCGCGATCGATGCGGCAGCTGGATCCTCGATCGAGTGCGAGCAGGCGGCCAGCATCGCCGTCGAGAGCGCCACCACCGCCCACGCCGCGAGCCGCTGCCTTCGCCCCCATCGGTTCCCCATGGGCGCGAAGGGTAGGCGAGCGGGAAGAATGGACGGATGACCAGGAGCACCCCCGCGCCCACGAGCACCGCCGGCCGCAACTACCTCGCGTCCGCGGTGGTCGGCGCGCTGAACACGGCCAACGCCCGCAAGCCCCTCGAGCGCACGGGCCGGGCCGGGGTGTTGGCGTTCTTCCCCGGGTGGATCACATCGGAGCTGCCGCTCCACACGATGGCGTGGCAAGGGCTCGCCACGGCAGTGTGGATCCGCAAGGGTGCCCTCCGGTCGAAGGCGGGCTGGACCGGACTCGGGCTCACGGCGGCGTCCTGGGCCGGGCTCCTCCAGATCTGGAAGCAGTCGACCGAGGCCGGCGAGGTGTTCGACCAGGCGTTGCGTGAGGGCCTCGGCGACGAGCTCGACGCGGGCGAGTCGCCGATGGCGCCCGACGAAGCCGTGGAGCTCACCCGACGCCGGATCGCCAGTGGACCGCTCACGCGGTGGCGCAAGCGGTACGTCAAGGACGGCAACCTCTCCTACGGCGACGCCGGCCGGCGCAACCAGCTCGACATCTGGAAGCGGCCCGATCTGCCGGCCGGAGCCAAGGCCCCCGTGCTGATCCAGGTGCACGGCGGGGCCTGGGTGATCGGCAACAAGAACCAGCAGGCGATGCCGCTCATGGCCCACATGGCCGACCGCGGGTGGGTCTGCGTGTCGATCAACTACCGGCTCAGCCCGCGGGCCACGTGGCCCGATCACATCGTCGACGTGAAGCGGGCCATCGCGTGGGTGAAGGCCAACATCGACCAGTACGGCGGCGACCCCGACTACGTGGCCATCACGGGCGGCTCGGCGGGCGGCCACCTCTCGTCGCTGGCCGCATTGAGCGCCAACGAGCCGGCGTTCCAGCCGGGCTTCGAGCAGGCCGACACCTCGGTCGTCGCCGCGGTGCCGTTCTACGGGGTCTACGACTGGACCAACCGTGACGGCACCGGCCGCGCCGACATGGAGGACATGCTCGCCCGGATCGTCCTCAAGTCGAAGCTGGCCGACGCCCGCGACGTGTGGAACCAGGCCTCCACGATGAGCTGGGTCGGGCCCGATGCGCCGCCGTTCTTCGTGATCCACGGGAGCAACGACACGCTGGTCCCGGTCGAGCAGGCCCGGTCGTTCGTGGCCATGCTTCGGGCCGAGAGCAAGAATCCGGTCGCGTACGCCGAGCTGCCCGGCGCCCAGCACGCGTTCGAGATCTTCGACTCGCCCCGGACCTTGTTCACGGCATCGGCCGTCCACCGCTTCCTCGAGGCCATCCGCGTCCGCGACGGCCACGAGGACCACACGCCCGACTGAGCCTCGGTCGCCCGGACGACGCCACCCTCGGGGGACCGGCTACGGCCGTTGCAACGGAGCGTCTCGTGATCAGCGCTCCGGTCCGCTCTGAGGCGCGCTCCCGGCTGGGTCGAGGTGGTAGCCACTCCCCATGTCTCCCTCGCCGACGTCGCCGTCCGAGCGCCACGTCCTCGTCGCCCAGACCGCGGCCACCGTCTCGTCCCTCCCGGTGGCGGTGGGTGAGCACGTCGCCGCCGGCGCCGTGCTCGTCGTCCTCGAGGTCATGAAGATGGAGCACCCGATGCACGCGCCAGCACCCGGTCGGCTGGCTGAGATCGCCGTCGCCGAGGGCGATGCCGTGAGGGCCGGACAGGAGCTGGCCGTGTTCGTCAGCGAGGCCGCGCCCGCTCCCGCCGGCGTGGTCTCGGGCGAGGAGCCGACCCAGGTGCCCCATGCGGAGCGTGCCGACCTGGCCGAGCTCCGGCGGCGCCGCGCGCTGCTGGACGACGCGGCGCGGCCCGAGGCGGTCGCCAAGCGGCACGGTCGGGGGCAGCGGACCGCCCGGGAGAACGTCGCCGACCTGTGCGACGCCGACTCGTTCCAGGAGTACGGCGGGTTCGCGTTCGCGGCCCAGGAGAACCGGCGCGATCGTGCCGAGCTGGAGGCCCGGACGCCGGCCGACGGCCTGATCACCGGGATCGGCCGGGTCAACACCGACCTGGTGGGGGAGGACAGCGCATCCGTGGCGGTGGTCGCGTACGACTACACGGTCCTCGCCGGTACCCAGGGCCAGCGCAACCACGCCAAGAAGGACCGGATCTTCGAGGTGGTGGAGCGGCTGCGGCTCCCCGTCGTGCTCTTCGCCGAGGGCGGCGGAGGTCGGCCCGGCGACACGGACATGCCGGTGATCGCCGGCCTCGACACCCGGGCCTTCGAGCACTTCGCCAAGCTGTCCGGCCTCGTGCCCACGGTCGGGATCGGTGTCGGCCGGGTCTTTGCCGGCAACGCCGCGCTCCTCGGCTGCTGCGACACGGTGATCGCCACCGCCGACTCGAACATCGGGATGGGTGGCCCGGCCATGATCGAGGGCGGCGGCCTCGGTCAGTTCCGGCCCGAGGACATCGGCCCGATCGGCGTGCAGGTCACCAACGGGGTCGTCGACCTGGCGGCCGCGGACGAGGTGGAAGCGGTGGCGCTGGCCAAGCGGTACCTCTCGTACTTCCAGGGCCGGGTGGCACCAGGGATCGCGCCGGACCAGGACCTGTTGCGGAAGATGGTCCCCGAGCACCGCAAGACCATCTACGACGTGCGCCGTGTGATCGACGGGCTGGCCGACGAGGGCTCGGTCCTCGAGCTGCGCGGCGGCTTCGGTGCTGGCATCGTCACCGCGCTGGTCCGCCTGGAGGGTCGACCGCTCGGGCTGATCGCCAACGACCCGGCCGTGCTCGGCGGGGCCATCGATGCCGACGCCGCGGACAAGGCAGCCCGGTTCCTGCAGCTGTGCGACGGCCACGACCTCCCAGTCGTGTCCCTGTGCGACACGCCGGGCTTCATGGTCGGTCCCGATGCCGAGCAGACCGCCCAGGTCCGCCGCTTCTCCCGCTTGTTCGTGACCGGCGCGTCGATCACCGTCCCGCTCGTCACCGTCGTGTTGCGCAAGGGCTACGGCCTCGGCGCCCAAGCCATGGCCGGCGGCAGCTTCCGTGCTCCGCTGGCCACCCTCTCCTGGCCGACCGGCGAGTTCGGCGGCATGGGACTCGAGGGCGCCGTGCGCCTCGGGTTCCGGCGCGAGCTCGAGGCCATCGAGGACCCCGACGAGCGGGCCAAGGCGTTCGACTCGATGGTCGAGGCCGCGTACCGTCACGGCCAGGCGTTGAACATGGCGGCCCACCTCGAGATCGACGACGTCATCGATCCCGCCGAGACCCGAAGCCGCATCCTGGGGATCCTCGCCGCTGCTCCCGAACCCGCGCCGCGAACCGGCAGGAAGCGTCCCGGCATCGACCCCTGGTGAGGGCGCCGACCGTGCCGGGGCTGGCGTTCAGCCCAGCAGTTCGAGGCTGCGGGCCAGGACCCCGTCGAAGCAGTCGTAGACCGTGTCGGCCCACGCCGGATCGTCGGGGGCGAAGGCGGCGCGCAGGTCGGCCTTGATCGGGGTGGCATCCGCGCCGGTTGGATCTCCGTGGTTGTGCAGCCAGTTGTCGGCCCGCAGGGCCTGCAGCACCGTGATGCTGTCGACGGTGCCCCACTCCAACGCGACGGCGGAGACCTCCGCCGGCTCGAGCCACTTCGTGACGGCCGCCATCCACTCGCCGTTGAGCTCGGCCGACACCGAGTCGCCGCCACCGTTCGACGCGACGCGGTCACCCCACCACGCCTTGGCCCGCTCGAACGGCTCCGAGCCGGGTGCTTCGTTGGTGATGAGCTCGACCTCGCCCCACGCGCCGAGGCCGGTGTGGAGGTCGAGCATGACGACCCGATCGGCGCCGGTGAGCCGGTCCTCGACGAACGCGCGCATGATCCGGTGGGACCGCACCGGTTCGGTTCCGCCGTAGAACACGCCGTCGGGATGGCCGTACTGGCCGCCGCTCACGGCGGCCTGGATCGCGTCCCAGCCGTTGATCTCGGCCCAATCGACCAGGGCTGTCCCCGTGGCGGCCTGGGTCTCGGAGCTCCAGTCCGATGGCGCCAGCACGGCGGCCAGCTCGTCGTACCCCTCGTTGCGGGGCGGGGCGTGGAGGTCGGCGAAGTTGCGGTTGACGTCGACGTTGTCCTCGTTGACCCGGCGCACCCATGCGAACCCGTACGGGTTGAAGGCATGGAGGAAGACGAGGGCAAGGCCCTCGGGCAGCAGGGGCGCCGGGTTGGATTCCAGCCAGCGGGACTGGCACATCGAGCCCGCGTAGCCCTCGACGCCATGGGTGCCCGACACCACGAGGATGACGCGATCGGGATCGGCCGGGCCGAGCCACGCGACGTCGATCGCCAGCTCCTCACCGGTCGGGCCGAGGTCCGGGAACGGATGGTGGTCCAGGGTCGCGCCGGCCGACCCGGCCGCGGCCAGGAACCGGGCCCGCGCCGTCAGGTAGTCGGGCGCCAACCGCCCCGCGTCGCTCACCTCGGTGACGCTACCGGCGCGCCGTTGCCGAAGCAGGGATCGCTCGGCGTCGTCGCGGTAGGTTCGGCCCCCGCAGGACTCGCAGCAAGGGGACGCGCGTGGCACACGATCTGGTGATCAGGGGCGGCTCGGTCGTGGACGGGACCGGCGCACCGGCCCGGACGGCGGACGTCGCCATCGACGACGGGGTCGTCTCCGAGGTCGGCCGGGTGGACGGTCGGGGCACGACCGAGGTCGATGCGGACGGTGCGCTCGTCGCCCCCGGCTGGGTCGACATCCACAGCCACTACGACGGCCAGGCCACCTGGGACGAGGAGCTGGCCCCCAGCTCGTGGCACGGCGTCACGACCCTCGTCATGGGCAACTGCGGTGTGGGCTTCGCGCCCGCCCGCCCCGACCGCCGGGACTGGCTGATCGGCTTGATGGAGGGAGTCGAGGACATCCCCGGGTCCGCCCTCGCCGAGGGGATCACCTGGGAGTGGGAGACGTTCCCCGAGTACCTCGACGCCCTCGATCGCAAGCGCTGGACGGTCGACCTCGGGACCCAGGTGGCCCACGGCGCGGTTCGGGCCTACGTGATGGGCGAGCGCGGCGCCCGCAACGAGGCAGCCACCCCCGAGGACATCGAGGCGATGGCCGAGGTGGTCCGGGCCGCGATCGTCGCCGGGGCCTTGGGGTTCTCGACGAGCCGCACCATCGCCCACCGCGCCATCGACGGCGAGCCGGTGCCCGGGACCTACGCCGCCGAGGACGAGCTCTTCGGCATCGGTGCGGTGCTGGGCGAGCTCGGCACCGGCGTGTTCGAGCTGGCCCCCACGGGGGTGGCCGGCGAGGACGTGGTGGCCCCGATGCGCGAGGTCGAGTGGATGCGGCGGCTCGCCAAGGCCGTGGGCCGACCGGTCACGTTCGCCCTGCTGCAGGTCGATCCGGCTCCTGGACTGTGGCGGGAGATGATGGATGAGTCGGCGGCCGCCTTCGCCGAAGGGGTCGCGCTCGTGCCGCAGGTGGCCGGCCGCCCGACCGGGCTCCTCTCGGGGTTCGAGACGACGTTCTGCTTCCTCGACGCCGTTCCGGCCTACCAGGCGATCGCCGGGCGCTCGCTCCAGGAGAAGGTCGCCTACCTCCGGACTGCCGAAGGCCGGGACGCGGTCGTCGGCTGGGATCCCGATCCCGCCACCGCCGCGCAGCTCGCCCATGCCGCCCTGAGCACCTACCTGCTCGGCGATCCGCCCGACTACGAACCGGGCCCGGAGGCGACGCTGACCGCGGTGGCGGCGCGCGAGGGTCGGTCGCTGGTGGAGGTCGCCCTGGACGCCATGCTCGCCGACGGTGGTCGCGGGCTGCTCTACCTGCCGATCCTCAACTACAGCGACGGCCACTCCGATGCGACGCGGGAGATGATCCTCCATCCCGCCGCCGTCCTCGGCCTGGCCGATGGCGGCGCCCACGTCGGCACGATCTGCGATGCCTCGATGCCCACGTGGATGCTCACGCACTGGGTGCGCGATCGCACCCGCGGCGAACGGCTCCCGCTCGAGCTCGTCGTGCAGCGCCAGACCCGCGACACCGCCCGCCTCTACGGGCTGGGCGACCGCGGCGTGCTCGTCCCCGGTGCGGTGGGCGACGCCAACGTGATCGACCTCGACCGGCTCCGCCTCGGCGTGCCCCGCGTGCACGCCGACCTTCCGGCCGGCGGCCGTCGCCTCCTGCAGGACGCGACCGGCTACGTCGCCACGGTGAAGTCGGGTGCAGTGACGTTCCGCGACGGCAAGGCAACCGGCGAGCTCCCGGGCCGCCTCCTTCGCGGTCCCCGACCACCGGTCGCCTGAGCTGCTGCCATCAGGTGCCCTTGACGCGTCGGCCAGCGCGCTGAGCGAAGTGGTCGAGCGCGTCGAGGACTTCGGTGGCGGCCCACTTGCGGTTGCGGTGGTTGCCGCTCACCTTGGCCAGCACGCCGGCCTCGACGAGAACCTCGATCGCGCCGTTCGCGCTCGGAGCGCTCACCCCGAGCTCGCGCTGCAGGGTAGGACTGTCGACGACGGGCTGGCGCACGAGCCGGTCCGCCACCCGCCACGCTGTCGCGCCTCGCCGTGATCGGACCCGCTCGTCCCAACTCGCCCTGATGGCTTCGAGATCGCTCACGAGTCGGCGCCCGTTCGCGACAGCCAGGAACGAGGCGTTGGCCATCTGCTCCACGATCTCGGCGGGGCGACCCGCGCGGTAGGCGGTCAATGCCTCGAAGTAGGCGTCGGTGTCAGTGAGCAGGCCCGCCGAAACGGGGACCGTGACGTTGCGCGTGAGCCGCTTCGAACGCAACACGGCGTGCACGAGCGACCGGCCGGTGCGACCGTTCCCATCGGGGAACGGGTGGATGGTCTCGAACTGGGCGTGGGCGACCGCCGTCTGGGCGAGCGCGGGCAGATCGTCTCGTCGCAGGAACTTCACGAGATCGGCCATGGCTGCCGGGACGCGCTCGTGATGGGGTGGAACGAAGTCCGCCCCATGCGGCCCGTAGTTGTTGCCCTTGATCCAGACCTGCTCGTTGCGCCAGTGCCCGGTCCACTCCGGATGGCGTTGGCCGAGCAGGGCCTCTTGCATGTCGATGATCGCCTGCTCGTCCAAGTGGTCGGCGAGCCTGATGGCGGCCTCCATCGACCTGGTGTTGGCGACGATCAGGTTGGCGTTGTGCTTGGACGGGTCTCCCAGCTCAGCGAGCGCGATGGCTTTGGCCGAAGCGGTCAGTTGCTCGATGCGGGAGGACGCGGCGGACTCTGAGCGCAGCAGCAGCGCGGAGAAGGGGGCAAGCTCGGACCCGAGCTCGGCGTCGAACCGTGCGATCTCGACCGAAGCCTCCTCGGCCAAGGCTGCGATGTCATCGCTGATGCCGAGGTCTTCGACCGCCGCGAGGGGCTTCGGGATCGCAGCCAGGTAGGGCCCGGCGTGCTCCCGGAGGTACCTCCTGGGCACGAGCGACGGATCGCTCGGCCTCCAGGGCCGCTCCTCGTACGAGACGGCCGACCACCCGGGGTCCTCAGAATCACGGGGGCTCGCACCGGCCTCGGGGTCCCCCGAAGACGTGGAGTGGCCGTCGGCGGCAGTTCCTCGTAGATGTCGCGCTTGGTTCACGACCAATCATCTTAGTAAGGGTTATGGGCAGAAGCTTTACTTAGGGCGCCGCGGCGGCCACGCTTGTCGGGACCCTCGTTCACCCCACCCTCGGGAGCACTCGTGCGCCGCCTCGCTTGCCTCATCACGTTCGTCGCGATCACCGTCGCTGCCCTGGCGGGGTGCAGCTCGTCGGGGAGCGACGGGGCCGCCCGGTCGGACGGAGGGAAGACGGGGTCGACCACGACGGTCATCGCCAAGACCGGCCCCGTGCCGATCTCGATCCTCGTGAGCAACGACGACGGGTACCAGGCCGATGGGATCGACACCCTCGTCGAAGCACTCCGCAAGGTCGACGGCGTGACGGTCACCGTCGTGGCCCCGCTCACCCAGCAGAGCGGCCAGGGCGGCAAGACCACGGCGGGCAAGCTCGCCGTCACCGACGTGAAGCTGAAGAGCGGGTATGCCGCAAAGGCGGTCGACGGCCATCCGGCCGACGCGATCCGCGTGGCCGTCGACGAGCTCGGGATCCGGCCGGACGTGGTGATCAGCGGCATCAACGAAGGCCAGAACCTCGGTCCGGCCGTGAACCTGTCGGGCACGGTGGGGGCAGCGCGAGCCGCGGCAGCCCGGAAGATCCCCGCCCTCGCCACCAGTGCCGGAAACGGCGCGCCCTCGGATTACGCCGCCTCGGTGCCGTTCGTGCTCGACTGGCTCGACGAGCACCGAGCCGCGCTGTCGGCCGGCACGGGCCCGGTCACCATCGAGAACCTCAACGTGCCCACCTGTTCGACCGGCCGGGTGCGGGGGCTCGCCGAGGTGCCGGCGCAGCTTGGCGGCGACGTGCTCGCGGCGCTCGGACGCGGCGATTGCGGCTCGAAGGTGCCGCTGGCCGGCCTCCACGACGACGTTGCCGCGTTCCTCGCCGGCTACGCCACCCTGGACCAGATCCCAAACACCGCCTGAGCGGGACCCCTCCCGCGGGGAGATCGCCACGGAACGCGGTGGGAATCTCACGTTCGGCGTTTGCAAACCGGGTGATTTGGGCACTTTGGTGACATGTCACGGACGCGGGTGCCCGGTCGAGATCTCCAGGAACAGCTCGACCTCACGGAGGAGGCGCTCCTCGAATCCGAGCGGCGGTACCGGCTGCTCGCGGCCAACGGGACCGACATGGTGCTGCGGGCGACCATGGATGGCCTCATCACCTACGTCTCGCCGTCGGTCACCGACGTGCTCGGGCTCGATGCCCGGGACCTGATCGACACGCCGGCGATCGACCTGATCCATCCCGACGACCAAGCCCGCGCCCTCGCCGCCATGGGCGAGCCGCTGTCGTTGCGGAGCGCCGAGCCGTCGCGGTTCATCTGCCGATCGAAGGGTGCGGGTGGGAGGTGGATCTGGACCGAGACGTCGACTCGGCCCATCATCGACCGGGCCTCGGGTGAGTTCGTCGAGATGCAGAGCTCGATCCGCGACATCACCGAGGAGGTCGAGGCCCGCAACCAGCTCTGGCGCAGCGAACAGCGGTTCCGTGCCGCGGTGGCCAGCTCACCGTCGCCGATCGCGGTCGCCGGCCTCGACCACCACGTCGTGGTCGTGAACCGGGCCATGGCGGCCTTCCTCGGCTGCGAGGCCACCGCCCTCGAGGGCACGGACTGGCGGACGTGGGTCGACGACGCCGATCGACTGCTCCACGTCCCCGGCAACGTCTTGAGCGCCGCGGCGCAGGTGGGCCATCCGCTCGACCTCCGCTTCCCCCGGGCCGACGGCCCGGTCCGCTGGGGCCGCGTCACCGTGTCAGCCCTCGATCCCGATCCCGACCCCGCCGCCCCCGAAGGCTGGCTGATCCAGATCCAAGACGTCACCGGCGAGCGCCGCCGGAGCGAGCTGGTCGAACGCCACAAGCTCACCGACGGCCTGGCTGCTCGGCTCCGGCGCCAGCACACCGATGCACTGGTCGGCGATGCCCTGCGGTGGGGATGGCTGCGCCTCTACTACCAGCCCATCGTCGACCTGGCCTCCGGGCGGGTGGTCGGCCACGAAGCGCTCCTCCGCATCGACCACCCCACCGATGGCGTCTTGATGCCGGGGTCGTTCCTTGGGTTCGCCGAGGACAGCGACGTGATGTTGCCGCTCGGCCGCTGGGTGATCGAGGAGGCCGTCCGGCGGACGGGCATCCGGTGGGCCAGCGGGCTCGAGACCTGGGTGGCCGTCAACGTCGCCGGCGCCCAGCTGATCGCCGACGACCTCACCGGGGTCGTCGGGCCGGCGCTGGCTGCGGCGGGGCTTCCTGCCGCGGCTCTGCACATCGAGGTCACCGAGAGCACGGACCTGCTGCCCGAGGGACGGGGACGAGCCGAGGTGACTCGGCTGCACGCCCTGGGTTGTCCCATCTGGCTCGACGACTTCGGAACCGGCTTCTCCTCGTTCAGCTACATCCGGTTGCTGCCCGTCAGCGGGCTCAAGCTGGACCGCAGCTTCGTGACCGAGGTGGGCGAGGTGCCGGCTTCGACCGCGATCATCGCCTCGACGGTCACCCTGGCGCGAGCCCTCGGACTGGAGGTCGTGGCCGAAGGCGTCGAGAGCGACCGCCAGGCGGCCGAGCTGGTGGCGATGGGATGTGATGCCGCCCAGGGCTTCCTCTACGGCCGGGCCGAGCCGGACCCGTTGCTCGCGGTCGGCGTCGGTCAGTACGGCCAGGGGAACGGCGACCAGTCTGCCGGGCGCTTCTCGAGGAACGAGTCCCTGCCCTCGGCGGCTTCGTCGGTCCCGTAGGCGAGGCGGGTGGCCTCGCCCGCGAACACCTGCTGGCCGACGAGGCCGTCGTCGATCAGGTTGAACGAGAACTTCAGCATCCGCTGCGCCGTGGGGCTCTTGCCCATGATCTTGCGGGCCCACTCCAGCCCGACGACCTCGAGCTGGTCGTGGTCGACGACCGCGTTCACCATGCCCATGCGGTGCGCGTCCTCGGCGGTGTAGGTGTCGCCCAGGAAGAAGATCTCACGGGCGAACTTCTGGCCCACCTGGCGGGCGAGGTAGGCCGACCCGAAGCCGCCGTCGAAGCTGGCCACGTCCGCATCGGTCTGGCGGAAGCGGGCGTGCTCGCGGCTGGCGATGGTGAGGTCGGCGACCACGTGGAGGCTGTGCCCGCCGCCGGCAGCCCAGCCTGGTACGAGGCACACCACGATCTTGGGCATCGTGCGGATCAGCCGCTGGACCTCGAGGATGTGCAGCCGACCGGAGCGGGCCGGGTCGATGCTCTCGGCGGTGTCGCCCTCGGCGTAGCGGTAGCCGTCCTTGCCCCGGATGCGCTGGTCGCCGCCCGAGCAGAACGCCCAGCCGCCGTCCTTGGGCGAAGGCCCGTTGCCGGTGAGGAGCACGCACCCGACGTCGCTCGACTGCCGGGCGTGGTCGAGGACCCTGTACAGCTCGTCGACGGTGGAGGGACGGAACGCGTTGCGGATCTCCGGGCGGTCGAAGGCCACGCGCACGGCGCCCAGCCCGACGGCGCGGTGGTAGGTGATGTCGGTGAGGCCCTCGAAGCCGGCGACGGGCTCCCAGGCGGTCGGGTCGAAGATCTCCGAGACGGTGGGAGGGGAGGTGGTGCTCACGGCGCCGAGGCTACCGACCGGACCTCGCGCACGGTTTCTGACGACATGTCAGAATCCCGCCATGGATGCCGACGACCTTGTGACCTTCCGCCAGCTCGAGGAGCTCAAGTACCGCTACGTGCGCGCCCTCGACACGAAGGATTGGGACGTGTTCGCGTCGTGCTTCACCGACGACGCCACCGCGGTCTACGGCGATCGGATCAGCTTCACCGGGCCCGACCAGATCGTCGACTACATGCGAACCAACCTCGGTACGAACATGATCACGGTCCACCAGGTGCACCACCCCGAGTTCACCGTCGACGGCGATGCGGCCACCGGCCGCTGGTCGTTGATGGACCGCGTGATCATGACCGACTACCGCCTCCTGCTCGACGGGGCCTCCCTCTACGACGACCGCTACCGCCGCGGTTCGGACGGCGAGTGGCGCATCGCCCACACCGGCTACGTCCGTGTGTACGAACAGATGGTCTCGTTCGACGATGTGCCGTCGTTCAACCTCACCGCCAACATGTGGAAGACCGCCTGATCGCCGGCTCGAGGTGGGCAGCGTCACCGTCGCGTGCAGCTCAGCTGAGCGAGGCCCAGAGGTGGTGGAGGGCGTAGCTGCGCCAGGGGCGCCAGGCGGAGGCCAGCTCGGCGGCCGCTTTGGGGCCCGCGGGGCCACCGAGTCCGGCGAGGCCGTGGAGCACGCCGAGGTCGGTGGAGAGGAACACGTCGGGGTCGCCGAGGGCGCGCATGGCGACGTACTGCGCCGTCCACGGTCCGATCCCTCTGATGGCGAGCAGCGTGGCCTCGACCTCGTTCCGGTCGGCGCCGGGATCGAGGGAGATCGTTCCCTCGGCGACGAGCCCCAGCGCGGTGGTGAGCGCCTGGCCGCGGGATCGGGGCATCGGCAGCGACTCGGGATCGATCGCGGCGAGCCGATCGGCCGACGGGAACGCGTGGGTCAGCGCTGAGGTGACGAGCCCGTCGGGGAGCGGGGCGCCGAGCTCGGCGGCGATGCGGCCGGCGATCGTCCGGGCCCCGACCACGGAGACCTGCTGGCCGACGATCGCCCGCACGAGGAGCTCGGCCCCGGACACGACGCCAGGTGACCGTCGCCCCGGCATCGATGCCACGAGCGGGCCGAGCAGGGCGTCGGCTCCGAGCAGTTCGTCGATCGAGTCCGGGTCCGCATCGAGGTCGAGGAGGCGGCGGCACCGCTCGACCGCAGGCCCCAGATCCCGGAGGTCCGAGAGCAACAGCTGGGCCGAGACGTGGTCCTCGGCGGGGGAGAGGGCGACGGTGGCCGGCCCGTTGGGGAGGTCGAGCACGCGCCGGTAGGTGCCGTCGGCGTCGATCCCCTCCACGCCCGGGATCGCCCGCAGCCCGAGGAACGCGATCACCTGGTCGCCGGCGAACGGCGGTCGGGTCGCGAGGCGCAGCGAGATGGGCACCGGCCCGGCGGTTCCGGTCTCGCCGACGCCGACGCCGACGCCCGCAACGGCGGCCCGCGCTCCCGAGCGGCCGCGCCGGATCGCGGTCGAGCGGTCGGCCCGCAGCACGGTCGGGTTGGCGCCGAAGACCTCGCGCACCGTGTCGTTGAACTGGCGGATGCTGGCGAAGCCAGACGCGAAGGCGATCTCGGTGAAGGGGAGCGCGGTGGTCTCGATGAGGATCCTGGCGGTCTGGGCCCGGCGGGCGCGGGCGAGGGCGATGGGCCCGGCACCGAGCTCGGTCACCAGCAGGCGGTGCAGGTGGCGCTCGCTCACGGCCAACCGGCGAGCGAGCCCGCCGACGCCCTCCCGGTCGACGAGCCCGTCGTTCACGAGGGCCATGGCCCGGCCGGCCAGGTCGGCGCGCACGTTCCACTCCGGCGAGCCGGGGGCGGTGTCGGGCCGGCAGCGGCGGCAGGCCCGGAACCCCTCGTGCTGCGCGGCCGCGGCGGTCCGGTAGAAGCGGACGTTGGCGCGGCGAGGCGTCGTGGCCGGGCAGCTCGGGCGGCAGAAGATCCCCGTGGAGGTGACCCCGACGAAGAACCAGCCGTCGAACCGGGCGTCCCTGCTGCTCACGGCGCGGTAGCAGCGCTCCTCGTCCTCGATCACCGCGGGTTCGATCACGGGCCCATGGTGGACCAATCGGCGCGATGAGACCAGCGGGAATCGGACAGGGCAGCAAGGTCCGCGGATCGCTGGAAAAGGGTCCACGATCCGCTCGCGCGCCACCCGTACGCTGGAACCCATGTTCGAGGATGAACCGAAGACGGGCCCGGCCGACGTCTCTCGCACCCTCACCGACGCGATGGAGCGAGCCGGCGTGCACCCGGCCTACGTGGCCGCCGTTCGTCGCTGCGGGTTCGTCTACACCCAGGAGAACGCCCACTCCTTGACCGCCGATCAGGTCGATCGGTGGAACCAGGCGCTCGACGAATGGTTCGCGGACCACCCCGACGCCCCCTGACGGTTTGGGGAACGGGCGTTCGTTCGCCTATCCTCACTGGGTCGGTCAGTGCGGGCCTTGCCCGTGCGATCGGACAGCGATCTCGATTTGTGGGGGACGCCGCGAGGCGGACCCCGGGCCCAACGTGGGCCGCCGGTCCGTCCGGCAGGTGCGGGAGATGGCTGTCACCGGTGCAAGACACCGGGCCCGCCCCTGAACCCACGAATCGGTGCCTGCGGGCACCAGGAGATCGCAACCCCAATGAGCAAGACCTTCGCCTCCCTCGGCGTCCCCGAAGCCATCGCGCGCTCGCTCGCCAAACGCGGCATCACCGAGCCGTTCCCGATCCAGGCGGCCACCATCCCTGACGGCCTCGCCGGCCGCGACCTCACCGGCAAGGCTCCCACCGGGTCCGGCAAGACGATCGCCTTCGGCATCCCGATGGTGGCTCGCGTCAAGCGCGCCAACCCGAAGCGCCCCAAGGGCCTCGTGCTCGCCCCCACCCGCGAGCTCGCCCTCCAGGTGGCCGACGAGCTGCGCGCCATGAGCGGCGACCTCCGCGTCCTCGCCGTCTACGGCGGCGCCGGCATCGAGCCCCAGATCAAGCAGCTGCGCGCCGGCGTCGACATCGTGGTCGCCTGCCCGGGCCGCCTGCTCGACCTGATGGAACGCCGCGCCTGCGACCTGCGCGACGTCTCGTTCGCCGTCATCGACGAGGCCGACCGGATGGCCGACATGGGCTTCCTTCCCGACGTCCGCCGGATCCTCGACGAGACCGCCGAGCAGCGCCAGACGGTGCTGTTCTCCGCCACCCTCGACGGCGCCGTCGACCAGCTGGTGAAGCACTACCAACATGATCCGGTCGTGCACGAGATGCCCGACGAGCAAGCCGGCGACATCAAGCACCACTTCTGGGTCAGCGAGCGCCACGACCGCGTCGCCCTCCTCGCCCAGATCGTCGACCGCACGGGCCCGACCATCGTCTTCTGCCGCACCAAGCACGGTTCGGACCGCGTGGCCCGCCAGCTCGGCACCGCCGGCGTCAAGGCCGCCGCCATCCACGGCAACCGCAGCCAGGCCCAGCGCGAGCGGGCACTGCGGGCCTTCCACAACGGTGAGGTCGCCGCCCTCGTCGCCACCGACGTCGCCGCCCGCGGCATCCACGTCGAGGGCGTCACGTGCGTCGTCCACTACGACATCCCGGCCGATCACAAGGACTACATCCACCGCTCGGGCCGCACTGGTCGCGCCGGGGGCGACGGCACGGTCGTCGCGCTGCTCGACAAGGCCCAGCGCAAGGACGCGGTGAAGCTCAAGAAGGCCGCCGGCGTTGGCGACGTGGAGATCGACGTACCGGACGTGGACAGCCTCCCCGAAGGTGCGCAGCAGGCCTTCCGCAAGCCGAAGGCCCGTGACCGGGTCCGCCCCGAGCGCGCCGAGCGGCCCGCTGGACGTGCGGAGCGACCAGCTCGCGCCGAGCGCCCAGCCCGCGACGACCGTCCGGCGCGTGACGACCGCCCGGCACGGTCGAACCGGCCGAAGCCCGAGGCGAAGCGCTCGGAGTGGCGCAGCGACGATCGGCCCAGCCGCCCGCGCGCCGAGCGCCCCGACCGCGCCGAGCGTGCCGATCGGGTCGACCGCGACGATCGGGCGGCGCGTGCGCAGGCCCGCAACGAGTCGCCGTCATCGACCAACCGGGCCGAGCGCCGCAAGGGCCAGTTCACCGAATCGGAGCGACGGGCGAAGGCCGAAGCCAACGAGCGGGCCGAGGGTGGTCGTGAAGGTCGCGGCGGACGCAGCGAGCGTCCGGCGCGCAGCGGTCGCCCGGCGAGCAGCCGCGACGATGCGCGAGTGCTCCCCGCCGGCACGGCCGGCAGCGACAAGGTCCGCCCGAGCGGTGCGTCGCGCCGCAAGGCCAAGCGCGACGTCCTCGTCGCCGCCGGCGAGGACGTCCCGCGCAGCAAGAAGCGCCGCAGCGGCAAGCCCCGCCCGGCCGCCGCTCGCTGATCGGTCGTCCGGCCGGTCGTCCGACCGGTCGCCCGAACGGCTGAGCCGGAGCACGCTCGGCCGCCGTGTCCTAGCGTCGGCCGGCGTCGGGGGGAGTTCCTCACCAGGAGAAGCTCCCGAACATGAAGCGTTCCCCGCTCCCAGCAGGCCTGGCGGCCGTCGTCCTCGTCGCCGCCGGTCTGGCCTTCGTCGGCGCGCCGGCCCTCGGTCGTCCCGTCCAGATGGACCGGTCGTCCAGGTCGACCGCGGTGTCGACGGCGTCGACCACGGACACCTACGTCGTGCTCGTCCGCGACGCGTCTTCGGAGGCGGCGGCTCGCCGCGCCGTGGCCGTCGCCGGCGGAACGGTGGTCGAGGCCAACGCCGGCATCGGCACGCTCACCGTCGAAGCGCCGGTGTCCACGTTCGTGGCCGCCGTTCGCTCGGAGCCAGGGATCAGCGGCGTCGCCGCGAGCCGCGCCATCGGCCACAGCCCCGACGTGCCGGCGCGCCACGACCTCGTCGAGCACGAGGGAA
>JAOBWM010000177.1 GCA_025463365.1 Acidimicrobiales bacterium
CGCCGAGCGGTGAACGCGCCGGCCGGCCCGCCAGCCCGGGGCGCGCGCCGACCGCGGCCATCGGCCGCCTCTGGGGCAGGTCCGTCTCGGTCACGAGGCGTGGATCTCGGTGCGCATTGCGGGTCATTCTCTCGATGGCTGTGTCAAGGCGCGGGAAAGCGATGGTAAGAGCGGGCGAAATCTTGCCGGGGTCCTCACCCCGCCTGGCTGGCGTTCGGCCGGCGTTCGGCCGGAGCCGGCCATCCTGGACGCGTGGTCGGAGGGCCAGGACCAGGGCATCTCGCAACTGAGCAAGGCGGTCCTGGTGTCACGTCCGGAAACTGAGCAACGGCTGCTCAATACCCCTCGGGCGAGTAGCCGCACACTCGGAGACGAGCACGGGGAACGGTCCCCGTCAGCCTGAGGAGGTTCCCCGATGGGGTTGTTCAAGTCGATGAAGGACATGAAGAACATGGTCCACGAGGCGCCGGACCTGATCGCGCAGAGCACGCAGCTGGCCGAGAACGCGAAGGCCCAGGCCGCGGCCCAGGAGGCCATGTCGGCCCAGGCGATGGCGGCCATGGCCGCACCCGTGGCACCGGTGGCTCCCGCTGGGATGCCGGCCGCCGCGACCGCCGGTGCCGAGAGCGGGGTCTTCGCCCCGATCAACGGCGTGACCATCGAGCTGTTCGCCGAGATCTCCAAGTCGTTCGCCGAGGTCGGCTACGACCAGACCAAGGGACCCGAGCTGGCGGCGCGCAAGGGCGTGGCCGCGGCCGACTGGGAGGCCGCCGTCAACGGCTGGAACGCCCGCATGCAGTCCGACCCGGCGGTCGGCCAGCGCTTCAACGCGCTCTACATGGGCCGCTGACATGGGTTTCTTCAAGGACCTCAACACGCTCAAGCACCAGGGCAAGGAGCTGAGCAAGAACAGCGACCCCGGTGCCCAGATGCGCGACGCCAAGGCGAAGATGGCCGCGTTGAACGCCACGATGGTCCAGTCGACCACGGCGCTCACCGCGGTTCCCGGAGACGCGATCCTCGGTCAGGTCCAATTCGTGTCGGTCGCGCCCACCAAGGGCTCGGTGAACGGCTCGGCCGTCGTGCAGGTGTCGGTGCTGCTCCTCGCGCCGGGTCGTCCGCCGATCCCGGTCGAGACGAGCCTGGCCGTGCCTGCCATGCACCTCTGGCGGGCCCAGCCCGGGTCCACCCTCCCCGCGCACCTCAGCGCCGCCGACCCCACGGCCTTCGCCGTCGACTGGGCCGCCCCCGGTTCCCCCGCCGGCCCCGCCTGAACCCACTCGGTTCGCTCGGGTTCACCCGTTCCCCCACACTTCCCCCGCACGTCCCCCCATCCCAGGACCGGCGCAGCCGACGATCTCCCCCGGTCGTCGTCTGCGCCGGTTCCGCTCTCGTCCGCCCCATCCGGCGGGCGCCCTCGCTTCCGGTCCTTGGCCGGCGGATCGGAACCACGACATGCCCTCCCCCTTGCTGCGCACTGCGATCGCTGCCGCGGCCCTGACCGTCGCCGCCGTCCTGCCGGCCACGCAGGCCTCAGCCGTCTCGATCAAGACGATCGAGATGACGACGCGGGCCGTCGACTCCAACGGCGTCCAGTACGCGACCGGGACCGCGACCCCGAAGCTGTCGGCCAACGGGCTGTGGCTCGCCTTCAGTCGACCCGGCGGCGGCACCTACATCAAGAGCCTGCTGAGCGGCGCCGTCACCCTCGTGTCGGTGAACCAGGCCCACACCGCGGCCAACAAGCCGTCGACCGTGGTCGGCATCAACACCACCGGGACCCAGATCGTCTTCGAGACCACGGCCACGAACATGGGTGAGGGCGCGGCCACCGCGGACGACCTGTACCTCCGCAACCTCGACCTCGACAGCACGACTCGCCTCAACTACCTCCCCGCGTCGTTCACGCCCACCGCCGCCAAGCCGGGTGAGAGCACCATGGCCGACGGTGGGCTCATCGCCTTCACCTCGGCCGCGAACCGCATCTACCTGCGGTCGCCCGCCGACGGCACCAGCGAGCAGGTCGACGTGTCCTCGGCCGAGGTCAGCGGCAACGGCGGGTCGAAGGAGCCGAGCGTCAGCAACGATGGGCGCTACGTGACGTTCACGTCGTCGGGCGACAACCTGGTGACCGGGGACACCAACTTCGTGGCTGACGTCTTCCGGCGCGACCGCCAGACCGGCACCACGGTCCGGGTGAGCCTCGGCGCCGCCAGCGCGCAACTGCAGCTCGGGAGCCGGGAGTCGTCGGTCAGCAACGACGGTCGCTACGTCGCCTTCACATCCGACGCGCCGAACGCGGTCGTCAACGACACCAACACCGACGCCGACATCTTCCGCCGCGACGTGATGCTCGGGGTCACGCAACGGGTGAACCTGGCCAACAACCTCGCGCAGGCGCTCGGTGACTCGAGCCACCCCGACATCAGCACCGACGGCGGGCGAGTCGTCTTCGAGTCCAAGGCCGAGAACCTCGACACCTCCGCGGTGAAGAACGGCAAGCCGGACATCTTCGAACGGGATCTCGCGGGCGGCACCACCAAGCAGTTCGGCCTCGTGGGTGCTGCGCCCGGACAGGCTCCGAACCAGGGGACCTCGGAGCCATCGTTCTCATCGGCCACCGGCGACGTGGCCTTCGTCTCGGCGAGCAACAACGTCGTGCAGAACGACAGCAACAGCGCCTCCGACGTGTTCGTCGAGCGCACCGAGATCCTCGGCCCGTTCAACACGTTCCAGGAGTTCCTGGATCGCCAGGAACTGGACTTCGGCGATTCGCCGTACCCCAACGAATACACGACCGTGACCGAGCTGAAGTTCGGGAAGCTCACGCCGAGCCACATGATCGTCACCCTCGCCAAGGTCCCGGCCTATGCGCAGGATCTGGCGCCCGTTGCCCGCCTCTACCAGGCGTTCTTCCACCGTGAGCCGGATTTCAACGGCCTCAACTTCTGGGTGAAGCGCCACGCGACCGGCACCAAGCTGTCGAAGGTGGCGGCGTCGTTCGCCGGCTCGTCGGAGTTCAAGACGGCCTACGGGACGCTCGACGGCACGGACTTCGTCGGGCTCGTGTACGGCAATGTCCTGCAGCGCAAGCCCGACCCCGCCGGCCTCGCCCACTGGGTCAAGAAGCTGGCCGACGGCATGAGCCGCGGTGACCTGATGGTGGCCTTCTCCGAGTCGAGCGAGGGCAAGCGCTTCCTCGCCCCCGAGGTGGATGCCACCGTGATCGGTGTCGGCATGTACCACGGCATGCCCCCGAAGGTCGTCTGGGAGCAGGCGGCGGCCGCCGAGCGCTACATCCACGAGCCCGAATGGGTCGCCGTCACCTACCTCCAGGACCCGACCTACCTCAGCGTCGCCTCCGCGTAGCCAGCTCCAGCGGTGACGGTCGGCCGGTAGCTTCGCCCTCGTGCAGGACGAGAGCCGGTCGGCCGAGGTGGTGGTGGTCGGGCTCGGGTTGATCGGGTCTGGGGCGCTGCGGCACCTGGCGGTCGACGGAATCGACGTGGTGGGCATCGGGCCGGCCGAACCCGAGTCGTTCGCCACGCACGACGGCGTGTTCGCCAGTCACTACGACTCGGGGCGGATCACTCGGAAGCTCGACAAGCGGTTCGAGTGGGCCGAGCTCGCGTGCCGTTCCATTGCCGAGTACCCGTCCATCGCGAGCGATGGGGGCGTGGGGTTCCACGTCCCCGCCGGGGCGGTGTTCGCGTCGCACGATGCTGCGCACGTCGCTGCGCTCGACGCCATCGGCCACCGGGTCGGCGCCGACCACCGCATCCTCGGCTCCGCCGCGTCCGGCCTGCCGACGACGTCTGACGGCCGGGTGCTCGTGGGCGACAGGTTGTTGGCCCTGCCCGCCGGCTCGACGGTGGTGTCCGAGCCCGGGCCCGCCGGCTTCATCGACCCCCGTCGGATGCTGCGAGCCCAGCTCGCCGCGGCCGAGCGCCACGGTGCGACGGTGGTTCGCAGCGAGGTCGTCTCGATCGAACCGCTGGGCGGCGGAGGAGCCGGGTGGACCGTGACCGCTGCTGACGGCACCGTTGCGACGGCGCCCCGGGTGCTCCTGGCCACGGGCGCCCACACCGACGAGGTGGGAGCGGCCCAACAGTTCGTCGGTCGGGTGCGGCCCGAGGTCGTTGTCCTGGCGACGCTCGATCCGGCAGAGCAGGAGCGGCTGGTCCATCTGCCGTCGGTGCTGGCCCACCTCTCCGCGAGCTCCTTCGCCGACCTCTACCAGGTCCCGCCGACCACCTATCCCGACGGCAGCGTTCGCCTGAAGCTCGGAGCGACGAAGCGCGAGTGGGAACCCCTGGCGACGGGGGAGCAGCGCCGAGAATGGATGTGCGGCGACGACCACGAGGGCTGGCTCGACGAGCTGCGCGGTCTGATGGAAGACCTCGTGCCCGGGATCGTGGCCGAGTCCTGGGAGACCAAGCCCTGCATGATCACCGACACCCCGTCGGGCTTGCCGACGGTCGACCACCTGGCCCCCGGCCTGGTCGTGGCGGCCGGCGGCAACGGCTACGCCGCCAAGTCGGCCGACGCCATCGGTGCCCTCGCCGCCACCCTCCTCGTGTCGGGGGAATGGTCGGATGGGGCGCTGGACCAGGAGCAGTTCAAGCTCGCGGCACAGGAGATGAGCTCATCGACGCGAAGACGCCCCACCTGATCGGTGGGGCGTCTTATCGAACGTGGCTGCGTGGCCGTCGGGCGTGCCGACGGAGCGCTCAGCTCTTGCGGGGCGGGAAGAGGCGGAGCGGGGCAGCGCCGGGCTCGCGGGTCACGACGGCGACGACGGCGTTGTCCGACACCGGGATCGTTGTGCGGACCGAGACCTCTTTGATCTTGGTGGAGAGGCCGGTGAAGTCGCCGAGGGGCGTGAACGCCTTCGCGCCACGCGAGGGGCCGGTGGTCCGAGGGTAGAGCGGGGCGGCCGTGGTGGCCACGTCGATGCTGTCCTCGAGGTCGGTCAGCAGGCGACGGGTGTCGAAGGTGATGACCTCCTGGGCCACGCCGTTCTCGAGGCAGGCATCGACGAAGGCGTCGACGTCCTCGCGCACGGTGAAGAGGTACGAGCGACCGTTGAGCAGGCCCCACCAGTCCTCGACGGTCATCCCGTCGACCGGGGGCCCGGGCTCCTTGCGGTTCGGAACCTGGTTCCGGAGGGTGGCCTCACCGTCGGGGGTCGACACCGACACGGGCTCGGTCCGGACGGCCTTGACCTCGCCCTCGCGACCAGCGCTGGCCAGCAGATCCGTGGTGGATCGGAGCCCTGACTTCTGGATTCCGTCCCATCCCTTGGGGAAGGTCGAGTGCCAGACACGGGGGAAGCGGGCTACAAGGTCGTTCAGATCCACACCCCAGTTTGCCCCGAAAGACCGCCGAACCCCCCATTGAGTGACCATTGTGTGGGGGAACGGCGGGTGGACAGCACGTTCGTGAGGCAGAGGGCGGGGCAAGGAGCAGACGAAGCAGGAGGAGACCCTCAGCGGTCGAAGCGGTAGCGCGTCTGGGTGTAGGGGTCCTTGCCGAAGCTGAGGACCTTGGCGGGGGTGATGGCATAGACGACCCCGTTGCGGCTCTCGGCGTCGCTGAAGCCGCCCTCGACGACGGTGAAGTCCCAGTCGATCTGGGCCTTCCACAGGTCGGCGAGCTGCTGGAGCTTGGTCTGGTCGAGCACTCGAAGGGCGATGCCCTCGACCACCACGTCGAGCCCAGAGTGCAACTGGTTCGTCCCGGTCGTGAGGATGCAGACGGGATCTCGGGCGAGGTTCTTCGCCTTCTGTTCCTGGTCGCCCGTGCAGATGTGGAGGCTCCCATCGAGCCAGATGGCGGGCAGCGGGGTGACGTGCGGTCGACCGTCGGCCCGCACCGTCGACAGCCAGAACATCTCCGACCGGTCGAGCACCTCGACCACCTCCGACCACGGCCGCGCCGTCGCACCGGGTTCGCTGAAGCCGGCGTTGAGCTCGACGGTCGGTTCGCTCTCGGTCATCGGTCGCTCCTTCTCGCGTGGTCTCACCTACCAGGGGGTAGACGTCGTACGGGCCCTTGACTGATCGGTGACTGGATCGCAGCCCGGCATCAGGCAACGTTTTGCCGTGTCGTCGAACGGCACACGTCGGGGCACCGCACCCGCCGGTCCCGGTCCACCTCACCATCGACCTCGGGCTCGCCCGCTACGGTCGGCCCAGAAGGTCGTCGAGATGGTTCGGCGGCGAGGTGGGAGCGGGCGATGGCCAAGCTGATCTACGTGTCGAACGTGTCCCTCGACGGCTGTACCGAGGACGAACGGGGTGCCTTCGACTGGGCCACGCCGGACGACGAGGTGTTCGCGTTCACCACCGACCTCATCCGGTCGGTGGGCACGCACCTCTACGGGCGGCGCATGTACGACACGATGGCCGTGTGGGAGACCGACGCCGCCCTGGCCGACCAGTCGGACCTCATGGGCGACTTCGCGACCGCTTGGCAGGCGGCCGACAAGATCGTCTACTCCACGACCCTGGCGGCGGTGTCCACCGCCAAGACCCGGCTCGAACGCCACTTCGACCCCGATGC
>JAOBWM010000187.1 GCA_025463365.1 Acidimicrobiales bacterium
TCGTCGGGGCAGGGGCCCTCAACCAGGCGGTCAAGGCCATCGCCATCGCCCGGGGCTACGTCGCTCCCGGGGGCATCGACCTGGTGTGCGTCCCGACGTTCGCCGAGGTCGAGATCGACGGCGAGCGCCGCACCGCGATCCGCCTGCGCATCCACGACCGCAAGCTCGTGCTCGACGAGTCCGACGGCGAGATGCACCTGCCCCACGCCTCCGGCACCTGAACCGAGCGGGCCCGCCACGGCACCGCGTTCGGGTCGATGATCGGGCCGAATGGTCCCGAGGGAACGCGCCGCCTGCCCTCGAGGCGATCGGCGGCCTCGATCAGCGCAGGTAGGGCCAGCAGCGTCCAATCCGTGCCATACGACACTCGCTCGCTTCGGTCATCCGACAACGGCGCGCCGATCGAGCCATCGAGAAGTTGCTGCGAGCCAAGCCATGTCGCTGCGTCCACGATGAGGCGCATCGGCGTTCGAGGCAACCGACACAGCGCTCGCAACGTGATGGCGAACCAGCCGATGTCGTAGTCGACGCAGGCCTCCTGAGCGGCGCGCAACATGACACGGAGGGCCCGACCGCTCGCCTCCGGCGAGAGGTTGGGATGCGGTCCGCCTCCGATGATCTGGATCGCGAGCCGTAGCGACCCGTCACGCGTGTCGCAAGCATCCCACTGCACCTCCTCGGGGGCCGGGGACTCGATCAGCTGCCAGGTTGGATCGACATCGGCCAGCCACGCTCGGAGGCAGTTCGTCGAGGGATCCGTGGTTCCAGAAAGTTCGGATGTGATTGCCCCCACGAGCGATGCCAATGGTCCGGACGCGACATCGGTGCGCGCGGCCAGCGATGCCAGATGGGCCCGCACCTCTCCAGGCTGGCGTTCGAGCAGTTCCGCGAGATCGCGCCGATCGAGGAGGTTCACGAGCATCGCCCTCGGTGACGCTCCCGTTCGGATCAACGCCTCGGCGGACCAGGCCACCGAGCGAACGTGACGGTCATCGTCGGGTGTTTCGTGGGAGACGAGCCAGTCAGCTGCTCTCCGAATCGGACCTTCGCTGTCCCAGGATGGCGCCTCATCGGGACGTGACTCCGGGTCCCCGCGAGGGGTGCAGCGCCCGACGAGCATGGCGAGCACCGCAACGATCGTCGTGTGGTAAGCGGTTGCCCAATCCCTCCACTCGGGATTCGCCATGGCGAGGTCGGGAGGGAGGATCCCTTGGGGACCCTCCAGTCGGCCGCTGACTTCCTGCCATGAATCGAGCCATTCGTCCGCCTCCTCCTGCAAGCAACTTGGCGGAGCCCCGATGCACTGCAGGCTCATGACCATCTCTCCCACGAGATCGGCGTCAGCCTGGGCCAGCGTGAGGGCGAGACAGGCCTCAAGCATGGAGATGACGCGTGGCGCGTCGGTGCCTTCGGGCCATGGAACCGGACGCTGGCCAAAGTCGCTCGCATAGAAGACCGCGTGAGTGAGCGCGTACATGTCCCCTCTCGACAGTTCCAGTGTGTTCGGGTTCGATGCCAGCAGCGTCAGGGGCATGAGCTCCTGAAGGCTCGGACCCCCGGAATGGATCCCAGCGAGCTCGAACGTGTGCAACATGTCGAGGTATCGGTACGGTATGCGCTCGAAATGGGCCCCGTAGTTCGTGGAGACACTTTGCTCGATCAAGTGGCGAAACTCGTGGTCTTCCTTGCCGCAAAGCCTCAGCGCCGCGTAGGTCCCTGCGTACAGCATGAGCGCGCGCCGATCGCGACTGATGAGTTCTCGATAGGACGGACGCCCACTCACGTCCAGCACCGTTCCGAGGAGGAGCTCGTAGCCGTCGTCCAGCGGAGAGGGGTCGAGGCGAGCTCGAAGCCCGACCAAGAGCGCCACCTCGACGAGCGCCTTTCGTGCGAAGAGCGCGCAATCCGCCTCCGCGACCTTTGGGTCGAGGAATTCCCTGTGCGCGGCGAGCCAATCGACTGCGAGTCGCTCACATTCACGACGATGAGCTTCATCCATTGGTGGCCCACCAGAGCCTTGGTCCAAGTCCGGGCCCGACGCCGTCGAGCCCGGGAAGGGCAGGGTCAAGCCTGCATGCCTGGATTGGTCCGGAAGTCGCCGACATCCGCGACCACGAGCACATACTTCTCCCACGCGACGACGTAGCCAGCAACCTCCTCGAGCTTTCCGACTGACTCGGCGAGCTGGGAAACCGGAATATCAAGGTTGACCAGCTCGCTGGCGCGAAGGAATTCCATCGCCTTGCGTGCATTCATCTGGGATTTCTCTGCCATATATATCACCCCCTTAGGGCGGTCGATATATTGACGCGACGAAGATCGCGTCCGACTGGAGGCGGGCCAGCGGCTGACCACCAGCGGCCTCAACTTGCAAGAAAGTACAGCGGCACGTGGCCGCTGCTATCCTTCTTGCGCTCTATCCCGTGTACGCCGACTTTCACTGTACGCAGACGAATTCAGGAGCACAAGGGGACGAGCGGCCTCGACCTCGTCATGAGACACTTTCGGCGACAGCGAGTGCCTGGCGGTGGCTTTCCCCCCACGGAACGGCCCGAACGACGTCGTGGCCGAGCCGGCGGTGGCATTACCGTGGCTCACGATGGATTCGCCCGCCCCCGACGACGCACCGAAGCGCTATCTCGTGCGCACGTTCGGTTGCCAGATGAACGAGCATGACTCGGAGCGCATCGCGGGGTTGTTCGAGGCGGACGGAATGACGGCGGCGACGGGGCTCGACGACGCGGACGTGGTGGTCCTCAACACCTGCTGCATCCGTGAGAACGCCGACAACAAGCTGTATGGCACCCTCGGGCACCTGAAGTCGGTGAAGGACGCCCGCCCGGGCATGGAGATCGTCGTCGCCGGCTGTCTCGCGCAGAAGGACCAGGACGGCATCCGCGAGCGGGCGCCCTACGTCGATCTCGTCTTCGGTACGCACAACGTGCACCGCGCCACTGAGCTGCTGCACCGGTCGCGCGCTGAGGGGCCGCTCACCGAGATCCTCGAGGCCACGGTGGCCGACGACCACGAACTGTTCCCGTCGGCGATGCCCGCCCGGCGCGAGCTCGGCCATGCCGCATGGGTCACGATCCAGATCGGCTGCGACAACTCGTGTGCGTTCTGCATCGTCCCGGCCGTGCGCGGCCAGGAGATCTCCCGGCCGTTCGATCGCCTGGTCGACGAGGTCGAGGGCCTGGCCGCCGACGGCGTCACCGAGGTCACGTTGCTCGGGCAGAACGTGAACTCCTATGGCCGGGACCTCACCCTTGCCGCCCGGCAGGCCGGCGGGTCCGGTCGGGTGCGTCCGCTGTTCGCCGAGCTCCTGCGGGCGGTGGGTGCCGTCGACGGCATCCGGCGGGTCCGCTACACGAGCCCGCACCCCAAGGACCTTCGGCCCGAGACGATCGCGGCCATGGCCGAGACACCGGCGGTGTGCGAACACCTGCACCTGCCGGTCCAGTCCGGGAGCGACCGGATCCTCGCGGCGATGCACCGCGGCTACACGGCCGAGCGCTACCTCGAGAAGCTCGCCGCGGCCCGGGCCGCCATGCCCGATCTTGCCGTCACCACCGACCTGATCGTCGGGTTCCCCGGCGAGACCGAGGACGACTTCGCCGAGACCCTCGAGCTGGCGGCCGCCGTCGAGTACGACTCCGCCTACACGTTCATCTACTCGCCGCGGCCGGGCACCGAGGCCGCCGAGCGGGTCGACGAGTACGTCGATCCTGCCGCGGTGGCCGACCGCTTCGACCGGCTCAAGGTCGTGCTCGAGCGCTCCGCCCTGGCCAAGCACGAGGGCCGCATCGGCCGCACCGAGGAGGTCGTGGTCGAAGGTCCGTCGCGCAAGGACCCGTCGATCACCACCGGCCGCACGGGGCAGAACAAGCTGATCCACTTCGTCAGCCCCGATCCGCTGCGGGCCGGCAGCTACGCCGACGTCCTCGTCACGGGTGCCGCACCCCATTTCCTGCGCGGCGAGCTCGTCGCCGTCACCGCCGGCGCCCGCCACCGCACCCGCATCCCGGTCGCCGCCGGCTGAGCGCCCGTCGCCCGCTCCGCCGCCGCCACACACCTCGATGCCCGCCACGTTCGTGCCCGGAGGCCACCGGCCGCCTGTCGCGCTGGTCGGCACGACCGCGTCGGGCAAGTCCGCCATCGCCATGGCGTTGGCCCGGCGCCACCCGGGTGTCGAGTTGGTGTCGGTCGACTCGATGCAGGTGTACCGGGGCATGGACATCGGCACCGCAAAGGCGACACCCGCCGAGCGGGCCGAGGTGCGTCACCACTGCCTGGACCTCGTCGACCCCTGGGAGGTCTACGACGTCCATTCGTTCCAGCAGGCCGTGGCCGACGCCCTCGCCGACATCGCCGGGCGGGACAAGCAGGCGATCCTCGTCGGCGGCACCGGCTTGTACCTCCAGGCGGTGATCGACGGCTTCGAGATCCCGGGCCGGTTCCCCGAGGTCCGCGCCGAGCTCGACGCCGACCCCTCCACCGAGGCCATGCACGCCCGGCTGCGCGCGCTCGATCCCGTTGCCGCGGCGCGGATGGAGCCCACGAACCGGCGCCGCGTGGTGCGGGCCTTGGAGGTCACGGTCGGCAGCGGTCGGCCCTTCTCCTCCTACGGACCGGGCGTCGACACCTATCCCGACACGCCGATCCGCCTGTTGGGCATCCGCCTCCCGTCGGAGGTCGTGGCGGCCCGCATCGAAGCCCGGTACCACCGGCAGCTGGCCGACGGCTTCCTCGATGAGGTCCGCCGCCTCCGAACCGGGCCGCCGCTCAGCCACACCGCGGCCCAGGCCCTCGGCTACCGCGAGCTCCTGGCCCACCTCGACGCGACGGTGGGGGAGTCCGGGGAGCCCGGGGAGCCCGGGGAGCCCGGGGCGCCCGGGCCCGCTTCGCGCTCGGGGGAGGGGCCGGCCGCGCTCGACGCGGCGATCGAACAGGCCATCGGCCGCACACGAGCCTTCGCCCGACGCCAGCGCGCCTGGTTCCGTCGCGATCCGAGGATCACCTGGTTCGACGCCGAGACCGACCCGCTCGCTGTCTTGGACCCGATCGACGAGGTCGCCGGGCTCGACTGAGCCGACGCTCGAGATCGCTTCTTGTGTTCGATCGGCGGCTCCTGGGCGACGAAGTCACACGAGAACCGGGACCGCCTCGCTTCTTG
The DNA here is from genome assembly GCA_025463365.1 of Acidimicrobiales bacterium. Taxonomy (GTDB): domain Bacteria; phylum Actinomycetota; class Acidimicrobiia; order Acidimicrobiales; family Iamiaceae; genus Aquihabitans. The sequence goes on from JAOBWM010000187.1 coordinate 5,174, forward strand.
TGTTCGATCGGCGGCTCCTGGGCGACGAAGTCACACAAGAACTGGGGGGATGCGCACGCGCACGCCCGTCAGACGTTGATGCCCACGACCAGCTTGGGCGGATACTTGGCGAACGTCTTGACGTGTCGCCCGACCTGGCCCACCAGCGCCTCCTGGTATGCGAGCTTGCGGATCATGTAGGAGTGCGTCTCCTTGGGGTCCAGGTAGAGGTTGAAGAGCTTCCCGTAGGGGAACTTCTGCAGCACCCCGCTGAAGCCGCCGGTGCCGTGGACGTCGCCTTGGCTGATGGGATCGTCGGCCACCGCATTGAGCATGAACTTGTACTCGCCGCAGCGCAGCGCGGAGAACGACTGACCCAGCCAGTAGTAGTGGTACTTGCGGTTGGAGCGGCCGTCGGGGGCGAGCAGGAACGACGACTGGTCGATGCCGTCGACGAAGCGGTCGTCGGGCACGAGGTCGGACAGCCCGGCGACGCCGAGCACGGTGGGGAGGACGTCGTTGAAGTCGAAGATCCCGTCGGTGGCGCCGGCGGCGTCGATCATCCCGGGCCAGGCCACGACCATCGGCACCCGGACGCCCCCTTCCCACGTCGAGCCCTTGGCACAGCGGAACGGCGTGTAGGCCGCGTCGGGCCACGTCTCCATCTCGGGGCCGTTGTCGGACGTGACGAAGATGAGCGTGTCGTCGAGCTGGCCGGTCTCTTCGAGGACGCGGACCAGGCGGCCGACGATGTCGTCGAGTTCGATGATCGTGTCCTTGTACGGATGCTTCGCGGGTGACTTCCCAAGGAACGACTCGTGGGGGTAGTTGTCGAAGTGGGCGCCGCGGGTGTTGTGGTAGAGGAACCACGGCTGTTCGCCACCCCCCATGCGCCGCAGGAAGTCCTCGGAGTAGGCGCACCACCTCTGGTCCAGCTCGGAGAGGACCGGGATGGTGACCTCCTCGACCTGTTCGAGCTCGCCCCCACGCACGGCGTGCACAAACGACTTGTTGAACGGCTGGTTCTCCACCCACTCGGTGCGGGCACGGGAGTAGACGATCTCCGGGAAGAAGTACGGGTCGCGCCACTCCGTGTACATGTCCGACACCGACAAGAACCCGAAGAAATCGTCGAAGCCGACGTTCTGGGGCTGAGACTCGGCGTTCTCGCCGAGGTGCCACTTGCCGACGCACTGGGTCGCGTATCCCGCGCCCGAGAGGAGCTCGGCGAGGGTGATCTCCCCGGTGAGGCCGCCGGGTTCGCCGTACATCGGTGGACGCTGGAGCCCGTGGCGCATGGGCAGCCGACCGGTGAGCAGGGTGGCGCGCGACGGCGTGCAGGACGGCTCGGAGTAGGCGGACGTCAGGATCTTCCCCCGGCGGGCGAGGGCGTCGATGTTCGGCGTCGCGGCACCGACGGCCACCCCGCCGCCGTAGCAACCGAAGTCGCCCCAGCCGACGTCGTCCATCAAGATCACGAGGACGTTCGGTCGCTTGGTCCCGTGCCGGTCGGTGAACCCGTCGAGCTTGCCGGCCGCCACGGCGAGGTCGTCGTCGTGCACGAACCGAGGTTCGCGGTGATCGGCGAGCGGGGTGGTGCGGCTGGCGATCGGGTCGAAGTCCATGGTGCTCCTGGTCGTCCGAGGGCAGCGGCACGGTGGCGCGACGCTCGCCGCTCGCCCGGGTTTCGCCCCATCTGACCACGAGTCAGCGCGAATCGGGGTCGGCTTCGCGCCAGCGCGGTGCGAGACTGCACGGACCATGACGTTCCGGCTCTCCAAGCTCCACGGCCTGGGCAACGACTTCCTCGTCCTGCTCACCGACGACCCGCTCCTGGCTCGCGACCGCGACTCGTGGTCGCAGCGCGCCGTGGCGTGGTGCGATCGCCCGACCGGCATCGGTGCCGACGGCTTGATCCTCGGCGTCCGCGGTGGGGCGGAGGCCGACCTCGTGATGCACCTGTACAACGCCGACGGCTCCCGGGCCGAGATGAGCGGCAACGGCATCCGCTGCCTCGCCCACGCCGAGGCCCGGCGTCGCGGCGAGCCGAAGGGCAACCTCTCGATCGCCACCGACGCCGGTATCCGGTCCGTCGACATCCAGCCCGACACGTTCGCCGGCCCCCTCGCCGCGATCGCCGCGGTCGGCATGGGCGCTGCCCGCCCCGGTCCGTCTCCCGACCAGGAGCGCGACGCGATGTTCGACTTCATCGGCGGGGACCAACGCATCACCGTCGCGATGGCGCTGGCCCCGATCGAGGGTTCGACCTACGACTTCGGGAACCCGCACCTCGTGCTGCTGGTGGAGGACCCTGCCCAGGTCGATGTCGCGACGGCAGGCACCATGTACGAGACCGAGTACTCCGCGGGCATCAACGTGCACTTCATCGCACCCACCGAGGGCGAGGACGATGCCATCACCATGCGGGTCTGGGAGCGCGGGGTCGGCGTCACCGAAGCGTGCGGCACGGGCGCGACCGCTGCCGCGCTGGCCGCCAACGAATGGGGACTCGTGGGCGAGCGGGTCACGGTGCACATGCCGGGGGGCGATGTGACGGTCGACATCGGCGACACGATGGTCCTGCACGGGCCGTCGGTCTTCGTGGCCGACCTGGAGGTGCCCGGATGAGCCGAGCCCGCCCCACCGGTCCCGAGGACCGGTCCGAGGGTCCGGCCACCTACGATCTCGACCTCGACCTCGACCTCGATCTCGACCTCGATCTCGATCTCGACCTCGACGCTCAGGAGGGCGAGGACGGCGCGGACCTCGGCGACGACCTGGAGTTCGACGCCGCGCCCGTCGACAGCCACCGTGGCGCGTTCGGCGACTACGGCGGCGAGACGGGCGCGCTCATCGAGCGGACGTTCCGGGAGCGGATCATCATCGTGGGCGTGACGCTCGGCGGGGGAGACCCCGAGCTGACCGACTCCGACCTCGACGAGCTCGCGCAACTCGTCGACACGGCCGGCGCCGACGTGGTCGGTCGGATCGTCCAGCGCCGCAGCGCACCCGATCCGGCCACCTACCTCGGCAAGGGCAAGGCCGCCGAGCTCAAGGAGCTGAGCGAGGCGCTCGACTGCGACACCGTGGTGTTCGACGACGACCTGAGCCCCGCCCAGCAACGGAACCTCGAGAGCCTGCTCGGTCGCACCGCCCTCGATCGCACCGCCGTGATCCTCGACATCTTCGCCCAGAACGCGTCGAGCGTGGAGGGCAAGGCCCAGGTCGAGCTGGCTCAGCTCCGCTACCTCCAACCTCGCCTGCGGGGGAAGGGCAAGGGGCTCTCCCAGCAGGCCGGCGGCATGAGCGCCGGTGGCGGTGCCCGGGTCGGCAGCCGTGGCCCGGGCGAGACGCAGCTCGAGACCGACCGCCGGCGCATCACGCGCCGCATCCACAAGCTCGAGGCCGACCTCCGTGCCATCTCGCTCCACCGCGACACGCAGTACAAGGCCCGCTCGCGGAGCCGGGCCGCCCAGGTCGCCATCGTGGGGTACACGAACGCCGGGAAGTCCACCCTGCTGAACACCCTGAGCGGTGCCGGGGTCCTCGTCGAGGACCGCCTGTTCGCCACCCTCGACGCCACCACGCGCCGCCTGCAGCTTCCGGGCGGCGAGGCCGTGTTGCTCACCGACACCGTCGGGTTCGTCCGCAAGCTTCCTCACCAGCTGGTGGAGTCGTTCCGTTCCACCCTGCGGGTGGCGGCCGAGGCCGACCTGCTCGTCCACGTGGTCGACGGCTCCGGCCCCGATCCCCAGTCGCACATCGATGCGGTGCGCGAGGTGCTGGCCGAGATCGGCGCCGGCGACGTCGAGGAGCTCATCTGCTTCAACAAGGCCGACCGCTCCGACGAGGTCGCCCGGTTGGTGGGCCGGAACCCCGGCTCGGTCGGCATCTCCGCCGTCACCGGCGCCGGTGTCGAGGAACTGCTGCTCACCGTCGGCGACCGGCTGCGAGCGGCCACGCGGGTCGTCGACCTCCTGATCCCGTTCGAGCGCGGCGACGTCCTCGCCGAGGTGCACCGAGAAGGCGAAGTGCTGGCCGAGAGCGTCGGCGAGGGCGGCATGGTGCTCACGGCCCGGCTCGACGAGGCGGCCTCGGCCAAGCTCGCCGGCTGGGTCATGGCCTGATCCCTGCACACGTTCGGCTTGGTCGGTCGGCCCGGTCGGCCCGGTCGGCCGGTCCGTCGTGACCGGTACGGTGTCGCCGTGACCGACGCTGCCCCTACCGCTCCGCCCGACAACCGGCGGCGTTCCGCCTGGGCCGTGGGCATCGCCAGCTACTCCACTGCCGACGGCACAGTGCTCGACACCTGGTACCCGGAGCCGATCCTGGGCGCCACCGAGGGCGCCCTCCGGCTCACCGAGGACCTCGGCCGCACGGGCCCCGGCACCCACGAGCTCGACCGGCGCCAGGCCCTGACCGCGCTGCGTGTCGAGCTGGACACCATCACCAAGGCCGACCCGGTCCGCCAGGTCCGGCGGGCCGCGGTCGTCACCTTCATCGACGACCTCGACGACGCCCCGACCGACGCCCACGACGTCTACCTGCGGTTGCACCTGCTGTCGCACCGGTTGGTCCGACCCAACACCATCAACCTCGACGGGGTGTTCGGCCTGCTCGCCAACGTGGTGTGGACGAACCTCGGGCCCTGTGCGGTCGAGGGCTTCGAGCACACGCGCTTGCGCCTGCGGGCCGCCGGGCACCAGGTCACCGTGTTCGGGGTCGACAAGTTCCCCCGCATGGTCGACTACGTCGTGCCCGCTGGCGTCCGCATCGCCGAGGCGGATCGCGTGCGGCTCGGGGCCCACCTGGCATCGGGCACGACGGTCATGCACGAGGGCTTCTGCAACTACAACGCCGGCACCCTCGGCGCGTCGATGGTCGAGGGCCGCATCAGCGCCGGGGTCGTCGTCGGCGCCGGCTCCGACATCGGGGGTGGCGCATCGATCATGGGCACCCTCTCCGGTGGCGGCAAGGAGGTGATCTCGGTGGGCGAGGGGTGCCTCATCGGGGCCAACGCCGGCATCGGCATCTCGCTCGGAGACCGCTGCACCGTCCAGGCCGGCCTCTACGTGTTGGCCGGCACCTGCGTCACCACGCCCGACGGCGAGGTCGTGAAGGCGGTCGACCTCTCGGGTCGGTCGGACCTCCTGTTCCGCCAGAACTCCGTGACCGGCACGGTCGAGGTCCTGTCGCAGACGGTGGACTGGGGCTCGCTCAACAGCGTCCTCCACCAGAACGACTGAGGTCGGCCGTGGCGACCGCTGGGTTCACCCCACCGCCCTATCCCTACGACCGGCTCGGACCGCTGCTCGCGAGGGCCGAGGAACTGCCCGGTGGGGTCGTCGACTGCTCGGTGGGCACCCCGTTCGATCCGCCGCCCGCCTTCGTCGCCGCGGCCATGGCGGACCCCGGCTCGGCCCGGTCGTATCCGGCGTCAGCCGGCACGGCTGCGTACCGCGGCGCCGCTGCGGGGTGGCTCGGCCGGCGCTTCGGCGCGGAGGTGCCCGTCGACCAGATCGCGGCGTGCATCGGCACCAAGGAACTGGTGGCGGGCCTGCCGCACTGGCTCCGCCTCCGGACGCCGGACCGCGACACCGTCTTGTACCCGGCGGTGAGCTACCCGAGCTACGCGATGGGCGCGACGCTCGCCGGGTGCCGAGCGGTGCCCGTACCGGTCGACGACCAATGGCGGTTGCGCCTCGATGCGGTGGACCCCGCGGATGTGGATCGGGCGCTGTGCCTCTGGGTGAACAGCCCGGGGAACCCGGCCGGTGGCCTCGACGATCTCGCCGCGGCCGCGTCGTGGGGCCGAGAGCGTGGCGTCCTGATCCTGTCGGACGAGTGCTACGCCGAGTTCACGTGGGCCGAGCCACCCCGCACGATCCTCGAGCACGGGACGACGGGCGTGCTGGCCGTGCACTCCCTGTCGAAGCGATCGAACTTCGCCGGCGCCCGGATCGGCTTCTACGCCGGTGACGCCGAACTGGTCGCGTACCTCGCCGAGCTTCGCAAGCACGCCGGGTTCATGGCACCGGGCCCGGTCCAGGCCGCCGGCGCCCTGGCGTGGGCCGACGATGCCCACGTCGACGAACAGCGCCAGCGCTACCGCGAGCGTCTGGACCTGATGGTGAACGGCCTCCGATCGGCCGGCGTCGACGCCACCCCGCCCCAGGGCTCGTTCTACCTGTGGGTGCCCGCTCCCGGTGGCGATGCCTGGGAACTGGCCGAGCGGCTCGCGGCGTCGGCCGGCCTGCTCGTCAGCCCGGGCGAGTTCTACGGGGCGGCGGCCGCGTCTCACGTCCGCATCGCTGTCGTCCAGCCCCTCGACCGGTTGGAGCTCGCCCTGGAGCGCCTCCGCACCTCTGCCTGAGCGCCGAACTGGCGCCGGAACCGAGCCGTCCTCCGCGAGACTGCGGTGCATGCAACCCGTGACGACCTGGACACCTGAGCCGGTGAAGACTCGCGGCACCGTCGGGCTCGTGATCGGCGCCGGAATGATCGTGGCGGGAGTGGTCCTGGGCGTGGTGCTCGTGTTCTCGGGCGTCAAGGAGTTCATGCACAGCGTCGACGACCTCCCGCGCGTATCGCTGAGCTCTGGCGGCACCGTGCAACTCCGTGAGGCCGGCACCTACCGCGTGTTCCTGGAGCGGCCCTACTCGACCGGCCAGACCGGCCAGCTCCGGTTCAGCTCGCCTGACCCTCGGGTCACGGTGGTGGATCCGACCGGGAAGCCGGTGCAGATGCACTCGGACTTCGTGCAGGAGACCTACGACATCGGAAGCCACCACGGTCGCAAGATCGGCCGGTTCGTGGCAACGCAACCGGGGACCTACCGGATCCTGGTGCAGAACGTCGACGGTGGGGATCTGCGCGGTGCCATCGCCGTCGGGCGTCACAGCCCCGGCCCGGCGGTCGTGCGGATCCTGGGTGGTGTGTTCGGGGGTGGCCTGCTGGCGCTCGGCGGCATCATCGTGATGATCGTGAGCGGGGTCCGGCGGAGCCGGTCCCGCCGTCGCGGCGCCGGCTTCCCCGGCGCCCCGGGCGGGGGGGTTCCGGGATGGGCACCCCCCGCGGCGCCGGGTCCCTGGGCCACCGCTCCCGCCGCTCCCGGCTGGGGTGCGCCCCCCGTCGCCGGCCCGTCAGGTTGGGCGCCGGCGCCGGTGGTCGTCCCGCCGGGAGCCGTCGACCCCGGGACACCGTGGGGCCCGCCCCCGGTGGCGGCCCCAGGTTGGGTGCCGCCCCCACCGCCCCCACCGCCGCCACCGCCGCCACCGGCTCCCGCGACACCCGGGACCCCGCCCCCTGACGGGTCCGATGGGTCCGATGGGTCCGATGGGTCTGATGGGTCGGGCTCATGACGGACCTGCTCGCCCTCACCCGAGATCTCGTGGCCATCCCGTCGGAGAGCCACGCCGAGGCGCCGCTCGTCGACTGGCTGGCCGCCGAACTCGCCGCGGTGCCGTGGCTCGACACCGAACGAATCGGGGACAACCTGGTGGCGCGCACGGCGCTCGGCCGGTCCACGCGCCTGCTGCTCGCCGGGCACACCGACACCGTCCCCGCCAACGGCAACGCCGAGCCGCGGATCGAAGCTGACGTCTTGTGGGGCCTCGGTGCGACCGACATGAAGGCAGGGCTCGCCGTGATGGTCGAGCTGGCCCGGACGATCAGTGAGCCGGCGGTCGACGTCACCTACGCGTTCTACGCCGGCGAGGAGGTCGCGGCCGTCCACAACGGGCTCGGCCACCTGCTGCGGGACCGGCCCGATCTGCTCCAGGCGGATGTCGCGTTGCTCGGCGAACCCACCGATGCCGTGGTCGAGGCCGGCTGCCAGGGCACCATGCGCCTGCAGGTCACGCTGCGGGGCGCCCGAGCCCACACGGCACGGCCCTGGATGGGCCGCAACGCGATCCACCGCCTCGGCCGGCTCCTCGCCGCCGTCGACGCCCACCCAACCCGCGAGCCCGAGATCGACGGCTGCCAGTTCCGCGAAGCCCTGCAGGCCGTCGCGGTGAGCGGTGGTGTCGCCGGCAACGTCGTCCCCGACCTCGCCCAGGTCACGCTCAACCACCGGTTCGCGCCGGATCGCACGGCGGCCGAGGCCGAGGCTGCGATCCGCGCCGTGCTCGCGCCGGTGCTCGAGGATGGCGACGAGGTCGAGGTGGTCGACGTCGCCGGTGCCGCGGCCCCGTCGCTCGACCATCCGTTGCTGCGGGCCCTGGTCGAGCGCAACTCGTTGCCCGTGCGGGCGAAGCTCGGCTGGACCGATGTCGCTCGACTGGCGGCGGCCGGGATCCCGGCGGCCAACTTCGGCCCCGGCGACGCCACCATCGCCCACACCGCGGAGGAGCGGGTCAGCCGGGAGCCGATCGAGCGCTGCCACGGCGCGCTCGACGACCTGCTGCGCACCGGGGCCTGATCGCGTTGGTGGGGTGGCGCCGCCGCGGCGCGATCGGTACCGACGTGGTGCGCCGGCGCAGCGGACCCGAGGGCGAGGAACCATGGTGGGATCCCGTGGATCAGCAGGTCGCCGAGGCCCCCGTCCTCGCCCGAGCGGACCTGGCCCGCCGCTGGCGGCCCGCTCCGATGATGAACAACGTGGAGCGCCTCGACCCACTCGGAGACGATCCGGCCTCCGATCTCGTGCGGGCCGCGCGGGCGCAGCGGCGCCTCACCGGGCTGGACGAGGGCCGGGCCTGGCGGCGCAGCCCCGACGGCGCCCTGCTGGTGGTCCGCGTCGAGGTCTTCGCCCCCGACCCGGTCGCTGCAGATGGAGCGACCGGCGCGACCGGCGCGGTCGGGAGCGTGACCGCGCACCGATCGGCGTGGCAGGCGCACGGTGCGGCCGCTCTCGATGCCACCTGGCGCCAGCGCTGGCGCGAGCGCGACGTCGAGCCCCGGTGGGTCGAGGCCCGCGCGCTGGAGGTGGACGAGCGACCCGAACCGCTGCACGCCTTCCGTGATGCGCCGACTGGGTCCGCGCCGACGGGCGCCGTCGACTGGCTGCGCATCGAGGACCACACCGACCCCACGGGTGGTGGACGGGTGACCCTCTACGAGCACCTGTCGCTGTGGCTGGGGCGAGGGGTCGTCACCCTCACGCTCCGCCACGATCTCGACCACGAAGCCGCGGATGTGGCCGCGATGGCCGCCGCCGCGGTGGCCCGACGATGGCAGCCGGAAGCGGCTCGCTAGTCGAAGTTCGGGCCGTCGGTGCGGGACCGCTTGAGCTCGTAGAAGCCGGGGGTTCCGGCCACCAGCACGACGCCGTCCCACAGCTTGCCGGCGTCCTCGCCCTTGGGTGCGGGGGTGACGACAGGACCGAAGAAGCTCACGCCCCCGACGGAGATCACCGGCGTGCCGACGTCCGTGCCGACCCGATCCATGCCGTCGTGGTGGGACTCCTTCAGGCGGGCGTCCCATTCGGTCGAGTCGGCGGCGTCGGCGAGCGAGGTGGGGAGGCCGACCTCGGCGAGGGCCGCCTCGATCAAGCTTCGATCGGCGGCGTCACCACCTCCAGGGTGGATGCGGGTGCCGAGGGCCGTGTAGAGCGGAAGGAGCACCTCGTTGCCGTGTTCGGCCTCGGCCGCGATGCACACGCGGACGGGGCCCCAGGCCTTGGCCAAGCCTTCCTTGTACCGCTCGCTGAGTCCCTCGCGGCCCTCGTTGAGGATGGCGAGGCTCATGACGTGGAACGTGGGATCGATCGGCCGGACCTTGGCCACCTCCAGGATCCAACGGGACGTCATCCAGGCCCAGGGACAGAGCGGATCGAACCAGAAGTCGGCGGTGGCGCGGGAGTTGGGGGCGGTGGTGGGGGACACGGGAAGGCTCCGGGGGACGGCGGGACGAGCGGGGTCACGGTATCGGTGGGGTCCCGGCGCGCCACCTCGGCGGACCGATCCGTAGGCTGCCGACGCCCGACGCCCCGAGGAGACCCCATGGCCATCGAAGCCGGACAGACCGCCCCTGAATTCACGCTCAAGGACCAGGACGGCAACGCGGTCTCGCTGAGCGACTTTGCCGGCAAGCAGGCGGTGGCCCTGGTCTTCTATCCCTTCACCTTCACCGGTGTCTGCGAGGGGGAGCTGTGCCAGCTCCGTGATGACATCGCCGAGTACCAGGCCGCGGAGGTCCAGGTGCTCGCCGCCTCGTGCGATACGCGGTTCGCGCAGAAGGTGTGGGCCGACCAGAAGGGGTGGACGTTCCCCGTCCTGTCGGACTTCTGGCCGCACGGCGAGGTCGCCAAGGCCTACGGGGTGTTCAACGACGCCGTCGGCTGCGCCAATCGCGCCACCTTCTTGATCGACAAGGAGGGCACCGTCGTCGACACGTTCGCCACCGACAGCCTCGGTGCGGCCCGGGAGAAGGCCCGGTACGTCGAGGCGCTGGCCAAGCTCTGAGCGGCTCGACGCCTACAGGCGCCGCATGACCGTGACGACCCGACCGAAGATCTGCACCTCGTCCGCGTCGAACACCATCGGCTCGAGGCGCGGGTTCGAGGGCACCAGCACGACCTTGTCGCCGCGCCGGTCGTAGGTCTTGACCGTGGCTTCCTCACCCGGGATGCCGGCCACGACGATGTCGCCCTTGGCCGCCTCGGGCTGGGACTTCACCACGACGAAGTCCCCGTCGAGGATCCCGGCATCGATCATCGAGTCGCCTCGCACCTTCAGCATGAACAGCTCGCCCTCGCCGGTGAGGTCCGCCGGGACCGGCACGAGCTCCTCGACGTTCTCCTGGGCCAGCACGTCGGTGCCGGCGGCCACCTCGCCCACGAGGGGGATGTGGCGGACGGGGCGCCGCTCGACCGCCGCGCCCGACGTCGGGTCGAACTGCACCTCGATGGCGCGGGGCTTCGACGGATCCCGCTTGAGGAACCCGAGGCGCTGGAGGGTGGACAGGTGGGAGTGCACGGTGGACGGCGAGCCGAGCCCGACGGACGTGCCGATCTCGCGGACCGACGGCGGGTAGCCGCGGTCACGCATCGACTTGTCGATGCACTCGAGGATCTGGCGCTGCCGTGGGGTGAGGGTCTGATCGGCCATGGGAGCTCCTCGCATGCCGGCCCCTCGGTCGGGGCCCGGTCGGTGCAAGGAACCGTAGCATCGCGCACACGTTCGGGCAAACACCTGTTCGTCGAACACTTGACGGGGAACGGATGTTCGTGCCTATCCTGGGCTCCCTGCCGAACAGGCGTTCGTGGAACGGTCGTTCGGTTTCCTCGTTGTCAGACCCCCTGGGGAGAATCCGACCATGGCTGCGATCATCCAACCCCACCGCCTCCCGAACACCCGCCCGGCCCGCCCGGCGCTGGTCTTGCTCCCCGGGGGCCAGGCATCGCCGGGCGCCCGGCCGGCCGGGCTGGTGCCGGCCATCA
>JAOBWM010000204.1 GCA_025463365.1 Acidimicrobiales bacterium
TGGACGCCGTGCACACCGGGCTGCGGGTCGAGCCGGTGTGGGCCGACGAGCGCGAGGGCCACATCAACGACATTGCCCACTGGGCGCCCATCGCATCCGACGCCACCATCGCCCCAGAAGGAGGCGCAGCCTGATGCCCGACATCACCCTGCCCGAATCGCTGCGCGACGTCGAGGCCGTCCGCAGCGTGCGCACCCCCGCGCAGCTCGACTACCAGGTCGTCGCCGGTGACGCCACCACCCGCTTCCTGCGCAACATCACCAAGAAGCGCATCGTCGGCCAGCGGGCCCCCGGAGGCCGGGTGTACGTGCCGCCGCGCGGCGCCGACCCCGAGCTCGGCCAGGCCACGCCGATCGAGGTCGAGGTCGCCCAGGTCGGGACCGTCACCTCGTTCTGCGTCGTCAACCTGCAGTTCTACGGATCGGGCATGGAGATCCCGTACACGAGCGCCCTGATCCTGCTGGACGGCGCCGACCTCTCGATCATGCACCTCATCCAGGAGATCCCGGCCGACCAGGTGCGCATCGGCATGCGGGTCGAGGCGGTGTGGCGCGACGACGCCGACATCGAGCCCACGCTCGAGAGCATCAAGTGGTTCCGCCCCACCGGCGAGCCCGACGACGTGAACGTGCGGATCCCCGGCGAGAAGCGGGGCACCGGCCTCGGTTCCTGGCCCGGCGGCGTCCCACCGACCGAGCTGGTGGTGCGCAACCCGCGCACCGGCCTCGGCGGTACGGCGGCCGACGGAGGAGAGGACTGATGCGCGACATCGCGATCATCTCGTTCGCACAGACGCCCGCTCGCCGGTCGGTCCCGGAGCTCAACGAGGTCGAGATGCTCATGCCCGCCATCCACGGCGCGCTCGAGCAGGTCGACATGACCATCGACGACATCGGCTTCACGTGCTCGGGCTCGACCGACTACCTGGCCGGTACCGCGTTCAGCTTCGTGTCGACGCTCGACGGCGTCGGCCCCTGGCCTCCCATCCAGGAGAGCCACGTCGAGATGGACGGCGCCTGGGCGCTCTACGAGGCCTGGGTGAAGCTGCAGCTCGGCGAGCTCGACACCGCCCTCGTGTACGCGTACGCCAAGTCGTCGCCCGGGGATCTGCCGATGGTCCTCACCCGCCAGCTCGACCCGATCACGGTCGCCCCGCTGTGGCCCGACTCGGTGAGCCTCGCCGCCCTCCAGGCCCGTTCGATGCTCGACAGCGGCAAGGCCACCGAGGCCGACTTCGCCGAAGTGGCGGCCCGCAGCCGCAAGAGCGCGCTCGACAACCCCAACGCCCAACTCGCGTGGGACCGTCCAGCCGCCGACCTCCTCGATGCCGACTACCACGTCGCTCCGCTCCGCAAGAGCGACTGCGCACCGATCACCGATGGCGCCGCGTGCGTCATCCTCGCCGCCGGCGACATCGCCCGTTCGAAGATCGAGCGGCCCGCGTGGATCCGCGGCATCGACCACCGGGTGGAGCCCATCCACCTCGGCCTGCGGGACCTCACCGTCAGCGAGAGCACCCGCATCGCCGGCGAGAAGGCCGGCGTGTCGGGCGGCGCGGTCGACGTGGCCGAGCTCCACGCTCCCTTCAGCCACCAGGAGCTCATCCTTCGAGAGGCCCTCGGCCTCGGCGACGACACCGACATCAACCCGTCCGGCGGCGCCCTCGCCGCCAACCCGATGATGACCGCCGGCCTCATCCGCATCGGCGAGCTGGCGACGCGCATCTCGAACGGCTCGGCGAACCGCGGCGTGGCCCACGCCACCAGCGGGCCGTGCCTGCAACAGAACCTGGTTGCCGTCTTGGAAGGTGAAGCCTGATGGGGCACGAACGAGTAGCGGTCGTCGGCATCGGCCAGACCAAGCACCAGGCCACCCGAGGCGACGTGTCCGTGGCCGGCCTCCTTCGTGAGGCCGCCCAGCGCGCGCTCGCCGACGCCCACATGACGTGGACCGACATCGACGCCGTCGTCATCGGCAAGGCCCCCGACTTCTTCGAGGGCGTCATGATGCCGGAGCTGTTCCTGGCTGACGCGCTCGGATGCACCGGCAAGCCCATGTTTCGGGTCCACACCGCCGGCTCGGTGGGCGGGTCCACCGCCATCGTCGCCAGCCAGCTCGTCGCGGCCGGCATCCACGAGCGGGTGCTGACGGTGGCGTTCGAGAAGCAGTCCGAGAGCGAGGCCATGTGGGCCCTCTCCCTGCCGATGCCCTTCACCCCGCCGCTGCACGCCGGCGCCGGCGGCTACTTCGCACCCCACATCCGCAGCTACATCCGGCGCTCGAAGTCCCCGGACCACATCGGGATCCTCGTGGCCCTCAAGGACCGCCAGAACGGGTTGAAGAACCCCTATGCCCACCTCCACGAGCCCGAGATCTCCTTCGACTCCATCAAGGACTCGATGATGCTCTGGGACCCGATCCGCTACGCCGAGACCTGTCCCTCGTCCGACGGCGCATGCGCCCTGGTGCTCGGCAGCGAGAAGGTGGCCGACGACGCCGCCGCTGAAGGACGCCAGCCCGCATGGATCCAAGGTACGGCCATGCGCTCCGAGCCCACGCTGTCGGCCGAGCGCGACACGGTCCTCCCCCTCGGCGGTGCGCTCTGCGCCGCCGACGTCTACAAGCAGGCCGGCATCACCAACCCGCGCAAGGACGTCGACTGCGTCGAGATGTACGTGCCGTTCAGCTGGTTCGAGCCCATGTGGCTCGAGAACCTCGGCTTCGCCGAACCCGGCGAGGGCTGGAAGATGACCGAGGACGGTGCCACCGCCCTCGACGGCGACCTCCCCGTCAACATGAGCGGCGGCGTGCTCTGCACCAACCCCATCGGCGCCTCCGGCATGCTCCGGTTCGGCGAGACCGCGATGCAGGTCCGCGGCACCGCCGGCGACCACCAGGTCGACGGCGTCCGCAAGGCCGTCGGCCACGCCTACGGCGGCGGCTCCCAGTTCTTCGCCATGTGGGTCGTGGGGTCTGAGAAGCCCTGACGGACTTCTCTCTCGTCACTCGTGTCGCTGCGCTCACTCCGTTCCTCGAACTTGTCTTGAGCAGCTGACGCCGCGCTTTTCTCGCTCGTCGGCACGGCTGACGCCGCGCTTTTCTCGCTCGTCGGCACGGCTTCGCCGCGCCTCCTCGGTCGTCAGGGGGGGCGCCGCGAGCACCGCCCCCCGACACCCCCCGAACTCGCTTCGCTCGGGACGCGGCCTCGCGCTCGCTGGCGGTACGTCTCATTGCGGCTCGCTCGGAGACCCCCACGCGCTCGTTGCGAGGCGTCTCCTTGGGGTGACTGTTCGGGTCTTGCTCAGGGACTCGTTCGATCGGCCGACTGGCGGTTGTAGGTTTCGTCCGATTTGGGGCGGCATCCCGCGCCAGGAGGGCACGAACTGATGGTGAACGCGGAGAAGCGGCGGCGGACGGCAGCCCCGACGCACGGGTCGGGCAAGGCATCGACGCCGGGCGTGTCGCTCGGCGACGGGCCGGCCCACGAGACGCCGGAGGTCAGCCTCTCGTCGAAGCTGCGCTACAAGTTCGACCTGGCCCTGTCCCGAGGGCCGCTCGTGGTGATCGGGTACCTCGGGCTGGTCATGCTCACGATCATCGTGATCGCCTCGATCATCATCTGGGCGTTCCAGCTGAAGGGCGTCAACGGTGGCGCCGAGATCGGCAGCCCGTTCGACGCGTTCTGGCAGGCCCTGCTGCGGGTGCTCGACTCGGGCACGTTCGCCGGCGATACCTCCTGGCCCACCCGGGTCCTCGGCCTCCTCGTCACGATCTGCGGCATCTTCCTGGCCGGCAGCCTCATCGGACTCATCGCCAACGCCGTCGACCAGCAGATCGAGCAGCTGCGCAAGGGCCGGTCCCGCGTCCTCGAGGTCGGTCACACGCTCGTGCTCGGCTGGTCGCCCCGGCTACCCACGATCCTCGCCGAACTGGTGGAGGCCAACTCGAACCAGAAGAAGGCCGCGGTCGTGGTGCTGGCCAACGTCCCCAAGGACGAGATGGAGGACGAACTGCGGATGAAGGTGCCCGACATGCGCACCACCCGCGTCGTCTGCCGCACCGGTGACCCCTCGCGCCCGGGCGACCTCGACATGGTCGGCGCCACCAGCGCCCGCTCGATCATCGTGCTGGCCGGCGAAGAGGGCGACGCCGGGGTGGTCAAGGCCGTGCTGTCGGTGCGCAGCCTCGACCCCTTCTTCGAGAAGGCGCACGTGGTGGCCGAGCTGGAGAACGCCGGCCACGCCCGGACGCTCCGCACCCTCACCGAGGGTCGCATCGTCACGGTGCAGGCCGACGAGATCATCGCCCAGGTCACGGCCCAGGCGTGCCATCAGGCCGGCCTCTCGGCGGTGTTCCGCGACCTGCTCGACTTCGACGGCGACGAGATCTACTTCACCCGCGTCGCCGAGCTCGACGGCCACGCCTACCGCGACGTCCTGCTCGCGTTCGAGTCGTGCACCGTGCTCGGTTGGATCACCGCCGAAGGCGTCGTGGAGCTGAACCCGGGGTCCGACGCCCTGTTCCCCGTCGGCGCCGAGGTCATCTCGGTGGCCGAGGACGACGACACGGTGGTGTTCACCGACTTCGTGCCCACCCCGCCGGTGAGCGTCGACAGCAGCCGGCCGTTCGAGGAGCCGGCCCAGCGCGTGCTCATGATCGGGTGGAGCGACCTGGGCCCGGCCGTGCTCGACGAGCTCGACGAGTTCCTCACCCCTGGATCATCGGTCGACCTCGTCGTCGACCCCTCCTTGCTCGGCGTCGACGACGCCTGGCCCGGCGCCGAAGCCCTCGACCCGGCGCTCCCGGTCACCGCCAACTGCACCACCACGGTGTGGCCCGTGGGCGGCGGACCCGAGCAGCTGATGGAGATCGCCCGCCAGGGCTACGACCAGGCGATCGTGCTCGGCTATCGGGGCGACGTGAGCATCGGCGAGTCCGATGCCCGCACGATGCTCACCCTCCTCACGTTGGCCAAGACCTGGCCGGCGGGCACCGGAGGTCCACGGGTGGTGGCCGAGATGCTCGACCGGGCCAACGTCGCGGTGGCCCAGACCACCGGGGTGGAGGACTTCATCGTCAGCGACGAGCTGTCGAGCCTCATGATCGCCCAGCTGTCGGAGCGCCTCGAGCTGCACCTCGTCTTCGACGAGCTGTTCGACGCCGACGGGTGCTTCGTCGCCCTGCACCCGGCGCCGCTCTACGCGCCTGACGGGGAGATCACCTTCGCAGAGGTCGTGGCGGCGGCAAGCGAGCGGGGCGAGACCGCCCTCGGCTGGCGCACGGCGGGCAACAACCAGGTCGTCCTGAACCCCGCCAAGTCCGCGATGGTCACCCTCGGCCCCGTCGACCAGGTGCTCGTCCTCGGGCCCCGTTCGGCCAACTCGGCCCAGGCCCCGACCACCCAGGCGGCATCGCCTGCGCCGGCGCCGGCCTGACCCGGTCGAGGGTCAGGCGTCGCCGTACTTGGCTGAAGCGGTGGCCTTGGCGGGGGTCTCGGCCAGCTTCTCGGGCCAGTAGGGCGGGGGGAAGACCGTCCGGTCGTCGCTGATGGCTTCCACGTAGAACTGGGAGTACCACTTGCGGAACTTCATGAACGGTCCGTCCGTGTCGGCCAGGGCCGGGCGCACGAGGTGGGCCTTGTGCTCCCAGATCGGCATGTCCTCCATGAACTGCTTGTCGACCTCGGCGGCGAAGGCGGCGCCCACCGACGAGTTCGTCTTCTCGTCGCCGAGGTTGCGCACGTAGTAGTTGAATCGGGTCTGGGTGGTGTTGGCGTCGACCGGCGTGGAAGCGCTCACCAGCAGCGTGTCGATGATCCCGCTGAAGCGCACGATGCTCACGCCCGGGCCGTCGGCGATGGAATCGATCCGGCCGTCGACCACGCCCCGGGGCGTCGGGAACTTCTGGCTCGACTTCATCACGGCGCGGTGACCGTCGGACGTGTACTGCTCGATCTCGGGCACCGTCGCGGTGTTGTGCACGAAGCGGAAGTGCGCCGAGTCGACGGCGTTCTCGGCCATCTCCTGGATGCCGGCCTGCACCACGTGGTTCGTCCGCTTGGGTCCGCTGAACTCACCGCTCGTGATCTCGGCGACCTCCTCGACCTCCCACGTGGGTTGCTCGTCGTGGGGGTGGTACCAGGCGTAGACGAACCCGTTGCGCTCCGACGTCGGGTAGGCCTTGACCTTGGCCTTGCGGTTCGTTCGCTCCGAGTAGGGGATGTCGGTGTTGTCGCCCTCGGCATCGAACTTCCAGCCGTGGAACGGGCAGGCGATCTGGCAGCCGTCGACGGTGCCGCCGTGGCCGAGGTGGGCCCCGAGGTGCGGGCAGAAGGCGTCCATGACGTGGGCTTCGCCGGTCTCGTCGCGCCACAGCACCAGGTGCGTGGCGAAGTAGTACGCCGCCTTCGTCTCGCCCACGGTCACGTCGGGGGTCTCGGCCACCGCGAACCAGCCGGCGGGCATGGCGAAGGGGTAGCGGTTGGGGGCGCTCGAGTCGCTCACCGGGTCTCCTGCAAGGGGAAAACTAGAACAGGTTCTATTCTAGGCGATGCGGGATCAGGCATCCAGCTTGAAGACCCGCATGGCGTTCTCCCGCAGGAACTTCGGCCAGACCTCGGCCTTGAAGGGCACCCCGGGGAGGTCGGCGAAGATCCGCTCGAGGCTCAGGCCCATGGGGAAGTAGCCGGCGTACATGACCTTGTCGGCGCCGCGGGTGTTGGCGAAGTCGACGATCGCCTGTGGGTAGTAGCGGGGCGCGAAGGCGGAGGTCGAGTAGTAGAGGTTGGGCCACTTGAGGAGGAGCTTGGCGGCCAGGTCGGCCCACGGCTCGGCGCCGTGGCGCATCACGAACTTAAGCTCGGGGAAGAACCAGCAGACCTCGTCGATCAGCATGGTGTCCTGGCACGCCGACGGCACCCG
This sequence comes from Acidimicrobiales bacterium, assembly GCA_025463365.1. Taxonomy (GTDB): domain Bacteria; phylum Actinomycetota; class Acidimicrobiia; order Acidimicrobiales; family Iamiaceae; genus Aquihabitans. The sequence goes on from JAOBWM010000204.1 coordinate 6,921, forward strand.
GGGCACGCAGATGCCGGTGGTGACGCAGATCGGGATGTCGAGCTCGATGCACTTGGCGTACAGCGGGAAGAACTTCTTGTCGTTGATCGGCACCTGCGGGAGGTAGCCGGCCGGGAAGGCGATGGCGGACTTGATGCCGAGCGTCTCGTATGCCTTCACGAGGTCCCGCACCCCTTCCATGCCCTTGTTCGGGTCGACGTTGAACGAGCCGATGAACCGGTCCGGATGCTGCTGCACGGCCGAGAGCTTCGTGGTCCGCTCGGCCTCGAAGCCCACGCCGAGCATGGCCCGCTCGATGCCGTGGTGGTCCATGAGCTTCAGCACGGCGCCGACGGGGTCGGGCCCGCCGTCGACGTGCGGGACGTCGCGGAACATGTACTGGGCCGGGAACTCGTGGTCCTTCGACTCCTCGCGGAGCTGTGGCTTGAGGAACTCGTACCAGTCGCTCTGATCCGCGGAGGGGATGTCGAGCATGAGGTCGATGATCCCGATGTCGGTCGGCATGGCCATCTGCCGAGAGTACCTCAAACGAGAACGTGTTCTAGTTTGAAGGCGGGTCAGGTGGCGTCGGCGGGGGACCGGGCCCAAACGAGAACGTGTTCTCGTTCGGCGGGTACCGTTCCCCTCCATGGCAGACGACGATCTCAAGCTCGGACTCGTGCTCGGCTACTGGTTCGCCCAGCCCCCGACCGGCGTGCCCGAGATCATCGCCGCGGCTGAGGGTCTGGGGTTCGACTCGATCTGGTCGGCCGAGGCCTATGGCTCGGACTGCTTCACGCCGCTCGCCTGGTACGGCTCGCAGACCACCACCGCACAGCTCGGGACAGCGGTGTGCCAGATGTCGGCCCGCACCCCGGTGGCCACCGCCATGTCGGCCCTCACGCTCGACCACCTCACCGGCGGGCGGTTCATGCTCGGCCTCGGAGCCTCAGGCCCCCAGGTGGTCGAGGGCTGGTACGGACAGTCGTACCCGAAGCCGCTCGCCCGGACCCGCGAGTACATCGAGATCATCCGCCGGGTCCTGGCGCGCGACGAGCCGCTCGACTTCCAGGGCGAGCACTACCGACTGCCCAACCGGGGCGAGGGGACGATGGGGCTCGGCAAGCCCCTGAAGAGCATCACCCACCCGCGGCGAGCCGATCTGCCGATCCTCCTCGGCGCGGAGGGCCCGAAGAACGTGGCCCTTGCCGCCGAGATCGCCGACGGCTGGCTCCCGATCTTCCTCTCGCCCGAGCTCGACGTGCACTACCGGGAGTGTCTCGCCGAGGGCTTCGCCCGTCCCGGAGCGCGCCACACGAGCCTCGACACGTTCGAGATCCCGAACATGGTGAACATCGTCATCGGCGACGACGTCGAGGCGTGTGCCGATGTGGTGCGGATGTTCCTGGGCTTCTACATCGGCGGGATGGGGGCGAAGGAGGTCAACTTCCACGCCAGCCTGTTCGCCCGGATGGGATACGGCGACGAGGTCGAGCAGATCCAGGACCTGTTCCTCGCCGGCCGCAAGGACGAGGCCATCAAGAAGGTGCCGCTCGCGCTGGTGGAGGACGTCGCCATGGTCGGCCCGCTCGACAAGGTCCGCGAGGAGCTCGACGGCAAGTGGCGCAAGACGGCGATGACCACCCTCCTGGTGAACGGGACTCCCGATCACCTGAGGGTGGTCACCGACCTCGTGCGAACCTGACCCGCCTCGCCCCTCGCCCCTCGCCCCTCTCCCCCTCCCCCTCCCCCTCCCCCTGGAAACGGCGTAGCTGGTGGTCGATGGTCGACCCTGAGCTACGCCATTTCAGGGTTAGCGCATCTTGGAGAAGCGGCGAACCGAGAGGGTCCCGAAGAAGGCCATGATCACGAGGCCCCAGATGGCGGTGGCCACGATCCAGTAGGTGGTCGAGTGCTCGAGGCCGACCTTGTTCGGTCCGCCCTGCATCAGGCTGCGCACGGCGTTCACCGCCACGCTCACCGGCTGGTTGCTGGCGAACGACTGCATCCACCCCGGCATGGTGGTCACCGGGACGTTGGCGCTGGAGATGAACGAGAACGGGATGACCAGCATGGTCATGCCCTGCGCGGCCTGGGCGTTCTCCGCCACCAGGCCGATGAGGATGAAGACCCAGGTGAAGCAATAGCCGAACGCCAGCATCACCACGATCCCGAGCAGGACGCGCCCGATGCTGCCGTGGCTGCGGAAGCCGACGAGCAGGCCGACCACGCCGGTGATCAACATGCCCCACGCCATCAGCGTGAAGTCGGCGATCGATCGGCCGACCGTGACGGCCGATCGGGGGATCGGCAGCGACCGCAACCGGTCGTACACGCCCGAGGCGCCGTCCTCGGCCACGCCGGCCGCCGCGCTCATGCCGCTCCACAAGATGACGGTCACGAGGAAGCCGGGCACGAGGAAGTCGACGTAGCTGAGGCCGGACGGGAGGCTCGCCTGGATCGCCCCGCCGAACACGTAGCGGAACATGAACAGGAACAGGGCCCCCTGGATCGATCCCATCATCAGCACCTGCGGGGTGCGGAAGAACTGCAGGATCGAGCGGCGGCTGGTGGCCAGGGCGGCGGTGACGAAACCGGCGCCCTGGACCGTGGTGGTCGGGGTCGGGCCGGCGGCGGCCCGTTCGGTGGCGAGCGTGGCCGCCGGGTCGAGTGAGGTGGTGGTGGTCATGTGAGGAGCTCCTTCTCAGGCCGCGTCGGCTGAGGCGTCGGGGTCGGTGGGTGAGGGGTCGAGGGGCTGGCCGGTGAGGGCGAGGAACACCTCGTCGAGGGTGGGACGGCGCAAGCCGATGTCGTCGACCACCAGGCCACGCTCGTCGAGCAGGCGCACGACGGTGGCGAGCTGGTCGGCGCCGCCGTCGACCGATGCCGAGACCCGCTGGGTGTCGTCGTCGGTTCGGGGCGGTTCCGCGGCCACGCCGGCGAGGACCTCGCTGATGCCCGCGAGGTCGCTGCCGGAACGGGGCCGGACCTCGATGACGTCGCGGCCGGCCTTGCCCTTCAGCTCGTCGGGCGTGCCCGAGGCGATGACCTTGCCGTGGTCGATGATCACGACGTCACGGGCCAGCTGGTCGGCCTCCTCGAGGTACTGGGTGGTGAGCAGGACGTCCGTGCCGTCGGCCACCAGGTTGCGGATGGCCTCCCAGAGCTCCATCCGGCTGCGGGGATCGAGCCCGGTGGTCGGCTCGTCGAGCAGCAGCAGCTGGGGGCGGCCGACCAGGCTCGCGCCGAGGTCGAGCCGGCGACGCATGCCGCCCGAGTAGGTCCGCACCAAGCGATCACCCGCATCGGTCAGGTCGAGCAGTTCGAGGACCTCGGCCGACCGCCGCTTGGCCGTGGCCTTGTCGAGCCCGAACAGCCGGGCGACCATCTCGACGTTCTCGAGACCGGTCATGGCCTCCTCGACCGATGCGTACTGGCCGGCGAGCCCGATCGTGCGCCGGACGGCCTTCGGGTCTCGGAGCGCATCGACGCCGGCGACGTGGAGCGTGCCGCTGTCGGGCTTCAGGAGGGTGGCCACCGCGCTGATGAAGGTGGTCTTGCCGGCGCCGTTGGGGCCGAGCAGCGCCGTCACGCGACCGGACTCGGCGACGAGGTCGAGCCCAGCCAAGGCGTGGACGTCGCCATAGTGCTTGGTGAGGCCGGTGGCCTCGATGATCGGGGGCATGGATGCTCCTTGGTGCGGGCTCCGCTGCGTGAGCGGGGATCGTTGGGGTTGGATCGGTCGGTCGGGTAGAGCGATGGTGCCGGAGCAAACCGGTCAGAGCGTGACCGCGTTGGCGGGAATGTTCGATCGCGTCATGTTCATGACGACGAACGCAGCTCGCGCTCATCGGTCACGGGCCTGGGAGCGGTGCGGCCGTTCGGCAGCGGGAGCGGCCCCGACTCCGAGCCGGCGGCGTACCAGTGCTCCCAGAGGTCGATCCCGTCGAGGGTGCCCGTGCGGATCTCGGCGGCGAGTTCGGCGGCGAAGGACCGCTCGGCCACCAGGAGCGCTTCGTTGTACTCGGCCTCGAGCGCGTACAGGCGGGGCAGGCCGAGCTCGTCGCGGAAGACCGTGCGCTCGGCCCGGAACCGGGCCAGCTCGACGTCGAGCGCCTCGACCCGCTGTTCGAGGAGCGACGCCGCGTCCTCGGGAGGCAGTGCAGGCAGGAGCGAAAGGGCCGCCTCGAACTGCAGGTACTCCTTCTGCGGGATCGAGATCAGCTCCGACAGCCAGTCGGTCAGCTCGCGCACGCCGGCCTCGGTGATCGCGTAGATCGTGCGCTCGGGCCGTCGACCTTCGCGGACCGTCTCCTTGGCTTCGATGAAGCCGTCGTGCTCGAGCGCGTCGACCACGTTGTAGAGGGAGCCGTAGTTGAGCCGGATGCTCTCGTGCTTGTGGCGGTACTTGAGCGTGGCGGCGACGTCGTAGGGGTGCCGGGGCTCCTCGAAGAGCGTGGCCAGGATCGCAAGGGCCAAGGGGTTGGAGCGTCGCCGGCGAGCCATGTCCGCCATTGAATACTCCGTGTGGAGTAGTTGTCAAGGAACCATTCGGTGAACGGCCGGCCAAGCGACCCGCCGCGGCCCGCAGTGTCGAGGTGGTCGTCGGCTCGGTCATCACCATCAGGACGGAACACCGGCCCGATCTGTGACAACGAGCCTCATTGGGTCCGACACGAGGGCGTCGGTAGGCTCCGTCGCCATGTCGGACACCCTGCAGCCGGTCTCGATCTCGCTTCGGCCAGGGGTGGCCAAGACGTCGCGGCCGTTGCTCGATGCCGCTGCTGCCCGGACCGCGATCCGGGCTGCCGAAGTCGCGCTGCTCGACGAGCGCCGGATGCTCACGCCCGACGAGTTGTCCGACCTGGCCCACGTGCCCGACGCGTCGGTGCCGTCGCTCGCGGCGCTGGCCCACGAGGTCCGTCTCGCCTGGTGCGGGCCCGAGGTCGAGGTCGAGGGGATCTTGTCGGCCAAGACCGGTGGCTGCCCCGAGGACTGCCACTTCTGCAGCCAGTCGTCGAAGTTCGACACGGTCGTGAAGGCCACGCCGTTCCTCGACACCGACGAGGTCCTGAACGCGGCCCGGGAGACGGCGGCGCTCGGGGCGAGCGAGTTCTGCATCGTGTTGGCCGTGCGCGGCCCCGACGAGCGGACCATGCAGCGCTTGCTCGAACTGGTGCCGATCGTGCGGGACGAGACCGGGCTCAACGTGGCGATCTCGGCCGGGATCCTCACCGAGGAACAAGCCGAGCGCCTCGGCGCCGGCGGCGTCCACCGTTACAACCACAACCTCGAGACGGCGAAGTCGTACTTCCCCCGCGTGGTCACCTCCCACGACTGGGAGGAGCGCAAGGAGACCTGCGAGCTCGTCCGGCGCAACGGCATGGAGCTGTGCTGCGGGGCGCTGCTCGGCATGGGCGAGACCGTCGACCAGCGGCTCGAGCTCCTCGACCAGCTGCGCGAGGTCGACCCCACCGAAGTCCCGCTCAACTTCCTCAAGCCGATGGCCGGGACGCCGTTCGCCCACCTTCCGGCGGTCGAGCCGCTCGAGGCGATCCGCTGGATCGCGATGTTCCGGATCGCCCTGCCGACGGTCATCTTGCGCTACGCCGGCGGCCGCGAGTTCACCCTCGGCGACCTCCAGGCCATGGGCATGACCGCTGGCATCAATGCCTTGATCATCGGCAACTACCTCACGTACCTCGGCCGTAGCCCGGCCGAGGACCTCAAGATGCTCGACGATCTGCGCATGCCGGTCGGCCTGCTCTCGAAGGTCATCTAGGTCCGAGAGCGCTCGAATGCCTGCGGTCGGTGACGGTCAGGCGCACTGCGTCGGGTGCGGTCGCCCGACGGCCGCCTGCGCGGGATGCCAGTGGGAGTACGACCCGCCCCGGTTCTGCGCGACGTGCGGGACGCGGCTGGCCGTGAGCGTCACCCCCGGGGGCTGGAACGCTCGGTGCAAGCACCACGGGCCGATCACCCGCACCTGATCGGACCGGTCAGGAGGAGGGCGCGCCCGAGCCGGTACGGGCGGCCGCCACCGCCGCGGTGAACCGGCGCAACCGTTCGTTGGCGACGTTGACCCGCCGTGACTGCGGCGACCGGGCCAGCACTGCCGCCGCTCGCTGCAACTCGTCGGCGGTCGCGGGACCGATGAGCCAGGTCGTCACCTGGGCGGCGGCGTGGGGCCGGCCGGGGAAGACATCTGCCATCGTCTCGGGCAGGTCCGGGCGCAGGGGGCTGTTGGCGAGGAGGCCGACCAGGTGGCCGACGGCTGCTTCGTGGTGAGCGGGGTGTGCGAGCGGGCCGAGTGCGTCGTGCCAGGCGGCGAGGTAGGGGTCGAGGTCGTCGATGCCCGTCGCCGTGGCCGCGAGCCACCGGTGCGCGGCGTGGGCGGGGCGTGGCTCGGAGCGGACGAGCCGGTTCCACTCCGCCTCGGCGAAGTGGTGGACCGCCGCGACCTCCTCGTGGTTCCAATCGGGCCAGCCTGCCGCCCGCAGCTTCGCCCAGACCACGGGTCGGTGGACCGGGAGCGCCCCATCGGCCTGCATCGCGAAGATCGCGGGCATCAGGCGCCGGAGGTCGGAGGGGCCTCCCCAGGTGGTGCCGTGCTTGATCACGAAGCGCCCGACGAGGGCAGGCGGGAGCCGCCTGGGGTCATCGCCGAGGGCGGCCACCTCGGCGGCGGTCACGCAATGCGGGCACCGGGGCATCGCCGCGTCGAAGGGGATGGCGCTGAAGGCCTCGCGCATCGCCGACGCGGCGGCCGTGAGCGCAGCGCTCGGGTCGTCAGGCCGGTAGTGGCGGTCGTTGAGGGGGGAGCTCGGCATGGTGGGTTCCGCTCGATCGGGCGCTTCGAATCTACGCCGCGTCCGACGCGGTCGCGGGGGACCGGAGGGTCCGCTCAGCGGGTCCGCGCCGCCACCCGAGGTCCCGCTGTCACGCGGGGGCCACCGCCCGTCAACCAGGTCGGCGCCGACGGTTCACCATGCGTTCGCGGCTTGCTCCTAAGGTTCGTCGCGTCGTCGAAGGATCGGGAGGGTTTCATGGCCAGCGTCACGTTCGAGGGGGTGTCGAAGCGCTACGGGGAGGTCACTGCGGTCGATCACCTCGACCTGGCCATCACCGACGGCGAGTTCATGGTCCTGCTCGGCCCGTCGGGCTGCGGCAAGACCACCGCGCTGCGCATGATCGCCGGGCTGGAGGACATCTCCGACGGCAAGTTGCTGCTGGGCGACGAGGTCGTGAACGACGTCGACCCGTCGCGCCGTGACATCTCGATGGTGTTCCAGAGCTACGCGCTCTACCCGCACATGACGGTCCAGCGAAACATCGAGTCCCCGCTGCTGGTGCGCAAGTACGAGGCCGACGGTCCCGGCACGCCGCTGCGGAAGCTGACGTCGGCCGAGCGAGGCGAGCGAGTTGCCGAGGCGGCCCGCGTGCTCGACCTCGAGCCGTACCTCAAGCGCAAGCCGGCTGCGCTGTCGGGCGGCCAGCGCCAACGCGTGGCGCTCGCCCGAGCGTTCGTCGGGAGGCCCAAGGCGTTCCTCATGGACGAGCCGCTCTCGAACCTGGACGCCAAGCTCCGGGCCCAGACCCGCATCGAGCTCGTCGACCTGCACAAGCGGGTCGGCACCACGATCGTCTACGTCACCCACGACCAGGTCGAGGCCATGACGATGGCGACGCGGGTGGCCGTGATGTCCACGGGCAAGCTCCAGCAGGTCGGGACCCCCCAAGCGGTCTACAACCAGCCGGCGAACACGTTCGTGGCCCAGTTCATCGGCACGCCCCCCATGAACTGCCTCTCCGCCACGATCGCCGCCGACGGTGCGTCGATCAGCCTCGCCGACGGCAACCTGCCGTTGCCCGCGGATCTGCAGACGCCGGTCACCCCGGGCCAGGCCGTCATCGTCGGCGTCCGCCCCGAGCACCTCGAGGTCGACCCGGCCGGTTCGGTCGAGGTCCAGGTGCGGGCGGTCGAGTGGCTCGGCCACGAGTGCCTGATCTCGGCCAACGCCGGTGACCAGCCGCTCATCGTCCGCCAGGTCGGGATGGCCCTCGACGAAGCCGGCTCGTCGCTCCGGCTGAGCGCGGCGCCGGGCGACGTGCACCTGTTCGATCCCGAGACCACCGTGCGGATCCCGTGACCGACACGTCCAGCCGGCTCCCCGCCACGGCCGGGAACCCGGCCGGGGATCCTCCCGGCCTCGAGTCCTCCAAGGCCGAGAAGGGTCGACGCAAGAAGTACGACCCCCGTGAGGTCGGCCTCGCCTTCTTGTTCCTGGCCCCGTCGCTCGCGGTGTTCGTGACGTTCTTCTACCTGCCGTTCTTCAAGCTGATCGGCTGGGGCACCTACCAGTCCGAACGCAACGGCGCGAGCTATAAGTCGGTGGGGACCAAGCAGTACAAGCACCTGTTGGTCGACAGCGTGGTGCACCGCCAAGGCGACTTCTGGTCCGGCCTCGTGCACAGCTTCCAGTTCGTGCTGCTCACGGTGCCCGCCGGGTTGGTGCTGGGCCTGCTCCTTGCGGTCGCCGCTCACCGCCGGCTCAAGGGCATCCGCCTGTTCCAGGCGATCTTCTCCTCGACGCTCGCCACCTCGGTCGCCGTGGCGTCGGTGATCTTCTTCTTCTTGTTCAACCCGTCGGTCGGGCTCGTGCACGTGACCTGGGTCGAGGACAAGCGGTGGTCCCTGTTCGCGGCGGCGCTCCCGTCCATCTGGCAGAACCTCGGCCTGGCGTTCGTCATCGTGCTCGCCGGATTGCAGGCGGTCCCCGACGAGGTGCTGGAGGCATCCCGGCTCGACGGCTACGGGCCGATCCGACGGCTCACGCGGATCATCATCCCGTTGATCTCGCCGGTGCTGCTCTTCCTCACCGTGATCCTCGTCGTGTTCGGCTTCCAGGCCTTCGCCCAGATCGACGTGGTCACCGGCGGCGGGCCGGCCGGCTCATCGGAGACGCTGGTGTTCAAGATCTTCCGGCTCAACCAGGACTACGGCGCCGGCGCCGTGTTGTCGATCGGGTTGTTCTTCGTCACCTTGATCGTGACGGCGCTGCAGTTCGGCTTGCTCGATCGGCGGGTGCACTATGACAACTGACCAACTCGCCCCCGTGGGCACCGAGACCGACGTCGCCCGCGGCCTCCACGCCGACATCGCGGTCGGCCGTTCCTCGGCCCGGCGCACGCTCGGCCTGGCCGGCCAGTACGGCGTACTGGTCGTGCTGGCCTTCCTCGTGCTGGCACCGATCCTGTTCACGATCATCTCGGCCCTGTCGGTCCCCACCGACTACGTGAAGGCCGGAGAACCCCTCCACCCCGTGCACGTGGCGTGGCTGGACCGGACCTGGTTCAGCGGCGGCTTCGTGTCAGTGGTGGCGCGCACCCTGATCGTGCTGGCCCTGCTCGCCTGGATCCAGCGGATCGGGGCGGGCTCGCCGTGGCGCGAGTGGCGCGCCCTGCTGCGCCCGGCTCGCCTCGTGGCGATCCTGGGCGGAACGGTCGCGCTGGCCCTGCTGCTCGGGCCCGTGTTCGGATCCCTCCACGACGCCGACGGCAAGAGCCAACTGTGGATCGTGATCACGATGGTGGTCGTCGCGGCCACCCAAGCGATCGGGTTCGCCGACAAGCCGGACCGTTCGACGCTGGTGGCCGCGGTCTCCGGGGCCGGGTTCGCCGTGGCCTTCGTCGGCATCGCCGTGCTCGCCGTCGGCCCCAGCGCGTGGACCGAGGCATGGACCTCCGGCGCCCTCGGCCCCGCCATGCAACGCAGCCTCGTCATGGCCGTCTTGATCACCCTCTCGCAGGTGGTGACCTCGCTCCTGGCGGCCTACGCCTTCGTGTTCCTGCGGTTCCCCTTCAAGCGGATCCTGTTCGCGGCGTTCATGGCCACCCTCCTGCTCCCGCTCGAGGTCACCCTCGTGGGCAACGTGGCCCTGATCCGCCAGCTCGGCTGGATCAACTCGACGCAGGGACTGGTGCTGCCGTTCGCGGCATCCGCGCTCGGCACGTTCCTGATCCGCCAGGGCTTCCGCGGCATCCCTACGGAGATCCGAGACGCCACCCGGCTCGACGGCTACGGCCATGTGTCCTTCCTCACGAAGTTCGCGGTGCCGCTCACCCGCCCGGTGGTGGCCTCGTTCACCGTGATCTCCGCGCTGCAGGCCTGGAACCAGTACCTGTGGCCCCGATCGATCATCCAGGATGAGTCGGTCAACACGCTGCAGATCCAACTGCGCACGCTCATCAGCAACAACATCGCCAAGTCGAACCTCACCGTCGCCGGAGCACTCGTTGCTGCGGTGCCGGTGGCATTCGTGCTCGTGGCGTTCCAACGCCAGATCATCCGCGGCCTCACCGCCGGTGCGGTGAAGTGACCCGGCCCGAAAGGTCCTCCATGCCAGCCAGCCGTCCGATCCATCGACGCACCCGTGCCGCGTCCCTCCTCGCGGCGGGTGCACTCGCCGCCGGGCTGCTCGCGGCCTGCGGCGCGCCTCCCTCCTCGGGTGGCAGCGGCGGCCGCCAAGCGGTGGACGCCAAGAAGCTCGCGTCCTGCCCGTTGTCGGCCCTGAAGAAGGCCAAGGGCAAAGTGACCGTCGACCTCTGGTTCGGCGGGCTCGGCGGTTCGCCCACCGGCGTGCTGAAGGACATGGCCAAGAAGTACAACGCGTCCCAGGACAAGGTCGTGGTGACCGCGAACAACCAGGGCAACGCCTACGAAGAGGTGCTGCGCAAGTACGAGGGCGCCTCCTCGACCCCCAAGCAGCTGCCCCAGATCATCTACCTCGAGGACACCAGCCTCGGCGAGATGGTCGACAAGGGCCAGGTCCTGCCGGCGCAGTCGTGCATGGACGCCGGCGGCTACGACCCCACGCAGATCTCGGCCGCGGCCCGCGCCCACTACTCGGTCGACGGCGTGCTGTACCCGGGCTACATGAACGTCTCGACGCCGGTCATCTACTACAACAAGGTCGCCTTCCAGAAGGCCGGTCTCGACCCCAACAAGCCTCCGACCACGATCGAGGAGATCCGCAAGGACGCCGAGATCTTGAAGGAGAAGGGCGTGGCGAACCACCCGCTGTCGTTCAAGAACGACCCGTGGTTCATCGAGACCTGGCTCGCCGGCATCAGCCAGTCCGCCGTGAACAACGGCAACGGCCGCACCAAGCCCCCGACCAAGGCCACGTTCGACACGCCCGAAGCCGTCAAGGTGCTCACCTTCTTCCAGAAGATGAAGAAGGACGGCCTGGCCGTCTCGTTCGCCAAGACCGAGGGCAGCATCAACCAGTACCTGGCCTTGCTCCCCCAGGGCGACAAGCCGCCGGAATCGGCCATGCTCATCGAGACGTCCACCGCATCGAGCACGATCCGCGACTTCCTCGGCGGCAAGCTGACCGCGGCTGACGCCGGCGACCAGTTCACCGGGGCCAACATCGACATCAACCAGAACCAGCTGGTGCCGGGCGCCGGCGCCTTCCCCGGCATCGAGTCGCCCGGGAAGATCTTCGCCAGTGGCGGTGCGTTCTACATGTTGAACACGTCGTCGCCCGCCCAGCAGGCCGCCTCGTGGGACTTCCTGAAGTTCATGCTGCAGCCCGAGAACGCCTACATCTGGCACACCGGGGCCGGCTACCTGCCCGTCGTGAAGAAGGTGCTCGACAACCCGAACATCGTGACGTTCTGGAAGGACGACGTCGCCGGCGTGATGATCAAGCACGCGGTCGACCAGCTGCAAGACGCCGACCCCGACCAGTCGGGTCCCTTGATCGGGCCGTACCAGGACTACTCCAAGGCCCTGGAGGACGCGGAGAACAACGTGATGCTCGACGGTGCCGACCCGGCCAAACAGCTCAAGGCCGCCGAGGACTCGGTGACCAAGACGCTCCAGGACTACAACGGCGGCTGACCTCGCCAGCGATGCCCCGGCGCGCGCCGGGGCATCGCGGCAATCGGTCGGGTGACCGGCCATGATGGTCCGATGCGTGTGGTGGCCGTCACGGGGTTGAAGGGCGGCGTGGGGAAGACCTCTACGGCGGTGAACCTGGCGGCCCTCGCCGCGTCCGAGGGTCATCGGACGGTCCTGTGGGACCTCGATCCGCAGGGCGCGGCCACGTTCTGCCTCGCGTTGCGGCCCAAGCTGCGCGGAGGAGCCGACAAGCTCGTGCGCGGCGGCCGCAACGGGCTGCTCGACGTGTCCCGGCGGACCATGGTGGAGAACCTCCGGGTGGTCCCCGCCGATGGCACGACTCGCGAGATCGACAAGCTGCTGTGGTCCTCGAACAAGCCCACCAAGCTCATACGCCGTCTCATCGCCGGGCTGAAGAACGACGCCGACGTGCTCGTGCTCGACTGCCCGCCGGGCCTCAGCCCGGTCGTGGAAGCAGTGGCCGGTGTGGCCGACATCTTGCTCGTGCCCGTGATCCCCGAGCCGCTGCCCTTCCGAGCACTGGCACGCTTCTCGGACTTCCTGATCGATACGCGGGCAGCGTCGCCGGAGATCCTCGGACCGTTCCTGTCGATGGTCGACCGACGCAAGCCGATGCATCGCCGGATCGAGGCCGAGATCTTGGCCAGCGGGAAGTTCCTCGGCGCGGCCATCCCGGAGTCCTCGGCCGTGGCGCGCATGGGCGAGGAGCAGGTGCCCGCGGTGGTGAGCTCCCCCTACAGCCTGGCCGGCCGGGAGTACCGCAAGCTGTGGGCCGAGGCGCTCGAACGCGCCGGCGCCTGACCGTTCCCACTCAAGGCTCGCCCAGCGCGGTGGTGAGGCAGTCGCCCACGCCGGCCGGCAGGACGGCGAGCAGATCGGGCAGCAACAGCTCGTTGGGTGGCAGGTCCCGCATGACCCACCGGCTGAACGAGCCGTCGTCGAACCAGTCGCTGAGGGCGATGGTGGAGCCGAGCTCGGTCGACACCTGCGGGCGCTTCGGCGCGAGGTGATCCACCCACTCGGTCCGGATGGTGCACCAGGGGTGGATCCGGGCGGCTTCGGCGGTCATCTCGCTCAGCGCACGCGGAGTCGGTGCCCGATCCTCCACGGCCAGCGGGTGCCGCGCCGCGACCCGGCTCCAGCTCCACCGGCGACCCGGGTGGCGGAAGACGTCGGCGGCGAGCGCGTCGAGCCAGAGCGCGTCGATCCATGAGGCCGCGGTGTGCTGCGGAGCGGGGGTGGCGAGCCCGAGGACGCGGGCGAGCACGTCGGGTACCCACCCGATCGGCGGCTCCGAGGTCGCGGTGAGCTCGCCATCGGCCGGGCCGAAGACGCTGGCGGCGGCCCCCGTGCGGTCGGTGAGGTACGTGACGTAGACCCGGCCTGGCGCGACGACCGGCTCGGGCGGTGGCCCCGGCATGGCCCGGAGCCGGCCACCGGCGACGATGCCGACGGCCGACCAGCGGCGATCGGCGAGCATCCCGACGAGGGGATCGGCGGGATGGCCGGTCCCCGCCGGGAGGAGTTGGGTGGCGAGCTCGAGCTCGCCGTCGGGCAAGTTGGCGACGGCGACGATGAGCGGTGCTGCCTCGGCAGCGCCGGCGTGGACGACCTCGGCCAGGCGGGTGAGCGTGGGCGGGACCGAGTGGGGGAGCGGGGACGCGGGGAGCATGGGGACCTCCGGGAGACGTGGGGACGTGTTCCGGCGGTCCTGGGCCTGGCGGCGGAGGGGACTGCGTGCCTCGTGGCCGACAGTGTGCCCCGGGGGTCTGACAAGCACGCCCGATCGGCGTGTCGGGCGCCCGGTGTCAGGCGGTCACGACGGCCGGGCGCAGCGGGTGGCCGTCGTGGTGTTCGCTGCGCGCCAGGCGGCGGGCCGCCACCGCGACCGGCTCGGCCTCGGCGTGGTCGACGCGATCGACCAGCCG
>JAOBWM010000212.1 GCA_025463365.1 Acidimicrobiales bacterium
ACCCCGACATCGCCGAGCTGGCCCGCGGCAAGAGCGGGCGGCTCATCGGTCACCTCACCGGGCTGCTCACCACGCTCAAGGGCTTGCCGCTCTCGTACAACCGTGACCTGCAGGAGGACAAGGAGCCCCTGTTCGACGCGGTCGACCAGATCCTCCTGGCGCTCGGCGCGGTCGCCGGCCTCATGGCCACATCGATGTTCGACACCGACGCCATGGCGGCGGCCGCCGACTCGCCCTACGCGTCGGCCACCGACCTGGCCGAGTTCCTCGTCGAGGCGGGCACGCCGTTCCGTGAAGCGCATGCCATCGTCGGCGAGATCGTCCGCACCGCCCTTGCCGGCGGGGGAGCGATGGCCGACCTCGTGGCCGCTCACCCGAAGCTCGGCGACGATGCCGTCGCCCTGCTCGCCCCCGGTGTTTCGGTCACCCGCCGCACCACCCGTGGAGGAGCAGGCCCGGCTGCCGTCGCGACGCAGTTCGAGCGCTTCGAGCTGCGCCTGGCCACCGATCGAGCCCGCCTCGCCGATGCCTGACCCGGACCCCGCTGACCCGGACGGCGCGGCTGGCCACGGTGGCCCGGCTGGCGATGGTGGCTGGCCCCACCGAGAATCGATCGCCATCCGGTACCAGGAGGTCGACCTCCAGAACGTCGTCTTCAACGCCCACTACCTCGGGTTCTGCGACATCGCCTTCTCGTCGTGGCTGCGGGGCACGATCGGGTGGACCGGCATCGACGATCCCGACGACTGGATGCTCGTGAAGGCCACGATCGAGTGGCAGGGCTCGGCGACCTACGGCGACGTGCTCGACATCGACTGCGGCATCGCCCGCTGGGGCACCACCTCGTTCGATGTGGCCTATCGGGGCACCATCGCCGGTCAGCCGGTCATCACCGCCACGATCACCTACGTCACGGTCGTGCCGGGGACCAAGCAGACGGTCCCGGTGCCCTCGTCGATGCGCTCGGCGCTCCGGCCCGTCCCGGCCACTCCCTAGGCTCGGCGGGCAATGCTCCTGCTCCGCAACATGATCCAGCCCTACGCCTGGGGCCCGATCGACGGCCTCGTACCGCTCCTCGGTGTGGAGCCGACGGGTCGCTCCCAGGCCGAGCTGTGGGTGGGCACCCACGCCCGGGGTCCGTCGACCGTCGACGAAGGACCGGACGAGGGTCGGACCCTGGCCGAGGTCGTCGCCGCTGACCCGTTCCGGTACCTGGGCGACGACCTGGCCGCAGCGGGCGATGCCGAGCTGCCCTACCTGTTGAAGGTCCTCGCCATCGGCAAGGCGCTCTCGGTGCAGGCCCATCCGTCGGCGGAGCAGGCCCGCGCCGGCTTCGACCGCGAAGAGGCGGCCGGCATCCCGATCGATGCCCCCGAGCGGAACTACCGCGACCCCAACCCCAAGCCGGAGGCCCTCGTCGCCCTCGTCCCGACCTGGGTCCTGTGCGGCTTCCGGGAGCCCGTCGTCGCCGCCGAGCTGATCGCAGACCTGCACGTGCCGGCGCTCGATCCCCTCGTGGGCGCCCTTCGCGAGGGAGGCCCGACGGTCTTGGCCGACGCGCTGCGCTGGCTCTTGCACCTCCCCGACGACGAGCGGTCGATGGTCGCGGGCGAGGTCGAGGCGGCGGCGGCCGAAGCCGTCGGCGACCGCGACGACCGTGCGGACCCGCGGTCGTGGATCGTCCGCCTCGCCGCCGAGCAGCCCGGTGATCCCACCTGCGTGATGCCCTTGTTGCTCGAGCTCGTCCTGCTTGCGCCAGGCGAATCGGTCCACCTCCCGGCCGGCAACCTCCACGCCTACCTCGACGGTGCCGGCGTCGAGATCATGCGCGCATCCGACAACGTGCTGCGGGGCGGCCTCACGTCGAAGCACCTGGATGTCGACGAGCTCCTCGCGGTCCTCGATCTGGTTCCCGGCATGCCGGCCCGGCCCACGATCACCCGACCCGGGCCCGGCCTCACCGCCTACGACTGCGGTGAGGCGTCGTTCAGCCTCGTCCGGGTGGACCCAACCGGCGGCGCCGTGTCGATCGAGCCCACCGGCCCCTCGTTGCTCCTCGCCGTGGGTGGCGACGTGGACGTGGCCGGCTCCGACGGCGGCCTGTCGATCGGACACGGCGATGCGGCCTTCGTCGCGCCGGGGGAGGGCCCGCTCGTGGTGACCGGCGACGCCACCCTCTGGTGGGCGACCACCGGCGACGCCCTCCCGGCCTGAGTCGGCGGCGGCATGATGACCACCACCCGAAGAGGTCGGCGCCTCCCGGCCGGGTTCTTCTCCCGGGACCCACTGATCGTCGCTCCGGAGCTGCTCGGCAAGGTCCTCGAACACGACGGTCGGGCGGTGCGGATCGTGGAGGTCGAGGCCTACTGCGGGCCCGACGACCCGGCAAGCCACGCGTTCCGAGGCCAGACCCCACGCACGGCCACCATGTTCGGGCCCCCGGGGCGCCTCTACGTGTACTTCTCCTACGGCATGCACTGGTGCGCCAACGTCGTCGCCCACCGGCCCGGCGAGGTGGGCGCGGTCCTGGTGCGAGCGGGGGCCCCGCTGCGCGGGATCGACGAGATGCAGCGCGCCCGCCCGGCCGCTCGCACGCTCGCCGACCTCGCCAGCGGTCCGGCCAAGCTGTGCCAGGCCCTCGGCATCGACGGCACCTTCGACGGTGTCGACCTGCGAGCCGCCGACGGCCCGGTGGCCTTGCGTGACGACGGGACGGCGCCACCTACCGCACCTGTCGCCGGTCCGCGCGTGGGCATCTCGGTCGCGGTCGAACACCCGTGGCGCTTCAGCGTGCCCGGCGACCCGAACCGATCGAAGCCATGGTGACCGGTGGGGCGAGCGGCGCGGCGTCCGAGGCGGCGGGCCCTGGGTGCCGGCGCGCCGAGGCAGAAGGCGGGACCGCGTGACGACCCTCGAGCTGCTGGACCCCGGCGACGCGCGGCTGGCGCCCGCGACCGGTCTCGACGTGGCGACCGGGCTCCTCGTCGGCGCCGCCCTCGACACGGCGGTCCCGGTCGGCCACCGCGACGAGGTGCTGCGCCTGATCGACGCCCATCGTGATGTGGCGCACCGGTCGTGCTTGCCGGGCCACCTCACCGGGTCGGCGCTGGTCGTCGATCCGGAGGCGGCGCGCACGCTCCTCATGCTCCACCGCAAGCTGGGCCGCTGGTTCCAGCCGGGCGGTCATGCCGACGGGGACACCAACCTGGCCGCCGTCGCCTTGCGCGAGGCGCAGGAGGAGACCGGCATCGACGGGCTGCGCGTCGCCCTGCCCGCGATCGACGTCGACGTCCACGAGGTGGCCCCGCCCGGCGAGGAGCGCCACCTGCACCTCGACACCCGCTTCTTGGTGGTGGCCCCGCCCGGCGCGCGGGAGCAGGCCAACGAGGAGTCGCTCGCCTTGCGCTGGCTCACCGAGGCTGAGCTCGACGGCCTGGACCCGCCGGTCGACGAGAGCACCCGGCGCCTCGTGCACCGCGGCCTGCAGTTGGCGCGGACGGCCTTCGCCTGACCGATGCCGCGTCGTCGGTCAGCTCACGCGGGCTCGGCTGAACGGGGTGGCGGCGGCGGGGTCCGGGCCGCGTCGGGGCGGAGTCGGGGCGGCGTCGGGGCGGAGTCAGCCGACGTCGCCGGGCGTGGCGCAGTCGGGCATGTCGTTCACGTCCGAGAAGGTCTCGATCGTGGTGTCGACGGTGTCCTTGAGGGCGCTCTCGGACACGTAGAACTGCGCTTTGGAGTCCTTCCGGAGGCGGCGGGCGAAGTCTCGGCGATCGCCCAGGTAGGCGTGCCAGTCCTTGAACCAGCCCTGGAGGCTCTTGGCGTCGTCCCCGTGGCGGGGCGCATCGGCCTCGGTCGCCTTCACCATCGCGGCGACCTTCGCCGTGGCCTGGTCGAGCACGTCGGCCCGCTCCGCGGCGCTGTGGATGTCGGCCGCGTTGGGCAGTGTCTTCAGCGTGGCAAGCAGATCGACGCAGCGCTGTTCGGACCGGTCGACGAAGGCGCGGTCGTCGAGCCGGTCCGGGTTCGCCTGCTTCGGCCCGCCGGTGAAGATCCATGCCCAGAACCCGATCATGATCACCATGACGACCACGCCAGCCACCCGTCCGACCGTCCAGGTCATCGCGAGCGGTTCGTCTTCCTCGCGCTGCGGGGCACGCGGTGTCGGCATCGGGCCAGCCTCGCCCGGCCACTGCCTGCCGACCAAACCGCCCCGAAGGAGTGCCGGTGGCCCCCTGTGAGGGTGACACGATGGGCCGATGACGGATGCCACCCTCCTCGACGACCTGGAGGCCCGCGGCCTGGTGCAGGACTGCACCGATCGTGAGGGACTCGCGGCCCGCCTCGCCGACGGGCCGATCACGCTCTACTACGGCTGCGATCCCACCGCCGACAGCCTGCACATCGGGAACCTGCTCGGGCTCCTCGTGCTGCGGCGGTTCCAGGACGCCGGCCACCGCCCGATCGCCCTCGCCGGTGGGGCGACCGGCATGGTCGGCGACCCGAGCGGCCGCTCGGAGGAGCGCAACCTCCTCGACGACGCGACGCTCGAGGCCAACGTCTTGGCCATCAAGGCCCAGATCGCCCGGATCGTGGACCTGTCGGGGGGCGAATCCGGGGGGCTACTCGTCGACAACCGGGACTGGACGGGCGACGTCCGCCTGCTCGACTTCCTCCGCGACGTCGGCAAGCACGTCACGGTCAACACGATGCTGGCTCGCGAGTCCGTGAAGAACCGGCTGGCATCGGAGCACGGGATCTCCTTCACCGAGTTCAGCTACATGCTGTTGCAGGCACACGACTTCCTGCGGCTCGAGGAGGACCACGGCTGCCAGCTCCAGATCGGCGGCTCGGACCAGTGGGGGAACATGCTCGGTGGCGTGGACCTGATCCGGCGCGTGCACCAGCGACCAGCGTGGGTGCTGGCCTGGCCGCTGCTCACCGCACCCGACGGCACCAAGTTGGGCAAGACCACCGGCGCCCGGATCTGGCTCGATGCGCAGCGGACCAGCCCGTACGCGTTCTTCCAGCATTGGATGCAGACCGACGACCGCCAGGTGGGCCAGTTCCTCGCCCAGTTCACGCTGCTGAGCCTGGCCGAGGTGGCAGCCGTCTTGGCGACGCACCAGGAGGCGCCGGGCCGCCGTGTGGCCCAGCGTCGCCTCGCCTTCGAGGCGACGGCGCTCGTCCATGGCCCCGAGGAGGCGGCAGCGGCGGCCCATGCCTCGGAGATCTTGTTCGGTGCGGATCCCACGGGGGCGCCGGCGGCCGCCCTGCGTGCGGTGGGCCGGGAGGTGCCGGCGGTCGCCGTGGCCCGGGCCGAGCTCGAGGCCGGGATCGACCTCGTCGACGTGCTGGCACGGGCCCCGGAGCTGGCCGCATCGAAGGGCGAAGCGCGCCGCGCCCTCGCCCAGGGCGGCGTCTACGTGAACGGCGAGCGAGCCGAGGACGGCCGCAGCCTGACCAGTGGGGATCTGCTCCACGGTCGCTACGTGTTGCTACGCAAGGGGAAGCGGGCCTACGCGCTCGCTGACCTGGGGGTCTGAGGCACCCTGCGACCGATGGCACATCCGGCCGATTTGGAATGACAGCGGTGTTACCCCTACGTTAACCCCCGTCGCCACGGAGCCTACCGAGCGCAGTCAGCCACCAGGTTGACAGCCCCGGCCAGGACCTCTAAGATGACTCTCCGCCTCGCACGGCCCTTTCGGCCGAGAGCGAGGCACCGGCAGCAACGGCTCTTCGAGCCGCCTGCCCGAGCGGCCCCTTCGGGGGCGAGCGCACCTTGAGAACGGAATAGAGGACGAAAAAGCTTATGCGGGCGACCGCTGTGGCGCTTTCGAGCAACGCAGCTGTCGTTTAATAATATTACGCATCAAGGACAACGAAACTAAGCTAGTTAGTTGGACTGATGCCAGTCACCGAGAGGTTCAGGCCTCGAAGGTGGCTCTCCGATTTGAAGAGGGGTCCACAGCTTGCTGTGGGCCCATCTGAAGATCTCGATGGAGAGTTTGATCCTGGCTCAGGACGAACGCTGGCGGCGTGCCTAACACATGCAAGTCGAACGAGGTTGATCTGGTGGTAACACCAGTGACTGCCTAGTGGCGAACGGGTGAGTAGCACGTGAGCAACCTGCCCCGAAGACTGGGACAACACCGGGAAACCGGTGCTAATACCAGATGCCCCCACCGGATCGCATGATCTGGTGAGGAAATGGATTCCGCTTC
>JAOBWM010000213.1 GCA_025463365.1 Acidimicrobiales bacterium
CCTGCTGAAGACCGCGGGCGCGGACCGCATCATCTCCGTCGACCTGCACACCGATCAGATCCAGGGTTTCTTCGACGGCCCGGTCGATCACATGCACGCCCAGCTGCAGCTCGCCGAGTACGTGCGCAACAACTACACCCTCGACCACATCACCGTGGTCTCCCCCGATTCCGGTCGCGTGCGCGTCGCGGAGAAGTGGGCCGATTCGCTCGGCGGTTCACCGCTGGCGTTCATCCACAAGACCCGTGACCCGCTGGTGCCCAACCAGATCAAGGCCAACCGCGTGGTCGGCGAGGTCGAGGGCCGCACCTGCATCCTGATCGACGACATGATCGACACCGGTGGCACGCTGGTCGCCGCGGCGGAGCTGCTCATGTCGGAGGGGGCGACCGAGGTGTGGGCCATGGCCACCCATGGGGTGCTCTCCGATCCGGCGACCGAGCGGCTGAAGAACTCGGTGCTGTCGAAGGTCGTCATCACCAACACGCTGCCCCTGCCGTCGGAGAAGCAGCTCGACAAGATCGAGGTGCTCTCGATCGCGCCGCTGGTGGCCGATGCCATCGCAGCGGTGTTCGAGGACGAGTCGGTCAGCGAGATCTTCGGCGGCGAGAACCAGAAGTAGCCGGCCTCAGAACCGGCGCCCGGCGCCGACCATCGGCTTCTGCGCCGGTGCCGGTGCCGGTGCCGGTGCCGGTCGAGTGGTCGTCGGGCGGGCGGGAGGTCCGGCCTTGGCCTTGCCCATCTCGTCGGCCACCCGCAGGGTGGTGAGGGCCACGAGGCCGGCGCTCACGAGGCTCACGGCCGCGATCCCGGCCGTCGTGCCCATGTCGGTCCCGGCGGTGAGGGCATGGGTCGTCGCGGTGATGAAGAGCGGGAAGCTGAGGTAGTGCAGCTTGCGCCACACGTGCTTGGGCAGGTGCTTGCGCAAGAGGGAGCTGCCCTCGACCGCGACCATCAGGTACATCGACACGATGCCCCAGGCGATGGCCCACGGGCGCCAGCCGGAGGCACCGGGGACGAGGACGTCGGCGGCGCCGAAGTGGATGAAGCTGTCGCCGATGGCGGCGGCCACGTGGACGCCGACGAAGGCGACGGCCAAGCCGGAGAGCCCGCGGTGCAGGTCCTGGATCCAGTTGGGCCGGACCCGTTTGCCAGCGACCTTGGTGGAGAGCATGAGGCCCACGAGCATCGAGGCCGCGAGCAACGCCCAGGCCACGAGGCCTGCGGCGCGGTTGGCGTACCACCAAGCAGCGTTCACGATCGGTCGACTCCGGCGTCGAGGGGGAGGGGCCCGGCCACGCCGGGTGCGGAGCGGGAGACCTGGCCGAAGCGGGCGAAGCCGGCGGTCGGGTGGAGCCCGCCGAGGTCGTCGACCAGGATCCCGTCGGCGCCTGCGTCCTCCACCAGTCGCAAGCCGTCAGTGACGCCGGCCACGAGTGCGGCCTTGGCGAGCACCTCGGCCTGCCAGCCGCGGGCGGCGAGCACGGTGGCCGCCACGATGCCGCGCTGGGCGGGGCGACCGGTGGCGGGGTCGATCAGGTGGTGCATCGGGGTGCCGCCGGCCTGCCACCGGCGACGAAGCGTCGTGGACGTGGCGACGGCGCCCTCCTCGAGCGCCACCGTGGCGATCGGGTGGCCGGTGGCGGCGGGGTCGATGTCGACGGTCCAGTCGTCGCCGGCGGGGGCGTAGCCGAGCGAGCGGAGGTCGCCGCCCACGTTCACCAGCACCCCGGCGGCTCCTTCGTCGACGACGCGGGCCGCGACCAGGTCGGCGGCCAGGCCCTTGCCGAGGCCGCCCGGGTCGAACCCGACGCCCTCGGGGAGGTAGACGGCGCCCTCGACGTGGTCGACCGCGATGCCGATCGTGCCTCGCTGTAGCGACGAGTCGGGGAGGGCCCGATCCGACGCGTGGTCGAGCTGCTCGAACGACCGGTCGTACCCGGCGCGGACCACGTCACCGAGGACCGTCGGGTCGAAGCGGCCGGCGGTGAACTGCCAGCCCTCGATGGCCCGCTCGACCAGCTCGAGCGTCGACGGCGAGACCTGGGTCCAACGGCCGGCCCTTGCGTTCAGGCGGGACACCTCGCTGCCCGGGCGGAACCGGCTCCAGCGCTGCTCGAGCTCCTCGACCAGCTCCCGGGCCAGTTCTGCCAGCTCGACCGGTCCGTGCACGACGATGTGCACGTCGCTGCCCATGGCCCGGAACCGCACGTCAGCTTCCATGGGACGAGCTCGTCGCCTGGTTCGACGAGGTCGAGGAGGTCGACGACCCCGACGACTTGGCGGCGGTGGACGCTCCCCAGCCGTCCGACGACGTGGACGAGGTCCCCGAGCCGGTGGTCGTCGCCGTCGTGCCGGCTGCGCCGGAGGAGGCGGTGACGGGGTTCGCGGTCGGGGTGGTGGGGTTCGAGGTGGCGGTGCCCTGGACCAGGAGCAGGCCCGTGACGCCGAGGAACGAGCCCGCGCTGAGCAGGGCGGCCACCTTGCGGGCCTTCTTTGCGGGATGGGGTCGGCGACGCCTCGCCGCCTGCGGGGCTGGGGGGAGCCCCGCAGGCGGCCAGCCTCCCCTGCCCGGCGGTGAGGGGGGAACCGGTGGGGTCGGGGGGAGGGCGGCGTCCATGGGAACCATCGTGGGCCTGCTTCCTTGGGGAAGCCTCAGAACTCTTGGTGTCGTGTCGCAGAATGTGCCCCGCCCGGCAACCTCTGGGTCGACCCGGTTCGCCTCGGACCAGCGGCGGGTATGCGGGCGGTCATCGCGCCGATCCGCCCGTCGAGACCGTCACGATCGTCGCGCTCCGGGCCGGCGCCGGAAATGGACGGAAGGGCGCGGAATGGGGCCGGCCCGGGACCATCGCGTAACGTGGCTCTCCGTTTCACAACCGAACCTTGCGCTCCGGCGCGATCTCTGAAGTAGGAGCTCCGATGGCTGAGATCACCCTCCAAGCAACCCCCGGCCGCGAACTGGGCACCGGCCCCGCCAAGCGGATCCGTGCCGAAGGCAAGATCCCCGGGGTCGTCTACGGCCTCAGCGGCGATCCGATCCCGGTCACCGTCGAGTGGCGGCCCCTGCGGGACGCGCTCACCACCGATGCCGGGCTCAACGCCCTGATCGACCTGCACGTCGGCGACGAGACCGCGCTGTGCGTCGTCAAGGAGTTGCAGCGCCACCCGATCCGCGGCGACGTGCTCCACCTCGACTTCCTCCGCGTGAGCGCCGACGTCGAGATCTCCGTCGAGGTCCCGATCGTGCTCGAAGGCGAGGCCGAGGCGGTCCTGCGCAACGACGGCACCGTCGACCACGTCCTGTTCCACCTCACGGTGAACGCCAAGCCCGGTGACATCCCGAACGAGATCAGCATCGATGTGTCGGCCCTCACCATCGGCGACACCATCCGTGTCGGCGACTTGAAGCTCCCGGCCGGCAGCAGCACCGACGTCGACCCCGAGGAAGCCATCGTCATCGCCCAGGTGAGCAGCGCGGCCATCGAGGCCGAGGCCATCGCCGAGCACGACGCCGAGGTCGCCGCCGAGCAGTCCGAGGATGCCGAAGAGGGCGCCGCGGACGGCGGCGAGTCTGAGGGTGGTGGCGATGCTGCCGCCGAGGGCGACGCCGAGGGCTGAGGCTCTCGCGGCCTCGCACTGACCCATGGCGTTCCGCACGGCGTCGGACCGGCGCGGCACGCCCGCAGACCTGTTGGTGCTCGGCCTCGGCAATCCCGGGACCGAGTACGAGCACTCCCGCCACAACGTGGGGGCCGATGTCGTCGCCCTGTTGGCGGCTCGCCACGGCGGCCGCCTCAAGCTGGGCAAGGAGCGGGCCCTGTCCGGCGAGGTCCGCGTGGGGCCCCACCGGCTCGCGCTCGCCTTCCCGCAGACCTTCTACAACGACTCCGGTCTCAGCGCCGCCGCGCTCGTGCGGCGCCATGGCATCACCGACCTGCACCGCCTGGTCGTGGTCCACGACGAGATGGACCTGCCTCCGGGCAAGCTCAAGGTGAAGGTCGGCGGGGGCCTCGCAGGCAACAACGGCCTGAAGTCCATCAAGGCGCACCTGCACACCGACGACTTCGTCCGGGTGCGCATCGGGATCGGGAAGCCGCCGGGTCGCCAGGCCGGGGTCGACCACGTGTTGCGCCGACCCGGGAAGGCCGATCTGGCGGAGATCACCGTGGCCATGGAAGAAGCCGCCGACGCGGTGGAGCTCATCCTTGCCGAGGGCCCCGAGCCGGCGATGACCCGGTTCAACCAGCGGGTCTAGACGCGCGCAGGCGCGCGACGGTGGCGGGTCCTGCCGGTCCGGGGATGGGCTTCGAGCACCGCGTCGAACGTGGCCTCCGCCCACACGCGGCGTTCGGCGGTGATCTCCCGGGGGCCGAAGAGCGCGCTCGACAGGATCCGACCCACCCCCGCCACGCGATCGTCGGGCAGGACGTCTGCGGCGAGCGCCTCGGTGTACGCGACCGGGGTCTCGTCGCGGTGGCGCGGTCGGCCCCGCCGCTCGCCCTCGTGCTCGAGCTTCTGCATCAGGGCGAGGGCCCACGGCGGCGCCACCGGCTCGGCCGGTCGCGTCGGGCGACGACGCCACCACCACGCCAGCCCGATCAGCGCCGCCGCCACCAGGACGACGAGCAGGATCAGCTGCAGGTCCGGGCCGTGGTGCTTCGATCCCCCGGAGGTGGGACCGTCGGTGAGCCTTCCGTCAGGGTCGTAGGTGTAGGTCTCGGTCGTCCGGCCGCGGTCGTCGAGGGCGTGCACGAGCGTGGTGCCGTCGGGCTGCGGGTCATAGGAGAACGAGCGTGACGAGCCGTCGGGGTGCGTGACCGTGACGTGCAGCCGCCCCTGCGCGTCGTAGTGGTACGTGGTGGTCACGCCATCAGCGCGGCGCAGGACGCGGTCGGCCCGGCCGGGGTGCCGGGCCAGATCGTCAGGCACCGGGATGTCGACGCTTCCCCCACCGGAGGGGTCGGGAAGCAGGAAGTGACCGTCCGAGCCTCGGTGGTAGACGGCGCCCGACCCGGTCGATCCGGGCTGGGAGCCACGACCGGCGCCTGATCCCGCGGAACCGCCTGCCCCCGTACGGGAGGTGCCCCCGAACTGGTTCGAGTGGAACGGCGAACAGCTCGGGGCGCTGAGCAACAGGGCCGCGATGGCGGCGATGGCGACCGCGGCGATGGCGGTGGAGGCCACGTCCGTGGCGACCACCGAGGCCCGGGGAGCGGCGGGAACGAGCGGGGCGACGCGGACCGCCGCGGCTCGCCGGTCGGACTCCAACAGCGACAGGGTGAGGATCGACAAGAGCAGCCAGGCGACCGCCGCCACGACGGCCGCCGCCCTGCCGCTCGACACGGCGGCCAAGACCAGGAAGCCCGTCACGAACGGGATGAGCCGCAAGCGGTCGATCTGCCGCCAGTCGAGCCCGACCGTGAAGGAGACGGCGAGCACGCCGATCGCGAGCAACGGGATCCCAGTGCCGCTGCCCGCCAGGACGATGCTGACGGCGAACCAGATGCCGCCAACGAGCGTTCCCGCGACCAGGCCGGGCATCGATCGGAACCGGAGGCCAAGGGGCGTCGTGACGCCCACGAGCACTCCGGCCCCGAGCGCGGCGACCGCCGCCGCGGGCCAGGCAGGCGCG
>JAOBWM010000003.1 GCA_025463365.1 Acidimicrobiales bacterium
CCGACGGGACGCGTCGCGCGGGACGGGCGGGCATGGCGGGCTCCGGGCGGGAGGTGGGGAATGGCGCGGGCCGCAGGGTGGGCGGAACGATCCGCCACGACGTCGAGCCCCTAGACGGTACCCATCGGCCCGGGCTTGCGATCAACCCCGAGTGCGGCGGATCCCCGTCGACCTGCGGACCCGATCCTGTCCGCCGCGCATCAGGGGCGGCGCGCGGCGCGGCGCGGGAACTCGTCAGGATGCCACGAGGAGATCCTCGTAGCGCTGGCGATCCTCGTCGGAGAACGCGCACAGCACGATGTGCTCGACCTCGGTCGGGACGGAGCGGATCGTGTCGACGGCGATCCGGGCCGCGGCGTCCTTCGGGTAGCCGTACACGCCGGTGGAGATGGCCGGGAAGGCCACGGACCGCGCGCCGAGGCCATCGGCCACCGCGAGGGAACGGCGATAGCACGAAGCCAGGAGCTCGGCCTCGCCTCGATCGCCCCCGTGCCAGACGGGGCCCACCGTGTGGATCACCCATCTCGCGGGCAGGTGGAAGCCGCTGGTGCTCCTGGCGTCGCCGGTCTCGCAGCCGTCGAGGCGCCGGCACTCCTCGAGGAGCCCGGGCCCGGCCGCCCGATGGATCGCCCCGTCGACCCCGCCACCGCCGAGCAGCGACGAGTTGGCGGCGTTCACGATCGCGTCGACGTCGAGCGTGGTGATGTCCGCGACGCGCGCCACGATCGAGCGCGGCCCGCGCCGGCCCGACCCCGCGCCCGTCGTCACGCCTCGGCGACCGTCGAGGACCCGGCGGCCGGGGTCGGGGCCGCCGTGGTGGCGGGCTTGGCGGGCTTGGCAGCCTTCGGTGGCCGCGCTGCCCGCCGCTTGGCCGGCGGCGGCGCGATCCGGCGGGCCACGAAGTCGTCGACGACCCGGGCGAGGGCATCGGGTTCCTCGATGGGCAGCGTGTGGCCGGCCTTGGCGAAGGTGACGAGCTCGCTGCCCACGACGCCGTGGTGGATGGCCTCCGAGCACCGCGCCGGGGTGAACACGTCCGCGCCGGCCGACACGACGAGGGTTGGCGTGGTGAGGTCGGCGAGGAGGTCTGTGGCGGAGTGGGCCCGCATGGCCCCGGCCATCAAGACGAGCACCGCCGGCGAGGTCGACTTGAGGTGGAGCAGGTACGGGTGCAGGTCGGCCGCGGTGGCCTTGGGACCCGCGGCACGTGCCAGCCGGGCGCCGAAGTGGCCGACGCTGGCCGGCCCGATGGTGGCCCACACCGGCGCGAGCACCTCCGGGACGTAGCGCATCACGCCCGCCATCAGGGGGAACATCGTGTCGGTGATCGACTGCCCGTAGAGCGTCTTGGTCGGGTTCTCCGAGGTGCCCGCGATCAGCACGAGCCCGGCGACGCGGTCGGGGATCTGGCGGTAGACCTCGAGCCCGGTCTGCACGCCCATCGAGTGCCCGACCACGAGCGCACGGTCGACACCGGCATCGTCGAGCACCGTGACGAGGTCGCGGGCGATCCGCGGCATGGAGACGTCGTCGATGGTGAGGTTTCGAGCGCCGCGCCCGGGGGAGCGGGGGAGCCCGGAACGGCCGTGACCACGGGTGTCGGGCAGCAGGCAGGGGTGGCCTGCCTCCTCGAAGAGGGGGAGCAGCCGGCCCCAGTAGGCGTCGCTGCAGGACCACCCGTTGGCGAACAGGATCGGCACCTTGCGCCCGGCGCGGTTGCGGAACGTGTAGGCGATCGGCGTGCCGTCGTCGGCGACGACCCGGGACTCCTTGGCGAAGAGCGCGTACCCCTCGTCTGCGGTCGGGCCCGGTTCCCAGGGCTCGTCGATCGTGTCGCTCAAGAGGGCTCCTCGTGCCGCCTCGTGAAGTTCTGCTTGCGCGAACAGGCGCCAGCGGCGAAGATCACACCAATGTAATTCCACGCGTGGTATGAGGTCCGCTCCGGCAGGCCTCGTGCACCGCAGGGCGCTGATGGTACGGCTCCCTGCGCAACCGGGACGACTCTGGGGGTCAGCCCATGACCGACATCATCTCTGAAGACCACGACACGAAGGGTTGGCAGGACTTCGCCAACTGCCTCGGTGTCGACCCCGACCTCTTCTTCCCCGAGCGTGGCGCGTCCACGCGCGAGGCCAAGGAGGTCTGCCGCGGCTGCGTGGTGCGCGAGGACTGCCTCGAGTACGCGCTGGCCAACGGTGAGAAGTTCGGGATCTGGGGCGGCCTGAGCGAGCGGGAGCGCCGGCGCATCCGCCGCCAGCGGGCCCTCGCCCGGCGCACCGCACTGGAAGCCGAAGCGCAGGCCGGCGCCTCCACGGCCTAGCGGTTCGCGAGCAAGCGGGCCTCGATGGTCCGGTCCGGTCCGAGGTCGAGCGATCCCCAGCGCTCGCGCGGCACGGCCGCCAGCACCGCAGCGGGCAGCAGCCCCACCAGCTCACACCGGCGCACCGCGGCACGGGCGGCCACCGCATCGGCGACCTCGGCGGGCCCGACGGCCGTCGGCTCGATGAGGTTCACCGACACCTGGACCTCTTCGCCCACTGCCAGCCCCAGGGCGCGCACCGCTGGTCCGCGCAGGGCGCCGGCGATCCGCCGGGCGAGGGCCAGGTCCGGCTCGGCCAGCCAGACGTTGTAGGCCACCAGCACGGGTCGCACGCCAACCGCCATGGCGCCCGCGGTGGGATGGGGCTGGTCCGGGCCGACATCGGGGGCCAGTTCACCGAACGCGTGGCGCCGGACGTCGGGCAGCGTCCGTTCGGGGCCGTAGCAGAAGCACGGCACGGCCAGTTCGTCCGCGGCCCACCGCGCGAAGTGGTCGCGAGCCTGCAGCGCATCGGTTGCCGACGAGCCCTCGAGGGCCACGAACGGCACCACGTCGACCACGCCGATGCGGGGGTGCGCACCCTGGTGGGTGCTCAGGTCCAGGCGGTCGACGGCCGCGGCGGCGACGGACCGGGGTGCGTCTTCGCCCACCAGCGTGAGCACGCTGCGGTGGTGGTCGGCGTCGGTGTGGACGTCGAGGAGGGCCGATCCGGCAGCGGCAGCGATGGCTGCGATCGCCGTGAGGTCCTGGCCCTCGCTGATGTTCACCACGCATTCGAGCACCGGTGCAGCCTGGCAGGCGTGGGGAATTCGGACAGGCCGACGTGGTGCATCGGCGGCCACAGCGTTACCGTGGTGCCATGAGCCTCGGTCCGCCCGAACTGATCATCCTCCTCGTCATCATCTTGGTGTTGTTCGGTGGAGCCAAGCTCCCCAAGCTCGCCAAGTCGCTCGGCGAGGCCCAGCGCGAGTTCAAGAAGGGTTCGGACGAGGGTGCAGGCCAGGCCTCGGCCTCGTCGGCGACGCCGAACGAACCCGACAAGCCCGCCAGCTGAACCCGCCCCGGCGGGGCGACGATCTGATTGCAGAGCCCGGCCTTCGTGCCGGGCTCTGGCGCGTCCGGGCGTCAGACCCGGGCGGCCGCTTCCTGACGGCGGCGCTTCAGGATGCGGCGGCGCTCACGCTCCGAGCAGCCACCCCAGACGCCGTGGTCGATCCGGTTGGCCAGGGCGTACTCGAGGCAGGTGGCCCGTACCGGGCAGCCATCACAGATCCGGCGGGCGACGTCGACGCCGACCCCATCGCTCGGGAAGAAGGCGGCCGGCGGGTAGTGGCGGCAGTGTCCGTCCTGCATCCACTCGAGCTCGACGTCGTCCATCTGCTTCTCCTCCGACTGCGGGGTGACCTTACGAGGTGTCTCCCTGCCTGACGCACGGGACGGTCACATCGTTCCCCGATGCGTGTGAAGGTTCCGTGCAGGCGCGGTGGAGATCCCGAGAAAACCTGCTTGCATGGCCGCCATGAGCGACGGTCCGGGCACGGGTTCCTGGAACCCCTGGGCCCCGCGAGGAGCACCGGACGGTTCGGCGACCCCGCCTTCGGATCCTGCCCGGCCGCCGGCCCCGCCGCCTAGCTCACCGAGCTCGACCGGTTCGGGGTCCCCTTCGAGCGGTGCGAACGCGGGTTCCGCTCCTGCCCCCGCGATCGTGCCCCGCTTCGAGACCGGCCCGGTGCCGCCGGCCCCGGCCGCGGCGCCCGTGGCCGATGACCGGCGACCGCCAGGTGCGGGCAGCGAGCCCCCCACGACCTGGCCCGCGCCCCGGGTGGACGTCCAGGATCGGTCGGGCCGATCGCGATCGGGCGCCCTGGTTGCGTTCTGTGCGTTCCTCGTCGGCGCCATCGTGATGGGCGGGGCGTTCGCGAGCTACGCGCTCGGGCACCGCAGCGACCGGCCCGTGGCCGCCGCGAGCACCACCACGGCCGGTGCCTCGGCGCCGTCGAGCACGCTCGACATCCGCCGCATCCTCGACGTCGCCCAACCGTCGGTGGTGAGCATCCAGACGGGAAGTGCCAACAGCATCTTCGGCGCTGCGGGCTCCGGCGTGGTGATCTCCAAGGACGGGCTCATCCTCACCAACGCCCACGTCATCGAGGGTGCCTCGGACATCTCGGTCCGGTTCAACGACGGGACCGCTTCGGCGGCCAAGGTCGTCGGACGGTCCAAGGCCCACGACATCGCGCTGATTAAGGTGGCACGCGCCGACCTCACCCCGGCGAGGCTCGGATCGAGCGCCAACCTGCGGGTGGGCGACGACGTCGTGGCGATCGGCAACGCCCTCAACCTCGGTGGCGACCCGAGCGTGACCCGGGGGATCGTGTCGGCCAAGGACCGCTCGATCAGCGACGGCAAGACCTCCCTCGACCACCTGATCCAGACCGATGCCGCGATCAACCCCGGCAACTCGGGAGGTCCGCTGGTCGATGCATCGGGCGATGTCGTCGGCATCAACACCGCGATCATCGATGGCGCCCAGAACGTCGGGTTCTCGATCGCCATCGACTCGGTGCAGGACCTCATCGCCCAGCTCAAGGCGGGTGGCGGCGACAGCGCTGGGGCGGCCACCGCGGTGCTCGGCGTCTCGTCGCTCGACGTCAACTCGTCCGAGGTCTCCGACGCGACGCGTCGCCAGTACGGCGTCACCGCCACGGCCGGCGCCTTCATCGTGCAGGTCGATCCGGCCGGCGCGGCGAGCGCGGCCGGGATCGAGCAGGGCGACGTGGTCGTCGACCTCGACGGGGCCGCGATCAGTGGTGCCCAGGACCTCACCGACGCCGTGGGCGCCCGCAAGCCGGGCGATCGCGTGCACGTCACCGTGGAGCGCAAGGGCCAGCGGCGGACCTTCGAGGTCACGCTGGGCGGGTGATTCCGGCCGGTCGGGCAGTAAGGTTCTCCGCCATGTCGCAGACCGAACCCGAGCTCCCGCAGGAACCGCCGCGCGGTCACGTCCGCGTCGTGTACCTGGGCCCCGTGGCCCCCCACTGGGACCTCCAGAGCGACTTCGGCGACCGTGCCCTGGTCGAGGGGTTCCGCGTCCGCATGCAGGCCCGGCTCCAGCTCGTGCCGCCGCACGACCCCCAGTTCCGTCGCAACCGCGAGCGGGTGATCCGCGATGCCGAGCGGGAGAACCTCCTGCTCGACTGGGACCTCGGCCTGCCTGACGACAACTAGGCCCGTCACCCGACGGCCACCCGGCGCTCACGTGTTCGCCGCCTCGTCGTCGGACCGACGTCCACCGGCATCGCTACCCTCAGCGCATGGATCCCGTCGCCGAGCACCTCGTTCCCGACGATCCGGCGCGCTTCGCCAACCGCGAGCTGTCGTGGCTCGACTTCGATGCGCGGGTCCTGGAGTCGGCGGCTGACCCCCGCGTGCCGCTGCTCGAGCGGGCCAAGTTCTGCGCGATCTTCAGCCAGAACCTCGACGAGTTCTTCCAGGTGCGCGTGGCCGGGCTGGCCGACCAGGTCGTCGCCAAGGTCGGCCGGGTGTCCCCCGACGGCAAGACCCCGACGGCCCAGCTGCGAGCGATCGCCGTGCGCGTCGGCGAGCTGGTCGACCGCATGGAGCACCTGTTCCTCGATGAGATCGTGCCGGAGCTCGCCGAGGTCGGCATCGTGTTCTCGAGTTGGGGCGAGCTCGACGACGACGACCGCAAGTACCTGGTCGAGGAGTTCGAGACCCGGATCTTCCCGGTGCTCACCCCGCTGGCCGTCGACCCCGGCCACCCCTTCCCGTACATCTCGAGCCTGTCGCTGAACCTCGCCGTCGTCCTGCGGGACCCGTCGACGGACGAGCGCCGCTTCGCCCGGGTGAAGGTGCCGCCGCTGCTGCCGCGCTTCGTGGTCATGCCGGATGGCGAGCGGTTCGTGCCACTGGAGCAGGTGATCGCTGCCCACCTCGACCGGTTGTTCACCGGGATGGAGGTCATCGAGACCTTCGCGTTCCGGGTCACCCGAAACGCCGACCTCACGCTGGAGGAGGAGGAAGCCGACGATCTCCTCGCCGCGGTGGAGATGGAGCTGCGCCGGCGTCGGTTCGGGGTGTCCGTGCGGCTGGAGGTCGACGCCCGGGTCACGCCCGAGGTGCGAGAGCTCCTCATGCGCGAGCTCAACCTCGGCGAGGACGCGGTGCACGAGAGCGTCGCTCCGTTGGATCTCGGCGGGCTGTGGGCGTTGCACGGCCTCGACCGCCCGGACCTCAAGGACGCGCCCTGGACGCCGGTCACCCAGGCGCGGCTGGCCGCCACCGACGACGAGCGCGTCGACATCTTCAAGGTCATCGCCGACGGTGATGTCTTGGTGCACCATCCGTACGACTCGTTCCGGACGTCGGTCGAGGAGTTCGTGCGGCAGGCGTCGCGCGACCCCAAGGTCCTGGCCATCAAGCTCACGCTGTACCGCACCTCCGGCGACAGCTCGATCATCAAGTCCTTGGTGCGGGCAGCCGAGCGGGGCAAGCAGGTCGCCGCGCTCGTCGAGCTCAAGGCCCGCTTCGACGAGGCCGCCAACATCGGCTGGGCACGCGCCCTCGAGCAGGCCGGCGTGCACGTGACCTACGGGCTGGTGGGGTTGAAGACCCACACCAAGACCGCGCTGGTCGTGCGCGACGAGGGGACGGGCGTGCGCAGCTACTGCCACATCGGGACCGGCAACTACAACGCGAAGACCGCCAAGCTCTACGAGGACCTCGGCATCCTCACCGCCGACCCGTTGATCGGCGCCGACCTCGCCCAGCTCTTCAACTACCTCACCGGCTACGGCCGCAACGTGCAGTACCGGCGGCTCCTCGTCGCGCCGCACCCGCTCCGCACCCGGTTGTTGGAGCTGATCGAGGGCGAGATGGCGGCGCCCCCGGGCACCGGCCGCATCACCATGAAGATGAACAGCCTGGTGGACCCGGCGATGATCGACCACCTGTACGCGGCGTCGCAGGCCGGCGTCGAGATCGACCTGATCATCCGCGGCATCTCGTGCCTGCGGCCCGGCGTCGAGGGGCTGTCCGAGCACATCCGGGTGCGGTCGATCATCGGCCGCTACCTCGAGCACTCCCGGATCTTCGACTTCGCCAACGGGGCCGGCGTGGGCGAGCCGCTGCTCTACACGGGATCCGCCGACCTCATGCCCCGCAACCTCGATCGTCGCATCGAGGCGCTGGTCCCGGTGATCGATCCTCTCTTGCAACGGCGGATGCGGGAGATCCTCGAGATCAACCTGGCCGACGACACGTTGGCGTGGTGCCTCGACGGCGACGGGACCTGGCACCGCGCCGAGTCCCCGGAGCCCGGCGGGACGGTCGACACGCACCTGCGCTTCCAGGAGCTGGCTCAGGCCCGCGCCCGACGCGACGTGGACGTCTGAGGATCGTTGCCGACCACCGCTGACGACGGTCCCTGGCCCGACACCGATCCCGGCATGGTGCGGGCGGGCGGTGGGGTCGTCACCCGTCCCGGACCCGAGGGCGGTCCCCGCGAGGTCCTGCTCGTGCACCGGCCTCGCTACGACGACTGGAGCTTCCCGAAGGGGAAGTGCGAGGCCGGCGAAGGGTTCCGGGACGCGGCTCGGCGCGAGGTCGCCGAGGAGACCGGGTTCGCGTGCGAGTTGGGCGCTCCGCTGGCGGAGCTGCGCTACGAGGACCACAAGGGCCGGCCGAAGGCCGTTCGGTACTGGGCCATGACCGTCACGTCGGGCTCGTTCGCGCCGAACGACGAGGTCGATCAGATCGCATGGCTGCCCTTCGTCGAGGCGCGCGACCGGCTCTCGTACCCGCACGACGCGGACATGCTGGACGCGGTTGACGCAGCCTGAACGCCAGGGTCCCCGGCGACGCTTGTCGAGTTCGCGGTCGCTCCGAGCGGAGCTCGGGCCACGTCGCGCACAGCTCGCGGAGGTGACGACGTTGCCGCCTGCGCGCCCTGATGGAAGGCCCGACCCCTACCTGACGGTCACGTCGAGGCTCGCGAGGAGGGTCCGGACCCGTAGCTCGATCTCGTCGCGGATGGGGCGGACGGCTTCGACGCCCTGGCCGGCGGGATCTTCGAGGTCCCAGTCCTCGTAACGGGTGCCGGGGAAGAAGGGGCAGGCGTCGCCGCACCCCATCGTGATCACGACGTCGGCCGCCTGCACGATCTCCGAGGTCCACGGCTTCGGGTACTCGCGGGCGATGTCGATGCCGACCTCGGCCATGGCCGCGACGGCAGATGGGTTGATCTCGG
>JAOBWM010000013.1 GCA_025463365.1 Acidimicrobiales bacterium
CGCTGGAGGTGACCACGGGGCGGGTCGGGGGCACCGCGGTGGGCGGCGTGGGCCGCGCCGGAGGACGGGGCGGAGCCGTCGAGCCGCTGGAGGTGACCACCGGGCGGGCCGGAGGCGTGGCGGTCGGCGGGGTGGGCTTGGCCTCAGGCTCCGGTGCCGGAGCTTCGGCCGGCGCCTCAGCGGCGGGGGCCGGGGCCTCGGCGGACGCGGCGGACGCCGCAGCCTCGGCCTGGGGCTCGGCGGCGGGCGATGCCGCCTCCTTGGCCTTCGACTTGGCGGCCGCCTTCTTCGGCGGCTCGGGCTCGGCGGGCTGCTCGTCGCGGATCAGCCCCTCACGTTCGGCCTTGCGACGTACGCGATCGGCTTGCGCGTCCTCGATGCTCGACGAGTGGGTCTTCACGGCAATGCCGAGGTCGACGCACAGGTCGAGGGTCTCCTTGTTGGAGAGACCGAGCTCTTTTGCGAGCTCGTGGACGCGGATCTTTGCTGCCAACGTGTGTTCGCCAGCCCTTCTTGCTTGCTATCAGGATTTGCCGCCCGGGGTTTCGGGCACGGTCGTCGAGTCTCGCGCAGCGGGTGCACCAGGCACGAAAGGGGATGTCGCCGTCACGGGCGCTCCTGGCACACCTGCTCCCGCACCGCCTCGACGGCGGCACGGCTCACAGGGGCCCGAAACGACCGGGCGAAGCCACCACGGCGGATGGCCTCGGTGACACAGTTCGGGGAACCAGGACAGAGCCAGGCGCCGCGACCCGGAAGTCTACGGCCTACGACCAGCGTTGCATCGTCCTGGCGGACCAGGCGGACCAGGTCATCCGCGCGGGCGACGCGACCGCACCCGACGCAGGTGCGACGCGGTCCGGGCGGCGGGTCAGACCGATTCCTCGGCATCATCCTCAGACGGCTCGACGACGGGTTCGGGGTCGAGGGCTTCGGCAGCCGCGGCGTCGGCCGCCGGCTCGGGCTCGGGCTCGACGTCGAGGTCGGCGGGCGGATCGGCCTCGGTGACCGCCGCGGGCTCCTCGGTGGTGGCCGCCTCGGTGGCCACGTCCGCAGGCGCGGCCGCATCGGTGGGCGGGGCCGGGACGTCGCCGCCGGCGGAGTCCTCGTCGCCGACAGCCGCCCATTCCTGGGCCGACAGGGCCTCCCCGCCGTCCGCGGGCACCCAGACCTGCTCACCTTCGGCGTTGACGACCCATTCGCCCTGGGCCCAGTCGTCGGTGGCGTAGGCCTCTTCCTCGGCGAGCTGGCTCTCGCTCTTGATGTCGACGCGCCAGCCGGTGAGCCGGGCCGCGAGGCGGGCGTTCTGGCCCTCCTTGCCGATGGCCAGCGACAGCTGGTAGTCGGGCACGATCACCTCGGCGGTGCCGGTGTCCTCGTGGATCCGCACCTCCTTGACCTTGGCCGGCTGGAGGGCCTTGGCCACGAAGTCGGGCAGGTCCTCGGAGAAGGGGACGATGTCGATCTTCTCGCCCCGCAGCTCGTTGACGACCATGCGCACGCGGGCACCGCGGGCGCCGACGCACGCGCCGACCGGGTCGACGTTCTGGTCGTTGGACCAGACGGCGATCTTGGTGCGGTGACCAGGCTCGCGGGCGCAGGCCTTGAGCTCGACGATACCGTCGGCGATCTCGGGGACCTCGAGCTCGAACAGGCGCTTGATCAGGCCCGGGTGGGTGCGGCTGACCACGATCTGCGGACCCTTGGCGGTCTTGCGGACCTCGACGATGTACGCCTTGAGCCGGCTGTTGGGCTCGGGGCGCTCGTAGGGCACCTGCTCGGCCTGGGGCAGCAACGCCTCGACCCGACCGAGGTCGAGCAGGGTGTACCGCGCGTCGGTCTGCTGGATGATGCCGGTGACGATGTCGCCCTCGCGGCCCGCGTACTCCTCGTACTTCATCTCGCGATCGACCTCGCGCAGGCGCTGCATCATGACCTGCTTGAAGGTCTGCGCGGCGATGCGGCCGAGGACCGCCGAATCCGGGGTGACGTCGAGCTCGGGCCCGAAGGGCTCGCCCTCTTCGTCGAGCTCCTGCGCGGTGACGCGCATCTCGCCGGTGACCGGGTCGATGGTGGCCCACGCGTACTCGTAGGCGTCGGGCAGCCGCTTGTACGCCGACTCGAGGGCGTCGGCGAGGGCACCCATCAGGGTCTCGGGGGTGATCCCCTTCTCCGTGGCGAGCGCCCGGAGGGCTTCCATCATGTCGTCGTTGCTCATGACCTGGCTGCCTTCTTCTGCTTGGAGGACGAGGTGGTGGGATGACCCGGCTTCGGTGCCGGTCCCCACTCGAAGACGGTGCGGGCCTTCTCGACGTCGGTGAGCGCGAGCGTGCGCACCTCGTCGGGCCCGGTGCCCTCGGGTTGGACGGTGATGGTGTCGGCGTCGGCGGCCACGAGGGCGCCCTTGATCCGACGGTCGCCCTCGATGCCGGCGCGAGCCTTGATGGCCACGGTGGACCCCACGGCGCGGGCGAAGTGCTCGGGCCGGCGAAGCGGGCGCTCCAGCCCAGGGCTCGAGACCTCGAGGGTGTACTCGCCTGCGATGGGATCTTCCTCGTCGAGGAGGTTGGAGATGGCGCGGGTGAGGCGCCCGATCATCCCGATGTCGACCCCGCCCGCGGGCTGGTCGACGGTGACGCGCAGGATGCCGCCGGAGAACTCGACGTCGTAGAGCTCGGTGGGCGCCTCGACCAGGGGCGCGACGAGGGAGCGGATGCGCTCGGCGGTGTCCATGGGGGCCTCCCTTCCAGGGCTTGACGTGGGTGGTTCGGTGCCCGGGCTTGAGCCCGAACAAACAAGAAGCGTGGGCCCAGGCCCACGCCTCGCCGCCCGAAGGCAGCCCCGACAGCATAGCGGATCGGGCCCGATCCGACCCCGTCGCACGGCGCCCACCGGCCCTCCCGGCCCCGACCCGAGCACCCTCCGGTGAGACGGATGGCACGTCAGCAGCGCCGGTGCAGCCCGGTGTCAGACCCCCCGGGGAGAATGAGGGAATGACCTCCTGGAACGACTTCGACGCCGCCGAACCCGAGCTCGCCGCTCGGGCTCGGGTGATCCTGTCTGCCACCGTCAACGGCGTCCTGGGCACGCTCCGGGCCGACGGCTCGCCGAGGTTGAGCGGGATCGACCCGTTCTTCCTGCACGCTGACCTCTGGATCGGCTCGATGCCCGGGGCCCGCAAGGGTGCCGATCTGCGCCGCGACCCGCGCTGCTCGCTCCACGGCATCCCGTGGGAGTCGAGGAAGGTGCAGGAGGGGGCGGCCGATCCCGGCGAGGGCGACGTCAAGGTCACGGCTCGTGCGGTCCTGCTCGCCGACGATGCCGAGCACGCCCGGGTCATGGCCGGGTTCAAGGAGGAGCGCGGCTTCGAACCGCCCGGCCCCGCAGACCTGTTCCGCCTCGACCTCGAGTCCGTCGTGGTGATCGCCGTGGCCGACGATCAGCTCGTGATCGACCGGTGGTCCGCGACCGGCGGCCGTCAGACGGTCCGCCGCACCTGACCCGCCAGGCACGTCGGGTCAGTAGGCGCGGGCCACCACGGCGACCACGTCGGGCTCGTCCTCGGACGCAGGCACCGAGCCGTCGGGGCGCTGGAGGCACCGGACGGTGATGGCGTCGCGGGCCAACATCGCCTCGCCCTCCTCGCCGAGGACGGCCCACGGGATCCGAGCGAAGCCCACCTGGGCTGCCTCCCGGGCCTCGTCCAGTGTGGCGACGTCGGCCGTGCGATCGTCTCGCCGCTGCGTGGCCTCGGCCAGCAGGCCGGCCTGGATCGCATCGAGGAGGCCGGTCACGGTGGCCCCCACCGCGGCAAGCGCGCACTGCGCCTTCTCGCCTGTGTCGCGCCGGACGACGGTGACCTCGCCGTTGGCGAGATCGCGCGGGCCGACCTCGATGCGCACGGGGATGCCCTTGATCTCCCATGCCGTGGCCCGGCGACCGAACGAGGTGTCGGTGCGGCCGTCGAGCTTGGCCCGCACGCCGGCGGCGAGCAGCTCATCGGTGATGCGACCGGCGGCATCGACCACGCCCTCGTCGTCGCGGATCACCATGACCACCGCCTGCACCGAGGCCAGGCGGGGCGGGACCCGGAGCCCTTGGTCGTCGCCGTGGCACATGATCAGCCCGCCCATCATCCGCGTCGACACGCCCCACGAGGTGGTCCAGCAGATCTGTTGGGTGCCGTCGGCGTCTTGGTACGCGATGTCGAAGACCTTGGCGAAGTTCTGGCCGAGCTCGTGACTGGTGCCCATCTGCAGGGCCTTGCCGTCGCCCATCATCGCCTCGCACGCCAGCGTGTTGGTGGCCCCTGCGAACCGCTCCTGGCGCGTCTTGCGCCCGATCAGCACCGGCATGGCCAAGACGTCGACCATGAAGTCGCGGTACACGTCGTGGAGGATCTGGAGCGCGTAGGCCGAGGCGTCGGCCTCGGTGGCGTGGGCGGTGTGGCCCTCCTGCCAGAGGAACTCGCTCGTCCGCAGGAACAGGCGGGTGCGGAGCTCCCAGCGAACGACGTTGGCCCACTGGTTCAGCAACAGGGGCAGGTCACGGTGGCTGTTGACCCACTTGGCCATGAACTCGCCGATGACGGTCTCGCTGGTGGGGCGCACCACGATCGGCTCGTCGAGCTCCTTGCCGCCCGCGTGGGTCACCACGGCCAGCTCCGGGCTGAACCCTTCGACGTGTTGGGCCTCTAGGGTCAGGTAGCTCTCGGGGATGAACAGCGGGAAGTAGGCGTTCTCGGCTCCGGCGACCTTGATGCGCTGGTCCACCTCGGCGACCATCCGCTCCCACAGCCCGTAGCCGTAGGGCCGGATCACCATCGTCCCGCGCACCGGCCCGTTGTCGGCCAGCTCCGCCTTGGCCAGGACGTCCTGGTACCAGCGGGGAAAGTCGTCGGCCTGAGGGGTGAGCGCGGGGGGCTTGGCCATAGGCGGGCAACCGTACCGGTCCGTCCGCGGCCGTCCGGACCCCGTTGGAGGGTGCGGTACCGTCCGGCATGACGACGAACGGCTCGGATGGCTCGATCGGCGAGTGGGGTCAACCGGGTTCCGGTGGTGGCGCGCCCAGCGCGGCGCCGCTCCCCCCACCTTCGCTGCTCCCGCCTCCACCACCGCCTCCACTTGGAGCCGGACCGCCGACCGCTCCCACGTTCCCCGCGGCCGGTTCCCCGACGTCGAAGCCCTCTCGACGCGAGCGACGCAAGGGCCGGCCGGTGTTCGGGGTGCTCCTCGTGGTGTCGCTCGGGGCGCGCCTCGGGCGCGAGGTGCTCGAGCGCGTCGCCATCGCCCGCTGGGGGCCGATGGGCGCCCTGGCCGTCGGCGCTGCTGTCATCGCCGCCATCGTGATCTGGCGGCTCGACCAACGCCGCCGCATCCGCCGGCGCGGTGGCGAGGAGTTCACGCCCGACGCGGTCCGCCAACAAGTCGTCGACAGCGCCGTGGGCGCTCCGGCCTTCCTCGAGGACGGCACGCTCCTCGGTAGCTCCGTGTTCGTCGTCAAC
Organism: Acidimicrobiales bacterium; assembly: GCA_025463365.1. Lineage (GTDB taxonomy): Bacteria > Actinomycetota > Acidimicrobiia > Acidimicrobiales > Iamiaceae > Aquihabitans. Next base: position 5,504 of record JAOBWM010000013.1, read on the forward strand.
CAGCACGCCAAGGTCCTCGAGGTCCAGACCGGGTACAGCATCTTCGGGGGCGACGGCAGCCCGCTCGGCGAGGTGCACCAGATCGGTCAGTCGCGGGCCAAGCAGTGGGCGCGGGCCCTCACCGCGTTCGACCAGTTCTTCACCCACCACTTCGAGGTGGTCGCGACGGACGGCACCGTGATCCTCCGGGTCACGCGGCCGGCCAAGTGGTTCCTGTCGAAGGTGCACGTGTTCGACGGGCAGGACCGCTACCTCGGGACCATCCGCCAGGAGAACGTCTTCGGGAAGATCCACTTCGCCCTCGTCGACGCCGTCGGCAACCGCGTCGGTCACCTCCAAGCGCAGAACTTGCGGGCGTGGGACTTCGCCGTTGTCGACCCAACTCGCTCGTGGCAGTACGCCAGCATCGTGAAGTCGTGGGAGGGCTGGGCGCGAACCGCCGTCACCCGCGCCGATCGGTACGTCGTGAAGGTCCACGGACCGCTCCCCTTCCCGGTCCGGGAGCTCACGTTGGCCACCGCCCTCACCGTCGACCTCGCGCTCAAGCAGGACGCTCGCGGCTTCGGCTGAGCGGGCCTCCAGCGCTCGGGTGCCGCCCATCCGATCACCCGGTCGCCGTTCGGCCCGCGCCCGCCAGACTGGCCCGATGACGATCGACATCGCAGTCCATGCCGACGCCCATGGCGAGGGGCGCTACGCCATCACCGTCGACGGCGAACCCGCGGGCGAGCTCGACTACCGGACCGTCGATGGCCGCCGGGTCTTCATCCACACGGGCATCCGAGATCGCTTCGAGGGCCAGGGCCTTGCCGGCAAGCTCGCCCGCCGCGTCCTCGATGACGCCCGCGCCGAAGGCCTGAAGATCGTCCCCCTGTGCCCGTACGTCGCCGGTTACCTCGAACGCCACCCAGCCGACCAAGACCTCGTCGACCAAGACCTCTACGCCCAGCTCAAGCCCTGACGGCAGAGCTCAACGCGAGATCCGCCGTTGGACGAGTGACGCCTTGAGGCGACGACGCGGCTGGACGGCGGATCCCCGTCGGATCCACCTCAACGAGCCTTCCGGACCACGCCGATTCGGAATATGCCTTCGCGAGACCGGTGCCGGGTGCGTACGGTCACCGGCCGGTTCGGCGGGCAACGGCGCCCGCGGGGCCGACGCCGAAGGAGGCGTGACATGGCACCTCAGAAGATCACCGACCGACTGTGGTCGTGGGCGTCGGACCTGGACGCTTCCACGCGCGCCCAGGCCGAGCGCACGTCGCGATTGCCCATCGTCGCGGGCCACGTCGCCCTCATGGCCGACGCCCACGTCGGCCTCGGGGCCACGGTCGGGTCCGTCGTGCCCACCGCGGGCGCGATCATCCCCGCGTGCGTCGGGGTCGACATCGGCTGCGGCATGGCCGCGGTACGCACCGACCTCGTCGCCACCGACCTCCCCGACGACCTCACGTCGATGTTGGCGGGCATCGAGAAGGTCATCCCGGCCGGGATGGGCCGCGGCCACACGGGCCGCACCGCCGACGCGCGCGCCGAGCGCCGGTCGAAGGCGGCCGCAGCGTGGCTGCGCGACAACCGGTCGCGCACCGACCTCGACCCGAAGCAGTCGCGCACCGCGCTCGACCAGCTCGGCACGTTGGGGTCCGGCAACCACTTCGTCGAGGTCTGCCTGGATCTGTCGGATTCCGTCTGGGTGGTCCTCCACTCCGGCTCCCGTGGCATCGGCAACCAGTTGGCCCAGGGGCACATCGCCCGGGCCCGCAAGGTGGCCAAGCGCATGGAGATCGGCCTCGAGGATCCTGACCTCGCCTACCTCCTCGAGGGCTCCCCCGAGTTCGACCACTACG
>JAOBWM010000073.1 GCA_025463365.1 Acidimicrobiales bacterium
CGCTGGACCACTACCGCAGGGCGTTCGGTTCGGTGCCGATGGCCTTCGTCTACCGAGATCCCGTCGCCGTGGTGGTGTCCCAGCTCCGACGACGGGCGGTGCACACCGTGCCCGGCGCGCTGGACCCGGCGCTGTTCGACTCGACGTTCGCGGGCCTGTGGGGAGGCTCCGCGGCCGCGGGTGTCGCCCAGGTCGTCGCCTCGATCAGCGAAGCCGTGCTGGACGCGGCCGGCGAGGGCCTCGACGTCGCCTTCGTCCGTTACGACGACCTGCCGGCGGCGGCCTCCTTCGTGGCCGGTCGGTTCGGGATCCCCGTCGACGGCGCCGAGCCGGCCATGGCCGCGGTGGCGGAGCTCGACGCCAAGAACCCGGTGCTGCCCTTCGCGGACGACACTGCGGCCAAGGAGGCGGAGGCGACGCCCGAGATCCGCGAGGCGGTCGACCGATGGCTCGGGCCGGTTCACGCCCGGCTGGACGAGGCCCGTGCGCGCCAACGATCCGGGGCGCGCCCGTGACGATCGGGGATGCGCCCACCCACGCACGCCGGCTCGATCTGGACGTCGATGCCCAGGCGCTCGCCGTGGAGGTCGCCCGACTTCCGGACGACGCTTGGCTGCCGCACTTCAACCAACGCCTCTACGACGGCGATTGGAGTGGTGTGGCCCTGCGCACGATCGGCGGGCGGCCGGGTTCGCTCTATCCCGATCCGAACGCGAGCGGATCGTGGGCAGATGCGCCCGTCCTGGGTCAGCTGCCCCGGGTCGCGGCCACCCTGGACCGGATCGCCTGCCCGCTGCTCTCGGCCCGGCTCCTGCGGCTCGGCCCGGGCGCATCCGTGGACGGCCACACCGACCTCGACCTCTCCTACGACGACGGCGAGCTCCGTCTCCACATCCCGATCACCACCGGACCGGGCGCCTGCTTCCTCGTCGAAGGGCAGCTCGTCGAGATGGCGGCAGGGGAGTGCTGGTACGTCGATCTCACCCGCGTCCATGCCGTCCGCAACGACGGCCCCGGACCGCGCGTCCACCTCGTCGTCGACTGCACGGTGGATCCGTGGATGTCCGATGCGCTGGGCTTCCGCCCACCACGGGGACTGGACCCGGCCCGAGCTCGCGGCTGAGGCGACCGGGGCCTCGGGGGCGTCAGCCGGCGGGTCGGTCCTGGTCGGCGGTCGACTCGAGCAGGCGGGCGCGAGCCGCGAGGACCGCGAACCCGGCAGCAACGGCCGAGACCCCGGCGATCGTGGGGACGGTGAGGTCGGGACGGCCGGTCAGCGCGAGCTCGCCGGAGATCGGCGTGGCCCCTGGCGGGGTCCCGGTGCCGGCCCCAGGCGTGGTGCTGGTCGTGCCGCCGGGCAGGGTCGTGGTGGTGGTGGTCTCGCCGGTCGCGGCCTTGATCGTCTTGGGGTCGGGCACCCCGGGCTCGCACGGGCTCCCGGTCGCCGGCAGTCCCGGCTCCGCCAGCGTCGGCGGGTTGCCGAAGGCCATCGTCGTCAGGTCGAGCGTGTCGAGCAGGCTGTTGGCGTTGGCGTCGCGGAAGGTCATGGCGCCGAGGTTGAACTTGGTCTCGATGGTCTTCAGCACCGACGTGTGGTCGTAGACGGTGCTCGACACGTGGTCTGCCTTGGCGAAGGGCGAGATCACGAAGCCGGGGACCCGGAACCCGTACATGTCGAAGCCGCCGGGCTGGTCGGGCGGCACATCGATGTCGGGCTTGATCGAGTCCGGGGCCACGGCCGCCGGCGGTGCCACGTGGTCGTAGTAGCCGCCGTGTTCGTCGTAGGTGAAGATCATCATCGTCTTCTCCCATGCCGGGCTCTGCATGACGGCGTTGATCATGCGGGCGCTGTAGGCCTCGCCGAGCTGCACGTCGTGGGGGTTCTCCTCGGTGTACGCCTGGAAGCCCGGGCTCACGATCGAGACCTGGGGCAGGTTGCCGGAGGCGCAGTCGGCGAGGAACTGCGGGATGTTGCGGATCTTGTCCTTGTTGGCGGCTTGGACGTTGGGGAACAGCAGGATGTCGGGGAGGTCGAACGCGTAGTCGTGCCACGTGATCCCGTGGTCGTTGAGCCGGTCCCAGATGGTGCCGTTCGGCGCGTCGGGATTGGCCAGGACGGCCTGGGGATCGGTCGCCACCAGGCCCACCGAGGTGGCCGCCTGGAGGTACCGGCGATTGGGGTACGTCTGGCACGGCGACGAGGCGAACCAGCGGTCGCAGAGCGGGAAGGTGCGGGCCAGGTCGTAGTAGAAGGGCAGCTGGCCGCCGTCCCAGTACTTCATGGACGCGGTCCGGCCCGGCTCGATGAACCCGTCCATGGCGCCGCCGTTGTACTGCAGGTGGGTGGCGTTCCAGCTCTGGCTCACGCCGGGGCCGGTCTGGCAGGTCTCGCCCGCCTTGAACACCTTGAACGGGTTGCCGCCGTCGCCGGGGTTCGGGTTCGAGTTGGTGGGCGCGCCGCCGCCGTCGAGCGTGAACCCGTCGCCCACCTCCAGCATCCCGAGGTAGCTGTCGTAGGAGTGGTTCTCCTGCATGTAGATGATGATGTGCTCGATCTGCGGGAGCATGTCCGTGCCCTCGGGCTTCGACGGATCAGGCCGGCTGCCGGGGCCGAGCACGCCGGGCGCGGCCCAGACCTGCGGTCCCCGCAATCCACCGGCGAGGGCAAGCCCTGCCCCGGTCGCCATTCCCTGTAGGACTCGCCGACGACTCACTCCCCTGCGCATGCCCCGACCGTACGCCGCAGGCCTTCGGCGTGGGAGGGCGTGCGATGGCCACGCGGTGACGTCCGGGTGGCCGATGGATGAACCTTCCCCGGGCGGCTACCAGCGGGGGTCGCGGGCGAGCAGCCGGGCGAACTCGTCCACCGGCACGGGCCGAGAGAACAAGTAGCCCTGGGCCTGGTCGCAGCCCAGGCCGCGCACGTAGGCGAGCTGCTCCTCGGTCTCCACGCCCTCCGCCGTGGTTCGGAGCTCGAGGGCGGTGGCGATGGCCGTCACCGCATCGACGATCCGGACCATCCGGTTGCCCGGGAGCCCGATCGCGGCCACGAAGGACTGGTCGATCTTGACCTGCCCGACAGGCATGTGGCCGAGGCGGGTCAGCGACGAGTAGCCGGTCCCGAAGTCGTCGATGGCGAGCTCCACCCCCAGCGCGTGGATCCGGGTGAGCAGGTCGACCGGGCCCTCGATGCGCTGGAGGAGGGTGCTCTCGGTGATCTCGAGGAGCAGCGACGTGAGGGGCCACCCGTGGCGTTCGCACGTGGCCGCCACGAGGTCGTCGAGGCCCGGCTGGGCGATCTGGCGGGCCGACACGTTCACCCCGAGCTGGAACCCGAGGCCGTGGTCGGGCAGGTCCATCCGGGCCGCAGCCTCGACCGCGAGGTCGAGCACGTGCCGACCGATCTCGTCGATCATGCCGGTGTCCTCGGCTACGGCGATGAACTCCGCCGGGCCGAGCAGGCCGCGCTCGGGGTGGCGCCAGCGGACGAGCGCCTCCGCGCCGCAGATCCGGCCGCTCGGCAGGTCGACCACGGGCTGGAGCCAGACGTCGAGCTCCTGACGGTCGACCGCTCGTCGCAGGTCGCTCTCGACCTGGAGCCGCACCACGGCTGCGTCGCGCATCTCGCTGTCGAACAGGGCGAGGCGGTTGCGGCCGCGATCCTTGGCCCGGTACATGGCGGCGTCGGCGTCGCGCAGCCACGCGTCGCCGGTGGTGTGGTCGGTGGCGTAGGCCAGGCCGATGCTCGCGGTGAGGTGCACCTCCTGGCCTTCCGGGAGGACGAACGGCTGGGCCAGGGCGAGGGTGAGCCGCTCCGCGACCCGCAGCCCGTGGCCTTCGTCGGCCACGTCTTCGACCAGCACGACGAACTCGTCTCCGCCGAACCGGGCGACCGTGTCCCCGGGGTCCACCGCGCCCCGGTAGCGCTCGGCGAAGGCGACGAGGAGCTGATCCCCCACGCCGTGTCCAAGGCTGTCGTTGATCACCTTGAACCGATCGATGTCGCAGAACAGCAGCGCGATGGGGGCGCCGTTGCGAGCACGACGGGCGAGCGCGTGGTCGAGGCGGTCCAGCAGCAGGGTGCGGTTGGGCAGGCCCGTGAGCCCGTCGTGCAGGGCCTGGTGCGCGAGCCGGCCCTCGTTCTCGACCCGTTCGAGCGCGATGGCCACGAGGCTGCACGCGGCGTCGGCCACCTGCCGTTCGTGGTCGGTCGGCTGATGGGTCTCGCGGTAGACGGTCGACAACGATCCGACGGCCTCGCCGGTCGTCATGGCGAGGATCGGTTGGGACCATGCCGCCCGGAGCCCCTCGGCGATGGCGATGTCGCGCACGGTCGGATGGAGGTCCACGTCGTGCAGGTCCGCGAAGATCGCCGGCTGGCCGGTGGCGATGCCGATGTCGCACACGCTCCGGTCGAGCGTCCGGCCCGGCTGGCGGAGCCATTCGTTCAATGCCTCTGGTGCCCGCCCGGCGTGGATCTCGAGTCGATCACCGTCCAAGAGGTAGATCGACGATGCGCCGTTGATGCCGTTGGCCTCGACGAACTCGACGCACGCCTGGGCCACCGAGCCGAGGTCGGCTCCGCGCGCGATGAGCTCGAGCACTCCGGCCTGGCTGGAGGCGAGACGCTCGGCGCGTCGGAGCGCGGTGATGTTGCGGGTGGTCACCACGACGCCGCCGACATCGGGGTCGTCGAGGAGGTTCACGCCGGTGACCGAGATGTCCTCCCACGTCCCCCCGGCCGACCGCATCCGCACCTCGGAGGTGATCTCCTTGCCCGGGGATCGCAGGCCCTCCTCCCACCCTTCGAGGGCGCGCGGCAGGTCGTCGGGGTGGATGAGCGTGAACGGCACCATCCCGTCCCACACGGTGTCGGGATAGCCCAGCGCCGCGTTCTCGCCGCCGGTGCTGAAGAGCAGCTTCCCGTCGGCATCGCTCAGTGACACGGTGTCGCTGACGTTGCTGAGCAGGTTGCGGAACCGGCGTTCGGATGCCGCCAGCTCGTTGCGGGCGGTGTGCAGGTCGGTCAGATCGCTGATCGTGGCGACGGCGGTGGTCCTGGGGCCGTCCGCCGCCACGATCACCACCGCGATCGCGACCCACCGCTCGACGCCGTCGGCCCGCACCATCGGGCCCTCGAACTGCAGCCGGCGATCGCCTCGCCGGAACGCTTCGGCGGCGGCCTCGAGTTCCGCCGACATGAGGTGCGAGCCGGCCAGCGTCAGCGCCTCGACGCCGAGCACGTCGTCGGGCTCGCGCCCGATGAGCTCGGCGAAGGCGGCGTTGGTGCGCCGGAACAGGCCGTCGACCACCACGGCCATGGGCAGCGGCGAGCGGACGAAGGCGTCGTCCCAGCCGTGCTGCGGGATCTCGCCGGCCGTGCGGTGTTCCGACTCGCTCACCCCTCGTCTCACTCCTTGTCCTCCCCGGATGCCCCGCCACGGGCACACCTGGCGGCCAACGCTAGACCGCGACGCATCCGACCACGCAGAGCGCTCGGTTCGTCATCGTCGGTGAACGAAGGGACCATCCCGGCATGATCGGCACCACGATGCCGTGACCTGAGGTTCCGGGTCGCCGAACCTGTCGGCGCCCGCCGCATGGAGTCCCTCGGACACGCTGCGGGTAGGTTGCCACCATGGCCGACCAGGCGACGTTCGCGGAGCAGGCGATGCCGCTCATGAGCTCGCTCTACTCGGGCGCGCTCCGCATGACGCGCAACCCGGCGGATGCCGAGGACCTCGTGCAGGAGACCTACCTGCGGGCCTACCGGGGCTTCGGTGGGTTCACCGAGGGCACCAACCTCAAGGCCTGGCTCTACCGCATCCTCACCAACACGTTCATCAACTCCTACCGGGCCAAGCAGCGCCGGCCGCAGGAGTCGGACCTCGAAGAGGTCGAGGACCTCTACCTCTACCGCCGCCTCGGTGGCCTCGAGGCAGCCCGCACAGGTCGCAGCGCCGAGGACGAGCTGATGGACACGTTCCAAGAAGCCGAGGTCAAGGCGGCCATCGAGGCCCTCCCCGAGAACTTCCGGATGGCCGTGCTGCTGGCCGACGTCGAGGGCTTCTCCTACAAGGAGATCGCCGAGATCCTCGACATTCCCATCGGCACCGTGATGAGCCGCCTGCACCGTGGAAGAAAGGCGCTGCAGAAGGGGTTGTTGGACTACGCCGTGACCCACGGCCTCGCCGATCGCCCGCAGCAGCCGGACGACCCCGAGCCCGTATCGAGCGCCTCGGCACCCGAGAGCTGACCAGGAAACCGTGATGGCCGACTGCAACGAAACCCTTCGGGAGCTGTACCAGTACCTCGATGGTGAGCTGACCGACGAAGACAAGCGCCACATCCAAGGCCATCTCGACGACTGTTCGCCGTGCCTGGAGGCGTTCGACTTCGAGGCCGAGCTGCGGATGGTGGTGCGCAGCCGGTGCACCGACCAGGTTCCCGAGTCCCTGCGCGACCGCATCGCCCGGGTGCTCGAGTCGGAGGGCTGCCGGCCCGCCCCGACTGGCGATGCCGACCCGGCCCACCCCTAGGATCAGCGCCATGCTGCTCGCCCAGGTCTGGCACTTCTGGATCTCCATCCCACTGGTGGTGGGTGCCGTCTTGTTCGGGGTCGCCACCATCGTCGGGTACCTCACCAAGGTCGTCCGGCCGAAGTACCCGCCGCGCGGCCGGAGCTAGCCCCTTGGCCTCGGCCGTCGACTGGTCCCTCGCCGAGAAGGTGGCGGTGCGCGCCGCGGGGCGTGAGCCCTTCGCCGAGTCCTACCACTACGCCTCGCTGACCTCGGACTTCGAGGAGCTCACGAGGCTCGCCGAGGAACAGGTCGCGCTCGCCACCGGGTTGCGCAGCCTCACCGGCCCCGCCCGCGCCCGCGTCACGGATCGCCAGGGCTGGGTGCGGGCCAACATCGCCTCGTTCCAGCGCCTGTTGCGGCCGATCACCGACCGCCTCGAGGAGACGATCTCGGCGAGCCCCTTCGCGCCGGTCGCGAGCCGCGTCGCCGGCGCCGAGGTCGGCATGGTCCTGGGCTGGATGTCGAGCCGGGTCCTCGGCCAGTACGACCTCCTCGTCGTGGAGGACGAGCGGCCCGAAGAGCAGGACATCGTGTACTTCGTCGGCCCGAACATCATCGGGCTCGAGAAGCGCTTCGCGTTCCCCCCTCGTGAGTTCCGGCACTGGCTCGCCCTGCACGAGGTGACGCACCGGGCCCAGTTCACCGGGATCCCGTGGATGCGCGAGCACTTCCTCTCGCTCGTGCAGGAGACCGTCAAATCCGTCGACCCGGATCCCAAGCGCTTCCTCGACGCACTCGGCCGTGCCGCCTCAGAGGTGCGCAGCGGCAAGAACCCGCTCGACGACGGGGGCGTGATGGCGATCCTCGCCTCACCGGAGCAGCGGGTGACACTCGACCAGGTCGCCGGCCTCATGAGCCTGCTCGAGGGGCACGGCGACGTCACGATGGATCGCGCCGGCGCGGACCAGATCCCGAGCTCGGTCCGCTTCGGCCAGGTGCTGCGCCAGCGCCGCGAGCAGGGCAACCCGGCGGCCAAGTTCCTGCAGAAGCTCATCGGCCTCGAAGCCAAGATGAAGCAGTACGAGCAGGGCGAGCGCTTCATCGAAGCCGTCGAGCGCGAGGGCGGCACCGACCTCCTGGATCAGGCGTGGGTGGAGCCGGGCAACCTCCCCACCATCGCCGAGATCCGTGACCCCGAGGCGTGGATCGCCCGGGTCCTGCCCACCGTCGCCGCCTGACGCGCCGAGCCGGCATGGGTGAGCCGATCGACCTCGCCGCCGGGCCGCCCGCCGCGCTCGTGGCCGATCTGTCGGCGCGGGCCTCGTTCCCGCCGGCCGGCACCGCCGTCACGTGCGCGGTCTCCGGCGGGCCCGATTCCCTGGCACTGCTCGTGTTGGCGGTGGCCGCCGGCTGCGCGGCCACGGCGGTCCACGTCGACCACGGGTTGCGCCCAGGTTCGGGGGCCGAGGCCGAGGTCGTCGCCGACGTCGCCGCTCGCCTCGGAGCCGGGTTCCGGGCCGAGCGCGTGCGGGTGGATCCCGGGCCCAACCTGGAAGCGCGCGCCCGGGCCGCGCGGTACGGGGTCCTGCCCGCCGAGGCGCTCACCGGACACACCGCGGAGGACCGGGCCGAGACCGTCCTGCTCCACCTCCTGCGCGGCGCCGGGCCTCGCGGGGCGGTGGGGATCGCCCGCTCCCCCCGGCGCCCGCTGCTCGACCTGCGCCGCGCCGAGACCGAGGGGCTCTGCGAGGCGTTGGGCCTCGAACCGGTGCGCGATCCGTCGAACCGTGATCCGGCGTTCCGCCGCAACCGGGTCCGCCACGAGGTGCTCCCGCTCCTCACCGACATCGCGGAGCGCGACGTGGTGGCCGTGCTCGTGCGCCAGGCCGACCTGTTCGCCGACGTCGACGGCCTCGTCGACGAGCTGGCCGCAACGATCGATCCCACCGAGGCTCGGGCGCTGGCCGCCGCCCGCCCGGTCGTCGCCGGCGCCGCGGTCCGGGCCTGGTTGCTGGCTGAGGGGGTCGGGGACGGCCACCCCGCCGAATTCGCCGCGGTGGCGCGCGTCCTGGCCGTGGCCCGAGGCGACCACGTGGCCACCGAGGTGGGCGGCGGCTGGCGGGTCGCGCGCTCGCGCGGGCGCCTTGCGCTCACGCCACCAGGCGCGTGGCAGGATGCCCGCCATGACTGACGGCGCCGATCCTCGCATCGGGGAGGTCATCGTCAGCACCGAGGCGCTCCAAGCCCGGATCGCCGAGCTGGGCGCGGAGATCACCGCCGACTACGCGGCCCAGGCCCCGTTGCTCGTCGGCGTGCTCAAGGGTGCGTTCGTGTTCATGGCCGACCTGTCGCGGGCCATCGACCTGCCCGTCGAGTTCGACTTCATGGCCGTCTCGTCCTACGGAAACGCCACACGGTCGAGCGGCGTGGTCCGCATCGTCAAGGATCTCGACCTCGATCTCAGCAACCGCCACGTGCTGATCGTCGAGGACATCATCGACAGCGGGCTGACCCTTGGCTACCTGCGCAAGAACCTGCTGGCGCGCAACCCGGCCAGCGTCGAGGTGTGCGCCCTCCTCGTGCGTGAAGGGCTGCAGGTCAAAGATCCCGACCTGCGCTACGTCGGCTTCCACATCCCCCCGGACTTCGTGGTCGGCTACGGCCTCGATGCCGACGAGCGGTTCCGCAACCTGCCCTACGTCGCGTCCTACAAGGGCTGATCTCCGGGCGTCATCGAGCGGACTCGCCGAGGGTGGGACCGGCCCGAACACGCACTAGCGTCGCCCGCCATGTCACGGTTTCGGGCGTTCGGTGTGGTTCTCGTCACGGTCTCGGTGGTGCTTGCCGCCGGAGCGTGCAGCAGCGACAGCAAGGACGCCACCCCGACCTCGCGCAAGGCGCTGGTGTTCGGCGACGGCCCGTCGGCCACCAAGCTGGCCGTCTGCAGCGCCTACAAGATCCCGGCGATGAAGAAGATCGTCGGTGGCGGCAAGCACTTCCGGGTCCTCGCCCCGACGTCGATCGGCAAGAAGGGCGACCCGGTGACGGGGGAGACCTGCAGCTGGGAGCAGCGTGGGAGCGGCTCCAAGGCCCGGAGCCTCCAGGTCGAGATCCGCGACTACGGCAAGGACACCACCGCGGTCGCGGCCCAGTTCGATGTGCTCAAGGCGCGGACGACGGGCGCGGTCGACGTGCCGAACACCGGCGATCGGTCGTTCTCCTCGGAGTCGGCCGATGCCACGCTCCTCCAGATCCTGTCGGGCTCGCACCTCCTGACCATCTCGAGCCGCGGCGCCGGCGGGCTCGATCCCGTCCCGCTGGGCACGCTCCAGTTCATGGCCGGCGCCGCACTGGCCAAGCTGACGTGAGCGCATCCGTGGAGGCCGACGACGACGCCCTCGACCCGATCGAGATGGGCCTCGACCCTGCGATCGACCAGCCGCGGATCGCGGCCGCCGTGCGCGAGATCCTCGCCGCCATCGGCGAGGACCCCGACCGCGACGGCCTGCTGGCCACCCCGGCACGGGTCGCCCGGATGTATGCGGAGATCTGCTCCGGGCTCCACGAGAACCCCGACGAGCACATCGGCACCACGTTCGAGGCCGACCACGACGAGATGGTCCTCGTCCGCGACATCCCGCTCTACTCGCTGTGCGAGCACCACCTGGCGCCGTTCAGCGGCATGGCCCACGTGGCCTACATCCCGGGGGCCGACGGTCGGGTCATCGGGCTCTCGAAGTTCGCCCGGCTGGTCGACGGCTACGCCCGGCGACTCCAGGTCCAGGAGCGGCTCACCCGCCAGATCGCCGACGCCCTCGAGGCTCGGCTGGATCCCCGCGGCGTGATGGTGGTCATCGAGGCGGAGCACCTCTGCATGTCGATGCGCGGCGTCAAGAAGGCCGGGAGCACCACCGTGACCTCGGCGGTCCGGGGCCTCTTCCGCTCCAACGTGGCCACCCGCGAAGAGGCGATGCGCTTCATCCAGCGCACCTGACGAGGCCGGGGGAGCCCGGTTTCGCGACGTCTGCCCGCTGATCGGGCACGGGGGGTGTTCGGGCAGGTCAGGGCACCCGCGGCTCGTTCCCCGGAGCCGATTTGACGACCCCAGTACCCTGGACACCCGTGTGTCCGCTGGTGATGGGTGTCGTCAACGTGACCCCCGATTCGTTCTCTGACGGGGGTCGGTTCGTCGACCCCGCAGCGGCGATCGCCCACGGCTTGGCCCTCGTGGACGAAGGGGCGGCGATCGTCGACATCGGCGGAGAATCGAGCCGTCCGGGTGCCGATCCCGTCGAGCTCGACATCGAACTGGCTCGCGTCGTGCCCGTGGTGGCCGCGCTGGCCCCGCACGTCCGGGTCTCGGTCGACACGGCCAAGCCCGAGGTCGCCCACGCCGCGGTCGATGCCGGGGCCACGTTGATCAACGACATCACGGCATCGCTCGCGCGCGTGGCCGCCGAGCGTGAGGTCGGATGGGTCGCGATGCACATGCAGGGCGAGCCCCGCTCGATGCAGCTGCGTCCCAGCTACGACGACGTCGTCGCCGAGGTGCAGGCGTTCCTGGTCCGTCGGGCCGGTGCGGCCCGAGATGGCGGTGTCGCCGAGGTCTGGGTGGACCCGGGCATCGGGTTCGGGAAGACGGCGGCCCACAACTGGGCGCTGCTCGCCGGGCTCGATCGCCTGGCTGCCGCCGGGTGGCCGCTGGTCGTCGGCACCAGCCGCAAGGCGTTCCTCGGCAAGCTCCTCGGTGAGGCCGACGGTGCCGACGGGCCGACCCCGGTCACCGATCGCCTCGAAGCTTCTGTCGCCACCGCCGTGTGGGCTGCCCGCCAGGGCGCCGCCATGGTGCGCGTGCACGACGTCGCCGCCACGGTCGCCGCCTTCCGCGGCATGGCTGTCGAGGATGCGGCATGACGGATCTGAATGGATCGACCCGCCGGGTCGACCGAGACAACAGGGAAACCAGGGAGGCCAACCGGTGGCCGTGAAGGGCAAGTGGGCGCAGGGCATCGAACCGCGCAACTTCCGATGGGTGATGAAGGACTCGCTCGCCGTGTGCGAGCGGCCGGGGGGCTATGGCGCGAACCACCGCCGGGTCCGCCGCCAAGAGGAGATCATCTGGGTGCGCGAGCAGGGCTTCTCGCCGGTGATCTCGATCATCCCGTCCCCTGCGAACCTCCACAACTACGACGAGCTGGGCGTCACCTGGCAGCACCGGCCGTTCGGGAACCACGACGACACGGCCACCTACCTGACCGCGTTCTATCCCGAGCTCCGCGACCTCCTGGCCGGCGGGTCGAAGGTCCTCATCCACGGTGAGGAGCTCGGCGACCGTCTGTCGGGCACCATCGCCGGCTACCTGCTGTGGTCCGGCCTGCTCCCGACGGGCCCCAAGGCGATCTCGCTCACCGAGCGCCTGCTCCAACGCCAGCTCGGCCCGCCCGGGCGTGAGCTCGTCACGGTCGCCCTCGAGATGCCGCGAGCGTCGTCCTGACCGATCCGGCGGCGTCCGACCGCATCGAGCTGCGCGGCCTGCGTGTCGTGGGGATCTGTGGAGCGCTCCCCGAGGAGCGCGAGCGGGCCCAGCCGCTCGAGGTCGATCTCGACGTGGACGCCGACCTCGCGCCCAGCGGTGCGTCCGACGCCCTCGTCGACACGATCGACTACGGGGCGATCTGCGACGCGGTCGCCGGCACGGTCGCCGGCGGCTCGCCGCAGCTGCTCGAGCACCTGGCCGCGGCGATCGCCGATGCCGTGCTCGCCGTCGATGGCCGGGCCACCGCTGTGACCGTCTCGGTCCGCAAGCTCCGACCCCCGGTTCCGCACGCCCTGGCCACCTCGGGCGTGCGCATCCGGCGCGTCGCCGCGACCCCCTCGTGACCCGGGCGTTCTTGTCGCTCGGGTCGAACCTGGGCGATCGGCGGCAGTTCCTGTCCGAGGCGGTCGGATCCCTCGGGACCTCGGTCCGGGCCGTGTCCCCGGTGTACGAGACCGATCCGATCGGCGGTCCGGACCAGGGGCGCTTCTTGAACCTCGTCGTGGAGCTCGACACGGACCTCTCGCCGCGCGCGCTGCTCGCGGTGTGCCACCGGCTCGAGTCGGGTGCGCAACGGGTGCGGATCGAGCGATGGGGACCTCGGACGCTCGACGTCGACATCGTCTGGATCGACGGGGTCACGGTCGCGGACCCTGACCTCCAGATCCCGCACCCGCGCTGGCGCGAGCGCCTCTTCGTCCTCGCACCGCTCCGAGACCTCGCCCCGGACCTCGTCGACCAGGACACGTTCGATCGGGCCCAGGGCCACGTCGTCGAGGCCGGGTACCTCGACGGCTGGCAGCCCGAGGAGCCCTGATCGCGTGACCGTCGCGCCGCGGGTCCGGGTGATCGGGCCCGGTCGCGCCGGAGGCTCGTTCGCCGGTGCCCTGCGTTCCGCCGGATGGGACGTGGTTGGCCTGCTCGGGAGCGACGACGACCTCGCCGATGCCGGTCACGGGGTCGACCTCGTCCTCGTGGCCACGCCCGACGCCGCCATCGCCGACGTCGCGGCTCGCATCGAGCCTCGACCCGAACCGGTGATCGCCCACGTGGCCGGCTCGCTCGGCCTCGACGTCCTCGGCGGCCATCCACGCACGGCCTGCGTGCACCCCCTCGTGGCGCTGCCCGATGCCGTGGTGGGAGCGTCCCGCCTCGCCGCCGGGACCTGGTTCGCCATCGCCGGCGACGCGTTGGCGCAACGGGTCGTGAGCGACCTCGGCGGCCAGTGGTTCGAGGTGGCCGATGGGGACCGCGCCGCCTATCACGCCGCCGCCTCCGTGGCCTCGAACCACCTCGTGGCCTTGCTCGGCCAGGTCGAGCGCATCGCCCAGGGAATCGGCGTGCCGCCCGAGGCCTACGTCGACCTGGCCCGGGCCTCGCTCGACGACGTGGCTGCCGTCGGCGCCGCCCGGGCGCTCACCGGGCCGGTGGCCCGCGGCGACTGGGCCACCGTGGCCCGCCACCTCGCCGCCATCGACGAGTCGGAGCGGGCCGCCTACCTGGCCCTGGCGGCCGCCGCCCGCCGGCTCGTCGACGGCGCCGGCCTCCCACCCGATCTCACCGGTCTCCCGCCGGCCTGATCGAGGACCTCGTCGCCCTATCGCGGGATTCCTGTCGATCTCGGCCCTGGGAGGACGACATTCGACAGGAATGGCGGTGCCGCGGTGGACGAAGGACGCGAGTACGGACGTGCAGCTCACCGTGAGCGGCCTCGCCCGTGCTGCGGGTGGTGGCCTACGGTCGGCTGCCCCGGAAAATCGACGATGCTGGAGCGGTCGTGCCTGAGATCCACGAGACCATCGCGGGCTTCCGGGCCACCCTCGAGTTGGAGCGGATGGAGGGGCGCACGGTGGGCCTGGTGCCGACCATGGGCTTCCTGCACGAGGGCCACGCGTCGCTGATGCGTCGGGCCTCGGCCGAGAACGAGACCGCCGCCGTGACGATCTTCGTGAACCCACTGCAGTTCGCGGCGTCGGAGGACCTCGGCGACTACCCGCGTGACCTGGACCACGACCTCGCCTTGGCGGCCGACTGCGGCATCGCCCACGTGTTCGTCCCGTCGGTCCTGGAGATGTACCCGGAACCGATGGCGACGAGCGTCCACGTCGCAGGCATCACCGCCCGGTTCGAGGGCGCGTCTCGGCCCGAGCACTTCGCCGGCGTGGCCACGGTCGTGGCCAAGCTGCTGGCGATCACGGGACCCTGCCGGGCCTACTTCGGCGAGAAGGACTTCCAGCAGCTGGCCGTCGTGCGCCGGATGGCGCGCGACCTCTCCTTGCCGGTCGACGTGGTGGGCTGCCCGATCGTGCGCGATCTCGACGGCCTCGCCCTCAGCAGCCGCAACGTGTACCTGGACCCCACCCAGCGCGCCGCCGCTCCGGTGCTCCAGCGTGCGCTCGAAGCCGCCGCGGAGCTCGTGCGCTCCGGTGCCACCGATCCCGGAGCGGTGCGGGACTGCCTGGCCGACACCATCCGGGGCGAGCCGGCCGCCGCGCTCGACTACGCGGACGTGGTCGATGCCGCCACGCTCGAGCCGGTGGCCGAGGTCGCGGCCGGCCAACGGCTCCTCGTGGCCGCCGCCTTCGGCTCGACCCGCCTGCTCGACAACCTGGAGGTCCCCGGCCACGCTCGCTGACCCGCGCGGCTGTGGCCCCAGGTCCTGGGTCCGCCCCGCCCCGAACTCGTGTCGATCGACCGTCGCCCGACGAGGGATCGACGTGAGTTGCGAGCTCGAGCCCGCTGGCGAACGTCCGACGGGATTACCGCGTCATGGTGGCGGGTTGGCAGACTTGCCTTGGGCTCGCACCAGGGGGCGACCGGCGTGCCGGCGTCCACCACGAAAGGAAGCCAAGCATGCGACGACGGATGATGAAGTCGAAGATCCACCGCGCCACCGTCACCGACGCCAACCTGCACTACGTGGGTTCGGTCACGGTCGACGAGGACCTGATGGAGGCCGCCGACCTCCTGGAGTACGAGCAGGTGGCCATCGTCGACATCGACAACGGCGCCCGGCTCGAGACCTACGTGATCTCCGGCCGCCGCGGCAGTGGCGACATCTGCCTCAACGGCGCTGCCGCCCGGCTGGTCTCGCCGGGGGACAAGGTCATCCTCATCAGCTACGCCGAGTACGACGACACCGAGCTCGCCACCTACGAGCCCTCGATCGTCCACGTCGACACCGCGAACGCGGTCGTCGACGAGGAGACGGCGTCGGCCCTCGCTGCCCTCCACCTCCCGGCCCCTCGCCGCTACGTCGACGTCGACGCGTCCCGCAACTGATCCCCTCGCCCCCTGCCGTGACCGTCGTGTCGCGGACCTGCCCTCCCGGAGGACCATCCGATGGCTGCTGACGACTTGGACCTGCTGGTCCTCGGTTCGGGGGTGGCCGGCCTGTCGGCCGCCGTGCGCGCCGCGGAGACCCACAAGATGCGGGTCGGGGTGCTCACCAAGGGCGAGCTCCCGCAGGCCACCACGCGCTGGGCCCAGGGCGGCGTGGCCGCCGTGCTCCACGGCGATGAGGATTCGACCGACCTCCACCTGGCCGACACGCTCAGCGCTGGGGCCGGTCTGTGCGACGCAGAGGCCGTGCGCGTCCTGGTGGACGAAGGACCGCACCGCGTGAACGAGCTCATCGCGCTGGGTGCCATGTTCGACCGCGATGCCCGCGGGGAGCTCGAGCTGGCCCGCGAGGGCGGCCACACCCTGGCCCGCATCGTCCACGCCGGAGGATCGGCCACCGGCGCCGAGGTCGAGCGGGCCCTCGTGGCCGCCGTCCAGCGGACGATGGCGGCCGTCTACGAGCACGCCTTCGCCCTGGAGCTCATCGTCGAGGCCGGCCGCTGCCGGGGCATCACGGCCCGCTTCCCCGACGGCACCACGCGCGAGGTGCGCGCCACGAACGTGCTCGTCACCACCGGCGGCGCCGGCCAGCTGTACGCCGTCACGACGAACCCGCTCGAAGCCACCGGCGACGGGATCGCGATGGCGCTGCGAGCCGGCGTGGCCGTGGCCGACATCGAGTTCGTGCAGTTCCATCCCACGGCCCTGTCGATCGACTCGATGCCCCGGCCCCTGCTCACCGAGGCCCTCCGGGGTCACGGCGCGCTCCTCCGCGACACGCGAGGGGAGCGCTTCGTCGACGAGCTCCTGCCCCGTGACGTCGTCTCGAGGGCCGAGACCCGTCGCATGCTCGAGCTCGGCACCGATCACGTCTTCCTCGACGCCACCGGGCTCGAACAGTTCGACCAACGGTTCCCGAACATCGCGGCCCAGTTGCAAGGGGTCGGCCTCGACCCGGCCACGGACTGGCTGCCGGTCGCACCTGCCGCCCACTACACGTGCGGCGGGATCGTGACGGACCTCCAGGGGGCGTCGTCGCTCCCCGGTCTCTGGGCCGCCGGGGAGGTGTCCTGCTCGGGGGTCCACGGCGCGAACCGTCTGGCCTCCAACTCCCTGCTCGAGGGGATGGTGTTCGGCCCGCGGGCGGTGGAGGCGATCGAAGCCGGCGTCTCCGGGCCCGAGCCGACGGGTGCGATGCGGACGGTCATGGGCATGGACCCCGATCGCCCCGACATGGTGCCCGCCGGCGTGATCGGCGGCCGGTTCGTCCGCCTCGACCCGATCTCGCCGGCGCCCGAGACGCTCCCCGAGGATCCGTCGAAGATCCGAACCGTGCTCCAACGTGCGCTCACCGAGCATGCGGGCGTCCTGCGCGACGCGACTTCGCTGGCATCGGCAGCTGCCGCCGTGGGCTCTGCCCTCACCGCGCCTCGCTCCGACTCGGTCGCAGGGCACGAGCTCCACAACCTCGTGACGGTGGCGCGGGCCGCGGTCGACGCGGCCACGCGTCGCGAGGAGAGCCGGGGTGCACACACGAGGGAGGACTTCCCGGCCACCAGCGCCGACCTCGCCCTCCGTTTCGTCTACGTGTGACCGGGACCCGTACCCCGACTGGCATCGCCGGCGCGTCCGCCGCCCCCACGATCGGCGGCGGACGCTCGCCAGGCAGCACTATCGTCTGGCGACCCGGCGGGGGCAGGCCGAACAGGAGAGCACGTTGAGCGACACCGGTAGCCACGAACCGAACTGGTACCCCGACCCGATGGGTCGCCACGAGTACCGGTGGTTCGACGGGACGACCTGGACCGATCAGGTGAGCTCCCACGGCAAGCAGTCCACCGACCCGGTCACGGCCGCGCCCACCACCGTGCTGAGCGACGCCAAGCAGGAGCGGATCACCCAGGGCCTCGAGCGGGCGGGCGTCGAGGTCGGGTCCGTCCAGGGCGGCGGCACCTTGTTCACCGAACCCGTGCTCGTGGTGGCCCAGAAGGCCAAGCTGATCGAGATCAACAACGAGTACGCGATCCACGACCAGAACGGCACCCAGATCGGCGCGGTGCGCGAGGTCGGGCAGAGCAAGGCCAAGAAGGTTCTGCGACTCGTGAGCAACGTGGACCAGTTCATGACCCACAAGCTCCAGATCGTCGATGCGCAGGGCAACGTCGTGCTGCAGCTCACGCGGCCGGCCAAGGTGGTGAAGTCGAAGATCATCGTGCAGGACGGCCAGGGCGCCGAGGTCGGCCAGATCGTGCAGGAGAACATGATCGGCAAGATCCGGTTCGGGCTCGAGGCGGGCGGACAGAAGGTCGGCTCCATCAACGCCGAGAACTGGCGGGCCTGGAACTTCAACATCCAAGACGCCGCCGGCGACGAGGTGGCGCGCATCACCAAGACGTGGCAGGGCTTCGCCCGGGCCGCGTTCACCACGGCGGACAACTACGTCGTGCAGATGCACAAGCCGCTCGAGGGACCGCTGCTCCACATGGTCATCGCGGCCGGTGTGAGCGTCGACACCGCGCTCAGCCAAGCCAGCAACTAGCGCCGGCGAGCCGGGACGCCGCGTGGTCGACGACGCGTCCCGCACCCGTCGGCCGGCGGGCGCGCGGCCATCCGGGGATCCCTCCGGGCGCCCAGCCGCGGGCGCACGCCCAGCCACCGCCACGGGCCGCGGGCCACGAGGGCGAGGTCGCCCGACGTCGGTCCGACCCGACTGGGGCCCCACCGGCCGTCGGGCGTGGCTCCCGACGCGGGGCGGGACCGTCGACTGGATCGGCGTCGCGCTGATCGGGTTGCCCATCGCCGGGTTCTTGATCATGGGCTGGCGGTGGCGCTGGACCCACGACGACGGGTTCATCACCATGCGGGTCGTCGACCAGGTCTTTGCCGGCAACGGTCCCGTGTACAACGCGGGGCAGCGCGTGGAGGTCTTCACGAGCCCGCTCCACCTGTTCCTCCTGGTCGTGCTGCGCGGGCTGTTCGGGTGGGCGCTCGACCAGGCCTGGCTCGGCGTGATCCTCACGATGGGCTCGGCGGTGGCCGGCCTCGGTGGTGCGGTGGCCGGCGCCGCCCGCCTCGCCCGGGCGGGTGGCGCGAAGGGCAGGCTCCTCCCGTTCGGCCTGCTCGTGCCCGTCGCCCTGCCCCCCATGTGGGAGTACGCGACCTCGGGCCTGGAGACCGGCATCGCCATCGGCTGGGTCGGGCTGTCGTTCTGGCTGCTCGCCCGGCTGGTGACGCGCCCGCGCCCGCGGCCAGCCGACAGCGGGCCGGCCGTCGGCGACGCGGACGCCGAGGTCGAGGCCACGGCCGATGGCCATGGCGACACCGGTGCCGTGATCGGTCGGGCCGCTGTGGCGGGGCCGCGCATCTGGCCGACGGCGATGGTCCTCGGCCTCGGCCCGCTCGTGCGACCCGAAGGCTCGATCCTCGCGATCGGGTTCGTGGTCGTGTTGTTGACGTCGGCGGCCGTGGGCCCCGACCGTCGGCGGCGCCTCCGCCTGCTCGGTGCCGCGATCGCCCTGCCGGTCGCCTACGAGGTCTTCCGCATGGGCTACTACGCGGCCCTCGTGCCCAACACCGCACTGGCCAAGGAGGCCGGCGCCAGCCGCTGGGACCAGGGCTGGTACTACCTCGTGAACTTCTCGGGTCCCTATCTGGTCGTGATCCCGCTGGCGGCGTTCGGGGTGTGGCTCGCGTTCGGCCGGCGCTGGTCGATCACCCGATCCTTCGGGGGCGTCGGCGGTCGCAACCTCGCGCTGATGATGGTCGTGTGCGCGGCGCTGCAGACGCTCTACGTCGTGCGCGTCGGCGGCGACTACATGCACGCCCGCATGTTGCTCATGCCGATGTTCGCCCTGTGCTGCCCGCTTGCCGTGGTGGCCCTGCCGCGCGCCGAGCGGGCCGCGATGGTGGTGGTGGCGTGCGTGGCCCTCGTCGCGGGGTGGGCGGCGCTGGTCGCCCTGGCCCAGCGCGCGCCTGACCCCGAGGGCTTCTTCGGCGGCCACTCCATCGCCGAGCAGCGGATCTTCTACGCCAAGCTCGCCGGCAACCCCCACCCGGTGAGCCTGCAGGAGTGGAAGCACTCGTTCCTCTACCGGACCGGGGATCGAGCCCGCGCCGCGAAGGCGCAGGGCCGCGACGTCCTCATCACCGACATCGGGTTCGGCGGCGTCAGCCTCGGCCCGGAGACCCCCCTGCCGCCCGGTCGAGGCCCGGTGCTCTTCCTCGACGGCATCGGCGTGGCCGGCGAGCGGGCCGGGACCGACATCGCCGTGATCGACCTCCACGGGCTGGCCGACCCGCTCGCGAGCCGGACGCCGGCCCTCGTGCCGCGGGGACTGCCCGGCCACGAGAAGGCGCTACCGCAGGAGTGGGCCCTCGCCGAGGCCGGCGCCGCCCGCGACGATCCGGCGGCCGGTGCCGCACCGCTGGCCATCACGTGCGGCGACATCGGTCAGCTGCTCGATGCCATCGACGGACCCGCCACCCCGTCGGTCTTCCTCCGCAACCTCTTCCGCGCCCCTGGCCTGACCACGCTCACGGTCCCCAAGGATCCCGCCGACGCCGCCCGATCCTGCGGCCGACCCTGAGCCACGCGTCGCGATCGTCGGTCGTGAGGGGCCGGGCGTGCCGCGCGGCGAGGGGGTGGCGGCGGGTGGCGCTGTGACATGGTTTGGCCCATGACGCTGGTGGATCCGCCGATCGGGGCCGTGCGGGTGCTCGTCGCCGCCGCGCTGGCCGAGGACCTGACGCCGCTGGGCGACCTGTCTGCTGCGCTGCTGCCGCCGGATGCCCGGGCCCAGGCATCGTTCGTCGCCCGAGCGGACGGGGTCATCGCGGGCCAGCGCTGCGTCGACGAGACCTTCGCTCAGATCGACCCGGCCATCACCTGCGAGTGGTCGGTTGCCGAAGGTGATCAGGTCTCGGCCGGGACCGAGCTCGCCGTGGTGACCGGGCCGCTCGGTTCGGTGCTGACCGCGGAGCGGACCGCGCTCAACTTCCTCGGCCACCTCAGCGGGATCGCCACGCGGACGCGCGCCTTCGTGGATGCCGCCGCGCCGCTTCGGGTGTGGGACACCCGCAAGACCACGCCGGGACTGCGGGCGCTCGAGAAGGCCGCGGTGCGTGCCGGCGGCGGCCGCAACCACCGCGGCAACCTCAGCGACTGGGTCATGTTCAAGGACAACCACCTCACGGCGCTCGGCATCGAGGCCGGCGTGGCCGCTGCTCGCGACGCCTGGCCGGGACGGACCGTGCACGTCGAGGCCGATCGGGTCGAGCAGGTCGAGCAGGCCCTCGCGGCCGGAGCCGACGCGATCCTGCTCGACAACATGAGTCCCGACGAGGTGCGGGCCTGCGTCGCCCTCGCCGATGCCCACGCGGCGTCGGCCGGCACGCGCCGTGCCCTGCTCGAGGTGTCGGGCGGCATCACCCTGGAGACGGTGGGGTCCTACGCGGATACCGGCGCCGACGTCGTCTCCAGTGGCTCGCTCACCAACTCCGCCCCCGTCCTCGACATCGGCCTCGACATCACCGTGCGCTGACCCTGTCGGCTGCTCGATCGTTCGGCTCGGCGGCGGGGGACGGCTGCAGCACGAGGCGACCCCGGCGGCGGAGGAGGGTGGTGACGATGCGCTCGATCGCCCACGCCAGGGTGAGGAGGAGGTAGGGCTCGACGAGGAGGCGATAGCGGGCGTTCTCGTTGATCTCGAGCAGCGACCCGACCGCCGTCACCCACGCACAGGTGAGCCCGATGGCCGCCCAGGCCGCGATGGCCGAACGCTTGGCGCTCCCGCCCGTGCGCCGCCGGCCGCGCAGCAGGCGGGGCACCTGGAACAGCCCGGCCACGATGGCGCCGAGGTCGAGCAGCAGCGCGGTGGGCTGGAACGAGATGCCGCCGAACGCCAGGACCCGCAGCGCGGCGAACTCGCTGTAGGCCAGCGGCTGGAGCCGCATGCTGGGGAAGAGGTTCCACTCGTAGAAGGACTCGGCGCCGTGCAGGTGCTTCTGGTTGGGGGTGAACACGATCGGCAGCGGCGGCTCGAAGAACATCTGGGCCCCGGTCATCTCGGTGGCGATGAACCGGACCGGCCGCTTGCGGATGAAGGCGCTGGCGTCCTTGCCCTGCTGCTCGTACACGGGGAGCAGGCACTCGTAGTTGAGGTTCGGTGACCCGTTCTCGGGGCGGACGGGGTTGGCGAGCACCGGGACGTCGGGATGGTCGGGCGTGCAGGGCGGCATGGCGCTGTCGTAGCGCGAGTACCCCCAGAAGACAGGCCGGCCGAACAAGGGCGAGACCGTCCCGTCGGCGATCAGCTGCTCGCGCTCGGCCGGCCGCGCCGCGGCCCCGGCGATCTTGGTGAGGCTCGCGCCCGACAGGCTGCTCAGGTAGGGCACGCCGTACAACACCTCGTTCTTGATCATCCCGCCGAGGAGGACGGCTCCCGGGAGGATGAGGATGGCCGCCAGCCGTCGCATGGTGATCTCGGGCCGCCGGATCGCCACCAGGCCCGCCACGAGCAACAGGTACCAGAACGGGTGGAAGACCGTTCGGGTCAACACGATGGCCGCGCCCGTCACCGTGGCCACCGTCAGATGCTTGGCGCTGGCACTCGAGGCGTACCGGGCGATGGCCAAGATGAGCACGGCGATCATGACGGTCGTGGGCTCGTCGTAGCTGGCCGTGAACTCGATGGCGGCGAGGCCGGGGTTGGTGACCACGAGGACGACGGCGGCGAACGTGGCCAGCCGCCCGAGCCCGATGGTGATGGCGATGCGCCGGACCAGGAGGGCCAGCGCGAGACCCATGGCCAGGTACACGACCTGGAACGTGATCCCGTCGGGGAACGGCGAGATGATCCGGAGCAGCCCGACCGCGAACGAGTAGCCCGGCGGCTGGGAGTGTTCGTAGAAGACGGTCTGGATCAGGTGGTGCTGGAGGTCGCCGAGGTCCGGGAGCTGCGGGGCGAAGGTGAGGAAGACCATGTCCATCCGCACGCCGCTCACCGCCATGAACCAGATCCGGGCCGCGGCGAAGATCCCGGCGACGACGAGATCGTCGCGGTGACGCATCGCCCACGAGGTTCGTGCCGAGCCCGAGCCCGAGGCCGGGGCCGGCGCCGTGGCCTCCGCCTCCCGTTCGATGGTTGCCACGGGTCGCCACGCTAGGCCGCGGGTTGGGCGGGGCCGGTGTGCAGGGGGCAGGCTTTCGCCCGTGCTGCTGGCCATCGACATCGGGAACACCCAGACCGTCATCGGCCTGTTCGGCGACGAAGGCGACGCCGATGCCGGGGATCGCCACGACCCGCCGCGCCGCGGACCGGTGAGCGCGGCCGAGACCGGGCTGCTCGACCACTGGCGGATCTCCACCAACGCCGAGCGCACCTCCGACGAGCACGCGCTCGTCGTCCAGGAGTTCCTGGGCTTCCACGGCTTCTCCTTCGACGACGACATCGACGGCATCGCGATCTCGTCGGTGGTGCCTCGCACCACCGCGGCGTTCCGGGAGATGACCGAGCGCTACTTCGGCTTCCGGCCCGTGGTGATCGAGGCCGGCGTGCGCACGGGCCTGCCGATCCTCACCGAGAACCCCCGCGAGGTCGGCGCCGACCGCATCGCCAACGCGGTTGCCGCCCTCGATCTCGTCGGTGGGCCGGCGATCATCATCGACTTCGGCACCGCCACCACCTATGACGCCCTCTCCTCCAAGGGCGAGTACCTCGGCGGCGCCATCGCTCCAGGCGTCGAGATCAGCCTCGACGCGCTCTACCTGCGGGCCGCGGCCCTGCGCCGCGTCGAGCTGGTGGAGCCTCGCAACGTGATCGGCCGCACGACCGTGGAGAGCATCCAGTCGGGGGCCGTCTTCGGCTTCGCCGGCCAGGTCGACGGGATCTGCCGGCGCCTGGCTGACGAGCTCGGCGATCCCGAGGTCGTCGCCACCGGTGGGCTGGCCGAGCTGATCGCGCCCTACACCTCGTCGATCAAGCGGGTGGAGCCGTGGCTCACGCTCCACGGCCTCCGCCTGGTGTGGGAGCGCAACCAGTAGCCCGGTCCCTGGGCCGCGTGCTGCAGACGGGCGACGGCGGGCGAGGCCCGAAGCGGCGGCGCCGGATCGGGCGCCCGGGCAGATCGGTTGGTCGGCCGTGGGGCCAGCGGGCAGGCTGGTCGGCCTGCGCTGGTTGCCGGAGGCCGTCACCGAGCGCCCGAACGCCGAGAAGGATCTCCGTGACCGACCGTCCCTCCATCCCGTACCGCTTCGATCCCGACGCCACCGCCGCGGGCCTGCAGGAGAAGTACGACGGCCTCGAGGCAGGCGTCGAGACGGGCGACGAGGTCACCATCGCCGGGCGCCTCATGTTGCGCCGCGGCCAGGGGAAGCTCGTGTTCGGCCAGCTCGCCGACTCCAGCGGCCGCATCCAGCTGTTCGCACCGGCCGACGTCACGCCTCGCTTCGAGGACTTCGGCAAGCTCTCGCTCGGCGATTGGATCGGCGTGCGCGGCGAGGTCATGGCCACCCGCAAGGGCGAGCTGTCGGTGAAGGTGCTCGAGTGGACGCTGCTCGCCGAGACCCGCCGCCCGTTCCCCGACAAGTGGCACGGGATGACCGACCCCGATACCCGCTACCGCCAGCGCTACGTCGACCTCTGGGTCACCGAAGAGGCCCGACGGGGGTTCCAGCTGCGCTCGAAGCTCGTGTCGCTCACCCGGCGCTGGCTCGAGGACCGCGGGTTCGTCGAGGTCGAGACGCCGGTCTTCCACCCGATCCCCGGCGGGGCCCTGGCCCGACCGTTCACCACGCACCACAACGCACTCGACCAGGAGCTGTACCTGCGCGTGGCCCCCGAGCTCTACCTGAAGCGCCTCATCGTGGGCGGCTTCGAGCGTGTCTTCGAGATCGCCCGCGTGTTCCGCAACGAGGGCCTCTCGCCGCGGCACAACCCCGAGTTCACGATGCTCGAGCTGTACCAGGCCTACGCCGACTGGACCGACATCATGCGGCTCGTGGAGGAGCTGGTGGCCCACCTCGCCACCGAGCTGCTCGGCACCACGAGCATCACCTACCAGGGCCGCGACCTCGATCTGTCGGTGCCGTGGCGTCGGGCGACGTTGGCCGACCTGATCGAGGAGCAGATCGGCCGCCCGGTCGGGCTCGACACGCCGCTCGACGAGCTCCGCGCCCTGTGTGACGAGCACGACGTCCCGTGGAAGGACAGCTACGGCCCTGGGAAGCTCCTGCTCGAGCTCTACGAGAAGACCGCCGAGGGCGAGCAGTGGGACCCGGTCTTCGTGACCGAGTACCCCATCGAGGTCTCGCCGCTGGCCCGTCCCCATCGTGAGCTGTCCGGGATGACCGAGCGGTTCGAGGGGATCGTGGCCGGCCGCGAGCTGTGCAACGCCTTCAGCGAGCTCCTCGATCCCGACGACCAGCGGGCCCGCTTCGAGGACCAGGCCAAGGACAAGGCGGCCGGTGATGACGAGGCGATGGCGGTCGACGAGGACTACCTGCGCGCCCTCGACTACGGCCTGCCGCCCACCGGCGGCCTGGGCATCGGCATCGACCGGCTCGTGATGCTGCTGGCCGACGCCGCCTCCATCCGCGACGTCGTGTTGTTCCCGACCCTCCGCCCGGAGCAGGATCAGGTATCGGTTGCCGCGGCCGAGGGGGGCGACGGCACCGAGGCCGACACCGACCGGGTCGTGTGATCCACCGGGGAGCTGCTTCGTGCGAGTCCTGATCACGGGCATGGGGGGTGAGCTCGGAACGCGCGTCGCCAACCTGGCCGAGGCCGACGAGCGTGTCACCGAGATCCTCGGGATCGACCTGTTCCCACCGCGCCGGCGCATCTTCCGCTCCGAGTTCCACCGGGTCGAGCCGGGCGACCGCCGCAAGGCCGTGCGCCTCGTGCGCGACTTCGACCCGGAGGTCGTCCTGCACCTCGGCATCTTCGAGCCGCACTCGCGCACCAGCCCCACCGAAGCGCGGCTCGGCACTCGCGCCTACGCCGTGTCGATCCTCGGTGCCGCGGCATCGTGCCCGTCGCTGCAGTCGATCGTGGTCCGCTCGGGACTGGAGGTCTACGGCCGCCGGCGGGGTGCGCCCTCACGGCCCGACGAGTCGGCCGAGGTGGTGCCCACGTCCCCGTTCGGCGAGTCGATGGCGCACGTCGAACAGGTCGCGGTCGAGGCCGGGGAGGCGGCCGGCGTGCCCGTCACCGCCGTGCGGGTCGCGCCCATCGTCGGGCCCAGCATCCCGAGCCCGATCGGTCGCTACCTCCGGCTGCCCGTGGTCGCCGTCGACCCGATCTCGGAGCTGCCGTTCAGCCTCCTGCACCAGGAGGACGCGTGCCAGGCGTTCATGGCCGCGGCCTGGCTTCGCCACGACGGGCCGCTGAACGTCGTCGGCCCCGGCGCCGTCACGGGGACCCAGGCCGCGCTCATGGGGCACCGGATCCCGTTTCCGGTCTTCGGTCCCGGGTGGCGGATCGCGGCGGCCATGGCCGAGCTGCAGGGCGCCCCGCTGCCGCCGCACGCACGCGAGCTCCTCGTGCGCGGCTGCACGGCGGATGGCTCCCTCGGTCGCGAGGTCCTCGGGATCGAGCCCCGTCCCACCCACGAGGTGGTCGAGCAGCTCTACCGCTGGAGCGAGGTCGCGCACGTGGCGCCCGCCCAGGGTGTGGTCGCATGACGCTCGATGCCATCCGTCGCGGCGTACCCGGTGCCACCTCGGCGGCCCACCTCGGCCGCCGCCTGCGCGGTCGCAACGAGATCGACGAATGGGGCCTCGACCCCGAGCTGGTGTCCTTCGCGGACCCGGTGCTCGCGCTGCGGTGGGACATCGAGGTGCGAGGTGCTGAACGGCTGCCGTCCGTCGGTGGTGCGGTGCTCGTGTTCAACCGACGCTTCGGGTTGAGCGAGCCGTGGGTGCTCGCACGCGGCGTGCGCCAGGCCACCGGCCGCTTCGTGCGCACGGTCGGCGTCCCTGACATCGCCGGCCTCGGCCCGTTCCTGCGGCGGTTCGGCGGCGTGCTCGACCGCACCGACGAGATCGCCGGGCTCTTGCGCGCCGGCCAGCTCGTCGGCCTGGCCACCGAGCGGGACGTCCGCAGCCGCGAGCGGGTGGGGACGTTGGAGGTCCAGCGTCTCGACGCGGCCCTGGCCACCGGCTCGCCGGTCGTGCCGGTGGCCCTCGTCGGGCGGGAACTGGGCCGGCAGTGGACGATCGTCGTCGGCGACCCGGTGCACCCCCGCGCCTCGGCCGGCCCCCTGGCCGCCCTCGAGCTGGCCGAGGACGTCCGCCAGGCCGACCAGGCGCTGCTCGAAGACGCGCTGCCGTCGTCGTGGTGGTTCTGATGCGGTCCCGTCGCTCGTCACGTGTGCTGGCCCGCGCCGCGGTGCTGGCCGCCGCCGCCCTCCTCGGCGCATGCTCGTCGTCGGGCTCCGACGGCCCGAAGGCCGGCGGGCCGGCTCCGAAGGGGCCAGCCGTCGATCCCGCGGGTGTGTACCCCGGCACGACGTGGGCCACCGCCTCCGCCAAGAGCCTCGGCCTCGATCCGGCGAAGCTCGACGAGATCGCCGCCGAGGCGAAGTCGGCGGGGAGCACGTGCTTGCTCGTCGAGCGCCACGGCAAGGTCGCCGCCTCGTGGAACTGGGCCGGGACCACGCCCACCACCGAGCGGGAGGTGTTCTCGGCCACCAAGTCGTTCACGAGCGTCCTCACCGGGATGGCCCAGGCCAAGGGCGACCTGAAGATCAGCGACAAGGCCTCGACCTACATCCCCGAGTGGAAGGGCACCCCGGCCGACGCCGTCACCGTCCAGAACCTCCTCAGCAACGACTCCGGCCGCCACTGGGACTTCCAGACCGACTACTTCGGCATGACCGGCGCCCACGACCGCGACGCCTTCGCGGGCGCCCTCGCGCAGGACGCCCCGCCCGGGAAGGTGTGGGTCTACAACAACTCCGCCATCCAGATGCTCTCCGAGGTGCTGCGCAGGGCCACCGGGGAAGAGGCCAAGGACTTCGCGGGGCGGGAGCTGTTCGCCCCGATCGGCATGGATCACAGCCACATGACCACCGACGGCGCCGGCAACACCGCCACCTTCATGGGCCTGCAGACCACCTGCGAGGACCTGGCCCGCTTCGGCCTGCTGATGCTCCGGGACGGATCGTGGAACGGCGAGCAGGTGGTGCCGGCCGACTGGGTCGAGCAGGCCACCGGTCGGCCGTCCCAGAAGCTCAACGCGAGCTACGGCTACCTGTTCTGGCTCAACCGCAAGGGCCGCATCCCGGTCGAGAACAACCAGGCGACCAAGCCCGGTGCGGTCACGCAGAAGTCCCGCGTCGGCCGGAAGGTCCCCGGCGCTCCGGCCTCGATGTTCTGGGCGCTCGGGCTCGGCAACCAGATCGTTCAGATGGATCCCGGCTCCGACACCGTCGTGGTCCGGATCGGACCGGGCCAGCCGCCGGAGGGCTCCACCGGGTTCAACGAGCGCAACACGGCTCGCGTGGTCACCGACGCGCTCACCGACGACGGGAGCAACTGACCGTGCCCATCGCGCTCGCGTCCGACGGGACCCGCATCTCCTACTCGCTCGGCGGGCGGCGCGACGGCGAACCGCTGTTGATGATCCACGGGCTCGGCGCCGACTCGCGCGGGTGGGCGCGCCAGAAGCGTGCGTTCGGGTCCCGGTTCCGGCTCGTGTTGGTCGACAACCGCGGCGTGGGCCGGTCCGAGCGCCCACCTGGTCCCTACGACCTCGAGGTCATGGCCGACGACGCCCTGGCCGCCCTCGATCACGCCGGCTACGGCTCGGCCCACATCATGGGCGCCTCCATGGGCGGGATCATCGCCCAGGTGATCGGCGTCCGGCACCCCGAGCGGGTTCGGTCGCTCACCTTGGCCTGCACCGCGAGCCGGCACTTCGGCTGGCGCCGCGAGCTCCTCGGCGAGTGGGCGGATCAGGCCCAGGCCTACGGGATGCGGGAGTTCGTGCGGCGCAACCTCCGGTGGATGGTCGGCCCCCGCTCGCTGCGGCGGATGTGGCCGGCGATGGCCGTGCTCGGGCCCTTGGCCTTCAACGTGCCGGTCTCGTCGTTCGTCGCCCAGATCCAAGCCATCCTCGCCATCGACGACGACCTCCGCGAGGGGCTGACCGGGATCGCCGTGCCCACGCTCGTGTTGGTCGGTAGCCAGGACGTGCTCACCACCCAGGGCGACGGCGAGGAGATCGCGTCGTTGGTGCCGGCCGCCGAGCTGGCGGTGATCCGCGGCGGGGCCCACCTGTTCATGGTCGAGCAGGCCGGGGCCTTCAACCGCACGGTGCTCGAGTTCCTGGACGGTGTCGTCGCCGATCCCAGGGCTCGCCCGATCCCTGTCGTGGCGGCGCCCGCATCGGTCCGGCCCGCCGCGTCCAGGGCGGCGGCCGCCGTGGACGCCGCTACTCGATCCCGTGCTCCAAGGCGTAGCGGATCAGCTCCTGCTTCCGGCTGAGATGGAGCTTGCCGAGGATGTTGCGGACGTGGTTCTCGACCGTCTTCTCGGCGATGAACAGCTGCTCGCCGATCTCGCGGTAGGAGTGACCGCGAGCCACGTACTGCAGCACCTCGCGCTCTCGCTCCGACAGGGCCTGGGCGCCCCCTGATCCCTTGTGCAGCCGGCGGAACTCGCCGAGCACCAGCGCCGCCAGGCTCGGGGAGAACACGGGCTCGCCCTGCGCAGCACGCCACAGCGCGGTGCGCAGCTCGTCGGCCGGCGTGGACTTCACGAGGTAGCCGACGGCACCGGCCGCGACGGCGTCGAGGAGGTCCCGCTCGGCCTCGGACACGGTCAGCATCACGATGCGGGTTGCCTCGCCGCACTCGCGTGCCACGCGGATGCCGCCGCCGTTGGGCATGTGGAGGTCGCACGCGACGAGGTCGGGCTTCTCGCGCCGGATCACCTCGACGGCCTCGGCCGCGTCACCGGCCTCACCGACCACGGCGAAGTTCTCGCCGAGGTCCGCGCGCAGCCCGGGCCGCCAGATCTGGTGATCGTCGGCCACCACCACCCGAACCGACCGCAGGTCTCCCACCTGGCCAGTCTGGCAGCCCGTTCGCGGGGTCCGGTGTCCCGATGCACGTGTGGGTCGTCGCCGGACCCATGCGCGTGTTGGTTGCCGATCAGCCCCGGACGAGATCCTGGAGACGCCCGACGGCGTCGAGGTCGAACGGGTCTCCGGTCATCACGATGATGTGGTCGGCGCCGGCTTCGACGAGGGACTCCCACTGGTCGATGTCGCCGGGTCCGATGGCGACGGTGCGCTCGATCTCAGATCGACCCCGGCCCACCTCGTCGCACCACGTGTCGAGGATGGCGCTCTTGGCGGCGAAGTGCTCGGCCGGGCCGAACGTGTTCCATGCATCGGCGTACTGGGCGACGAGCCTCAGCGTGACCTTCTCGCCCGACCCACCGATCAGGATCGGGAGCTTGCCGAGCGGGGGCGGGGTGAGCTTGGCGAGGCGGTCCTTGATGACGGGGAGGGCGTCTCGCAGCTTGTGCAAGCGCTCGACGGCGGTCCCGAAGTCGTAGCCGTACTCGTCGTAGTCGCGTTCGAACCAGCCCGAGCCGATGCCGAGCGTGAAGCGGCCACCGCTGATGTGGTCGATCGTGCGGGACATGTCCGCGAGGAGCTGCGGGTTCCGGTAGGTGTTGCAGGTGACCAGCGCGCCGATGCGCGCCGAGGAGGTGTCGGCGGCCATCGCCGCGAGCAACGTGTAGGCCTCGAAGTGGGCCGCCTCCGGGTCGCCGTAGAGCGGATAGAAGTGGTCCCAGACCCAGATCGAGTCGACGCCCATGGCATCGGCTGCCTTCCACCCCTCCCGCAGGTTCGCCACCGTGGTTGCCTGGGGGTGCAGCTGCACCCCGATCTTGGTCGTCGTCATGGGTCGCAGGCTATGGGCCTTCGGTGGGATCCACCGGCGGTGATCAGCCGGTGCGCTTGGATCGCAGCGGCGCTTCGAGTTGCACCTCGACGCCCGCGCCGGGTCGGGCCACGACGGTGACGGTGCCGCCCACCTCGGTCAACCGGCCCCGGATCGAGCCGCCGGTGCCGAGCCCTTCGCTCACCTCGGCGGGATCGAAGCCCTTGCCGTCGTCCTTGATCGAGCAGAAGACCCGGTCCTCGACGTCGACGAACACCGTTGCCCGCGCTGCCTCGCCATGCTTGGCGGCGTTGGTGAGCGCCTCGCCGACGGCGCCGGCGAGGGCTTCGACGACCATGGGCGACACGGTGGGATGGTCCTCGTCGACCAGCAGGACCTCGACGCGCAGCCCGTCCCGGCGCTCCACGCGTGCGGCGACGTGGCGCAGCGCGGCGCCGAGCTGGTCGAGCTGGGGTCGGTCGCCGGCCAGGAAGGCACGCAGTTCGAGCTCCTGCTCGCGCGCCAGCGCGGCCAGTTCGCCGTCGGGCACCCGTCGCTGCACGACCGCGAGCGTCTGGAGCACCCCGTCGTGCAGGGTCCGGCTGACCTCCTCGCGCGCCCGGCCGCGCGCGATCGCGGTCTCGGCCTGTTGCACCCGCGCCCAGACGGCACCGGCGGCCGTCCCGGCGATCACGTAGAGCACCCCGCTCGAGAACAGGGCGAGGCTCGAGATGGTCTCGAGGTGGGATAGGCGGTTTCCCAGCCAGCGGCTCGCCCCGAGCGCCGAGCCGGCCACGCCGCCACCGATTGGGCCGAGGAGGGTCGCCGCCGCGAGCACGCCGGCGAGCGGCCATGCCGACCCGAGGGATTGGCTGTGGTCGCTGCGGTCGTACACCGCCCCGTCGGCCAGCAGCATCGACACGCCCACGGCGACCTCGACCACCACGGCCGCCGGGTGGAACAGCCCCGGGCGACGACGGATCGATGCCTCGGTCGTCAGCGTCGTCACCACCAGCGCCGCGGCGAGCAGCGCCCATCCCAGGTAGGCGCGCTGCACGTCGGCCCGGGTCAGCACGAAGACCACCGCGGCCCAGCCGAGAGCCAGCCAGCGGAAGCCGGCGATCCCGCGGGCGACGCCCCAGTCGAGATCGGTCCGCCCCGGGGCGCCGGTAGTGGTGGCGACCGCCATCGGATGACTGTACGGCCAGCCGGAGCGGTCGTAGCGTGAGGGCCCATGACGGGCGCGGGTGGGCCGGATTCGACGTCGCGCGCGGCGCGCTCGTCCGAGCACCACGTGCGGAGGCGCGTCGCCATCGGCACCGGCGTGCTGGTCGCGGTCGTAGCGGTGGCGGCCGCCGTCCTGGTGCCCAGCCGTGCCGGAGGGCCGGCGGAGCTGGCCGCGGGCAACGGGACCTCGACGAGCCTCCGAACCGGCTCGAGCACCGAGGGGTCCACCGGGGCCTCCACCACGTCCCGCCCGGCCACGACCACCTCGACCACCTCGACCACCTCGACGACCCCGGTCACGACGACGGCTCCGACCACTGGATCGCCTCTCGGCCCGCAACCCGCGTCGATCACCTTGCTGTTCGGTGGTGACCTGTTGCCGCACACGCCCCTCACCGCACAGGCTGCCCGCTACGGGCACGAGGTCAACGAGCGATTCGACTTCGACCCCATGCTCGCCCCGATGAAGTCCATCATCTCGGCGGCCGACGTCGCCATCTGCCACATGGAGACACCCGTGGCCCCCGACCAGGCGCACCTGAGCGGCTACCCCGCGTTCGGCGGCCCGGTGGAGCTGGTCGATGCGGCCAAGGCCGCGGGCTACGACGGCTGCTCCAACGCTTCCAACCACAGCCTCGATCGGGGCCGGGACGGGATCGCCGCCACCCTCGCCCGCTTCGACCAGGACGGCCTCCACCACGCCGGCACGGCCCGCACGGCGCAGGAGGCCTCCACGATCACGATGTACGACGTCCGCAACGTCCGAGTGGCCCACCTCAGCTACGCCTACGACTTCAACGGCTACAAGGTCCCGGCCGACGCACCCTGGTCGGTGAACAAGATCGACCCGTCCAGGATCAAGGCCGACGCCGCGAAGGCCAAGGCGCAGGGCGCCGACCTCGTCGTCGTCAGCGTGCACTGGGGCACGGAGTACGACTCCAACCCGAGCCCGTACCAGCGCGACATGGCCGCCCAGATCTTGACGTCGCCCGCCATCGACCTCGTGATCGGGTGCCACGCGCACGTCGTGCAGCCGATCGACCAGGTGGCGGGCCGGTTCGTGGTGTGGGGCATGGGCAACCAGCTCGCCAACCAGGCCGCGGTCCCGCGCAGCGACGGGTTGACCGCGATCGCCACCGCGATCCGCGGCAAGGACGGCCGGTGGCGCATCGCCGGCGTGCAGGGTGTGCCGACGTGGATCGAGCCGGGCTCGTTCCGGGTGCTCCCCGTCGTCCGCACCCTCGCCGATCCCTCGACACCTGCGGCGCTCCGCGACCAGCTTCGAGCCAGCTACGACCGCAGCGCCCCGACCATCCTGCGCGACCACACCCCCGGCGTGACCGTGACCCCACGCCCCTGAATCCGGCGTCGGACGGCGGACCCGCTGCCGCGGTCTGGGTCGGTCAGGCGGTTCGGGTGGGCATGGCTTCGACGAGGTGCCGCGCCGCTCCCCGAAGGGCCACGGCCGCGGGGCGGTCCTCGAAGGGCGCGAGGAGGTCGACCGCCTCGACGACGTAGGCACGCGCGACCTCGCGAGCCTCGTCGATGCCGTCGCTCTCGCGCACGAGGGTGCGGGCCCGCTCCCACGACTCGCCGTCGATGGGCGCGCCGAGGACCGCTCGCAGTTGGTCGCCCGACGACCCGGCCAGGGCCCGCAGGGTGGGGAGGTTGTACGCCCCCTCCTTCAGGTCGTGCCCGGCGGGCTTGCCGAGCTCCTCGTCGGTGGCGGTCACGTCGAGGATGTCGTCGACGATCTGGAAGGCCATGCCGTAGGCCCGCCCGAACGCGGTGAGCCGGTCGATGTCGGGCCGGTCGAGCCCGCCCGCGATCCCGCCGATGCGGCACGCGGTCGACAGCAGGGAAGCGGTCTTCCCCTCGATCGCCCGGAGGTAGGCGTCCTCCGTGCGGGTGACCTGGTAGGCGTCGTCGAGCTCGAGCACCTCGCCCTCGCACAGCCGGCCGATGGTGGCGGCCAGCAGCCCGGCCACCTCGGTGCCGAGCGAGGCGGCGATCTCCGAGGCCTTGGCGAGCAGGAAGTCGCCCGAGAGGATCGCCCTGAGGTTGCCCCACCGGGCGTTCACGCTCTCGATGCCACGGCGGGTCACGGCCTCGTCGATCACGTCGTCGTG
>JAOBWM010000078.1 GCA_025463365.1 Acidimicrobiales bacterium
CCCTGATCGCGGATGCCCCCGAGGGCTTCGAGGTGTACAGCGGTGACGAACCGCTGAGCCTGGCCTTCGCCGCCTACGGCGCGGTCGGCGTCGTCGGCGTGTCCAGCCACTGGACCGGCCGGCAGCAACAAGAGATGTTCGCGGCGTTCGCCAAGGGCGATGTCGCCACGGCTCGGGAGATCAACGCGCGTCTCCTCCCCAGCTATCGGTTCATGAACAGTGAGACGTGCGTGTTCTCCCAATCGGTGAAGGTGGCCATGAACGTGCTCGGTGTACCCGTCGGCGAATGCCGGCTCCCCCTCGGACCTCCGCCTGACGGCACGGACGCTGCGGCTCGCACCGTCCTCGCCGAGCTTGGGTTCGAGCTCTGATGGCCAAGCCTGTTTCGGTCACGTTCCTCGGCGGCCTCGGCGAGATCGGCCGCAACTGCGCGGCCATCGAGGTCGACGGCAAGATCATGCTGCTCGACTGCGGCCTGATGTTCCCCGACGCCGACATGCTCGGGATCGACCTCGTGCTGCCGGACCTGTCCTGGCTCAAGGCGCGGGCCAAGGACATCGTCGGGTGCGTCGTCACCCACGGCCACGAGGATCACCACGGCGCGCTCGCCTACGCACTGCGCGACCTCTCGTTCCCGATCATCGGCTCGGCCCTCACGCTCGGCTTCGCGTCGAACCGCATCGACGAGGCGGGCCTGATGGACCGCACCGAGCTGATCGTGGTGCGCGACGGTGAGCGCCGGAAGTTCGGGCCCTTCGACCTCGAGTTCATCCCGGTCACCCACTCGGTGCCCCACGGCTTCGCCACCGCGTTCCACACGCCTCAGGGAACGATCCTGCACACCGGCGACTGGAAGCTCGACCTCACGCCCGTCGACGGCCGCCTCACCGACCTCGCGGTGATGGGGGCCATCGCCCAGAACGAAGGCGTGCGGCTCCTCCTGTCGGACTCCACCAACGCGGACCAGCACGGCCACTCCCGCTCGGAGAAGTCCGTCGGCAAGGTCCTCACCGACCTGATGGCCGCCAACGCCGGGCGTCGCGTGGTGACGGCCTGCTTCGCCAGCCACGTGCACCGGGTCCAGCAGATCGCCGACGCCGCCATCGCCCAGGGGCGCGTGGTCGCCACCCTCGGGCTGTCGATGAAGAAAAACGTGCGGCTGGCCAAGGAGATGGGCCTGCTCAAGATCCCCGACGACAAGCTGCTCGACATCGAGGACGTCAAGGATCTCGAGCCCGGCAAGGTGTGCGTGATCTCCACCGGTTCCCAGGGCGAGCCGATGTCGGCGCTGGCGCTCATGGCGTCGGCCGAGAGCCGCTGGCTCACGCTCGACGAGCACGACACGGTGATCCTCTCGTCGCACCCGATCCCCGGCAACGAGATGAACGTGTCGAAGGTGATCGACGGCCTGGTGCGCCTCGGCGTCCGGGTCGTGCACTCCGGCATCGAGGACGTGCACGCCACGGGCCACGCCAAGCAGGAGGAGCTGAAGACGCTCCTGTCGATCGTCCGCCCGGAGTGGTTCGTCCCGGTCCACGGCGAGTACCGCCACCTGGTGGCCCATGCCGAGCTGGCCCGAGTCATGGGCGTGGCCGATTCGAACGTGCTCATCTGCGAGGACGGCGACAAGGTCACACTGTCGGACAAGGGCCTGGCCCGCACGGGCCGGGTACCGGCGTCGTACGTGTACGTCGACGGCATCGTCGGCGACGTCGGCCACGGCGTCATCCGGGACCGCAAGGTGCTGGCCGAGGAGGGCGTGGTGGTGGTGATCGCAACCGTCGACCACGACACCGGTGAGATGGTCACCGGTCCCGAGGTCATCACGCGCGGCTGGATCTACGCCGCCGAGGCCGAGGACCTGCTCGACGAGATGCGCGGGGTCATCGCCCAGCAGCTCCTCTCCGCCCTGGGCAAGGGCGACTCCGACGTCGAGAGCCTCCAGCGGATCGTGCGCAAGGCAGCCGGCAAGTTCGTGAGCGACCGGACCAAGCGCCGGCCGATGATCGTGCCCGTGGTGATGTCGCTCTGAGTCCGGGCGGCCAGGTGACGATGCATCGAACGACGCGCCAGCGCGGCCGCTCCCTCGCGGCAGCGGCTGTGCTGGCCGTGGTGGCGCTCGGATGTGCGGCTTGTCTGCCCCGCGATGTCGGCATCTTGGCCTCGGCCGACTTCGACGGGCGTCGATCGGGCGAGCCGGGCGGCGTCAAGGCCCGCGACTGGATCGTGGGCCAGCTCCGCTCGATCAGCACCGGCGCCAACACCTCGTCCACGGGCGCCGGGAGCTACCTCCAGCGCTTCGGCGGCCGGGCCAACGTGCTCGCCGTCATCCGGGGGACGAACCCCGACGGCCGGTACGTCATGGTCGGCGCCCACTACGACCACCTGGGCCACTCGTGTCGCACCGCGGTGCCGGCCGACACCCTGTGCAACGGTGCCACCGACAACGCGTCCGGCGTGGCCACGGTGCTCCAGCTGGCCCGTCGCCTCCACGAGGCTCCGGCCCGGCGGACGGTCGTGGTCGTGTTGTGGGACGGCGAGGAGCAGCAGGACCTCGGGTCCAACTACTACGTGGCCCACCCGCTGTTCCCGCTCGCGACAGCGATCACCTACGTGAACCTCGACATCTTGGGCGCGAACCTCACGCCCGGGCTTCGGACGACGACGTTCGCCGTGGGGCCCGAGACCGGGGGGACCCGCCTGCGCCAAGCGGTCGACGCCGCCGACGCCGCGACCCCGCTCGACGTGTTGTCGCTCAGCGTCGTCTTCGGTGAGGGTCGGAGCGACCACGCGCCGTTCGTCAAGGCCAAGGTCCCCACGGTCTTCTTCGGCGACTCCAGCGGTGGCTGCTACCACACCGCCCAGGACGACGTGGACGTGGTCGACTTCGCCAAGCTCCGCGAGCAGGCCGAGCTGGTGATCTCCCTGACCCGCAGCCTCGCCAAGACCACCACGCCACCGATCTTCGACGCCACCGCCCCCGTCACCAGCTACGCCGACGTGGTGGAGTTCGAGCGGGTGGTGGACCGGGCGTGGCCGGACCGGGCGCTCTTCTCCACGGCCGACCAGGCCACCTTTGCGACCAGTCGCGACACGGTGCACCGGATCGTGGACGACGGGTCCGCGGCCTTCGGGACCGACGATGTGGGGGCCTTCTTGTCATCGGCCCAGAAGTCGGCTTCCTTGTTGTCCCACCTGGCCTGCGACGGGTTCCTGGCGGACTCCTGACTGGGACCCTCCCCAGGGTTGTCAGGGGTCGCTGGTAGCGTTTTGCCACTGTGACCGCCACCCGACGGACCCCGAGCCGCTCGGGGGCGAAGAAGAAGCCTGCCTCCCGGACTTCCTCGAAGCGCCCTCCGGCCAAGAAGCCCACGTCGGCGGGGCGCGCCCCGAAGGCCCCGGCCTCGCCTCCCCGCCGAGGGATCGGCGACCGCCTGCTCGACGTGCTCGCGGCAGCCAGCCGCGGTCACGGCGCCGACTTCGCCGGCCTGGTCTGCGTGGTGCTCGGGCTCGTCGCCGGACTCGGGATCTACGCCGATGCGGCGGGTCCGGTCGGCCGAGGCGTGGCCGATGGGGTCGGCCTGGCTGTCGGCGCGGCCCGGATCCTGGCCCCCGTGGTGCTGGTCGGGGTGGGGATCCTCCTCATCCGGGGCGTCCGCCCGCCGTCAGCCGCCGCCGCTGCTGGCGTCGCCGATCCCACGCGGGTCATGGGTGCCGAGCCCGAAGATCCCTTCGTCGCCGCCCACCCCTTCGCCCGGGCCGCGCTCGGCGGTACGTTGCTCGCGGTGGCCGGGTTGGGCCTGTTGCACCTCGCCCGTCGGGCCCCGCACTTCGCCGACGGCGGCGATGCCATGGCCGACAGCGCCGGCTACCTCGGCGCGCTGATCGGCGTCCCGCTGCGCGCCGCCATCGGGCCGTTGGGCTCGTCGCTGCTCCTCGGTGCGGTCGGGTGCGCCGGCGCGCTGGTGGTCACACGCACCACGATCCGCGCCGTCGTCGGTCGCAGCGCGGCCGGGATCGCCACGGGTGCCCGCCCGGTCGGCAGTGCGGCCAAGCGCGCCGTCGGACGACTGTTCGAGCTCGGGGGCGAGGGCGCTGATGCCGTCGACGGCGGTGAGGTCGCGTTCACCGGGCCTGACGAGATCGACCTGCGCGAACCCGGCGCCGCGGCCCCCGGTGCGGCGCCGAGCGGCTTCTACGACCAGGACGAGGACCCGGGAGCGCCCACCGCCAAGGCCAAGCGCACCCGCAAGCCGAAGATCACGCCCGATCCCGAGGCCGAGGTCGCGCCCACCCAGCTCGAGATCTCGCTCCCGCCGGGCACCCAGCCCTCCGCGTGGAAGCTCCCTCCGGCCAAGCTGCTGGATCGCTCGGGGAACCAGAGCGTCGACCGCAAGCTGGTCGAGGAGACGGGCCAGCGGCTCGAGCACGCCCTCGCCGAGCATGGCGTGGAGACCCGCCTGGTCGGCATGACGGTCGGTCCCACCGTCACCCGCTACGAGCTGGAGCTCGGCCCCGGCGTCAAGGTCGCCCGGGTCACCAGCCTCCACAAGGACATCGCCTACGCGATGGCCACGCCCGACGTTCGCATCCTGGCGCCGATCCCCGGCAAGCAGGCGATCGGCGTCGAGATCCCCAACGTGCGCAAGCAGCTCGTCACGGTGGGCGACATCTTGATGAGCGCCGAGGCCCGGGCCGCGACCCATCCGCTCGAGGTCGCCATCGGGCGTGACATCGACGGCAAGGCGATCATGGCGAACCTCGCCGCGATGCCCCACATCCTCATCGCCGGCGCCACCGGCGCCGGCAAGTCGTCCTGCCTCAACTCGTTGCTCACCTCGATCCTCATGCGGTCGACGCCCGATCAGGTGCGGATGATCCTCGTCGACCCGAAGCGGGTCGAGATGGGGCAGTACAACAAGCTGCCCCACCTGCTCACCGAGGTCGTGACCGTCCCCAAGAAGGCCGCCAACGCGCTCGCCTGGGCGGTGCGGGAGATGGAGCGCCGCTACGACCTGCTCGCCGAGTGCGGCTTCCGCGACATCACCGGCTACAACGCCGCGTTCGACCGTGGCGACCTCGTCGACCCCCATGCCGAGGCGCTCGGCCCCGATGCCGAGTCGGTCACCAACTACCAGCGCATGCCGTTCATCCTGGTCGTGATCGACGAGCTGGCCGACCTCATGATGGTCGCGGCTCGTGACGTCGAGGAGTCGATCTGTCGCCTCGCCCAGATGGCGCGGGCCGTGGGCATCCACCTCGTCATCGCCACCCAGCGGCCGTCGGTCAACGTGATCACCGGCCTCATCAAGGCCAACGTGCCGGCCCGCCTCGCGTTCGCGGTGTCGAGCTCCACCGACTCGCGGGTCATCCTCGACCAGACCGGTGCCGAGCGGCTGCTCGGCAAGGGCGACATGTTGCTGCTCGGCCCTGCGTCGTCGGTGGCCCAGCGCGTCCAGGGCTCCTGGGTCACCGAGGAGGAGGTCCGCAACATCGCGGCCTTCTGGAAGCGCCAGACGCCGGACCTCACCTACGCCGCGGACGTGCAGGGCACCGACGACGATGCCGGCACCTCGGGTTCGACCTTCGGCGGCGGGGGAGCGGGCACCGGTGACGGTGACGACGACGACCTGCTCGCCCAGGCCACCGAGCTCGTGGTCCGGAGCCAACTCGGCTCCACGTCGATGCTCCAGCGCAAGCTCCGCATCGGCTTCGCCCGCGCCGGCCGCATCATGGACCTGCTCGAAGAGCGCGGCGTGGTCGGGCCGTCCACCGGATCCAAGGCCCGCGACGTCCTCATGACCCCCGAGGAGCTCGAGGGTGGCGGCAACGGTGGTGGCGGTGACGATCTCGACGGCCCGACGACGGCCGCGGCTGGGGCTCCGACGCCGCCCGCCGAGCCCGACTTCTGACCCTGGCAGACTCGTCCGCCGTGGAGACGACGACCGAGTCCCCGACCCCCGCGGCGGTCGAGCCTGCCGCGGCCCCGGGCCGAGTGCACTTCCCATGCTTCGAGGGATTGCGGGCGTTGGCCGCGGTGATGGTGGTGGTGCACCACGCATCGAGCCTGGCCGGCGAGAGCCGGTCGCCCGGGTTCGTGCACCGCACGGCATCGGTCCTCGACAGCGGCGTGGCCGTGTTCTTCGTCATCTCCGGGTTCTTGATCTATCGGCCCTACGTGGTCGCCCACCTCGCCGGCCGGGCGCCGATCCGGGCCCGGGCGTTCTTCTGGCGGCGGCTGCTGCGCCTCGTGCCCGCGTACTGGTTGGCCCTCACGTTCTTCTGGTACCTGGGCAACTTCGATCTCGGCCACGACTGGTGGCGGTACTACCTCTTTGCCCAGATCTACTCGAGCACCACCACGCTCGGTGGGCTCGTCCAGGCGTGGAGCCTGTGCACCGAGGTGACCTTCTATCTGATGGTTCCCGTCCTGGCCGGCGCCCTGTGCCGGCTCGTCAAGCGGGGGAGCACCCCCCGAGCCGTCGCCACCCTGCAACTGGGAGCCTGCGCCGCGCTCTACGCCTCGGGCTTCGTCGCCCGCCAGCTCATCTCCCATCGCAACCCCAGGTGGCGGGGGCTGTCGTTCCAGTGGCTGCCGACCAACATCGATCTGTTCGCGGTCGGCATGGCCATCGCCGTGGTGTCGGCGTGGGCGTCCACCGACGGGCGGCTGCGGGCCCGGGTCGATCGGCTGGCCTCCATCGGCGAGGTGTGGTGGGTGGCCGGCATCGCCCTGTTCGCCTGGTACGCGGCCCGCGTCGGGCCGGCCTCGTTCGCCGAGGGGTACCGCGGCTGGTTCTGGCAGCAGCGCCAGCTCGTCCTCGGCCTGGTCACCGCCCTCCTGCTGGTGCCGGTGGTGTTCGGCCCGCAGGACCGCGGTGCGGTGCGCTGGCTGCTGCGCACCCGGCCCGTGGCCTGGATCGGCATGGTGTCCTATGGCCTCTACCTCTGGCACTTCGACTGGATGAAGCGGGTGATCGAGAACCGCAACGGGATCACCGGTCAGGTCGCCTGGCCGGGCTGGGCCCACTCGTTCGGCGGCGACACCAACCTGCTGCTCCTCCTCGGCGTCGGCCTGGGTGTCGGCAGCCTGTTCGCGGCGGCCAGCTGGTACCTCCTCGAGCAGCCCGTCGAACGCTTCAAGTCCCTCGTCCGCTGAACCTGGCCCGAGGCGCCCAGCCTGGTCGGGTGCAATTCCTGACCCGCTGGGTAGGGTTTCGGACGTGAAGACGTTGTTCCGCTTCCCGAACCCGGTGAACGAGGTGTCGGCGCGCCTCGTGGCCGGTGGCGTCGTCCTGCTCACGCTGGTGATCCTCGGGTTCCACCAGACCTGGCTGATCGCGCCCCTGGCCTACGGCTTCGCCGCCCGGGTGGCCACAGGACCGACGCTCAGCCCGCTGGGCCAGTTCGTCACCCGGGTGCTCACGCCCGCCCTCCCGGTGGCTCCCCGCCTCGTCCCAGGCCCGCCCAAGCGCTTCGCCCAGGGCATCGGCGCCACCCTCTCGGTCACCGCCGCGGTGGCCCACTTCGCCTTCGGGGCCACCACGTTCGCCCTCGTGCTGGTGGCCATGATCACCGTCGCGGCAACCCTGGAGTCGGTGTTCGGCTTCTGCCTCGGTTGCAAGGCCTTCGGCCTGCTCATGAAGGCCGGCGTGATCCCGCCGGAGATCTGCGCCGAATGCGCCGACCTCACCCTTCGCCACCCCGTCAACGCCTGACCGAGCCCGACCCGACCCCGAACGAGTTCGGGTGTGGTCCTCCGCTGCATGCGGGCGCCCTCAGCGGGTGGTGCGGCGCGTGACCTTGTTGAAGTCGAGGTCGAGCGACGCGCCGTCGAGCTCGGCGTGGAAGACCTGGGAGTCCCACTTCGCGGTGGCGTAGGGCGCGTCCCAGGCGAGGTCTTCGGGGTGGAGGTCGATCGTCTTGCCGTCGACCACCAACGGCGGGAGCGCGGCGTCGCCAGCCTCCTTCGGCAACCAGCCGAACGTGACCAGGCCCCGTGAGGGCGACTGGTAGTCCACGAGCGCACCGCCGTCGGGGCCTGAGCTCCTGGCTGCGTCGGGGCCGTAGGGGCACAGTCCAACGGTGGGG
Source organism: Acidimicrobiales bacterium (assembly GCA_025463365.1). Classification (GTDB taxonomy): domain Bacteria; phylum Actinomycetota; class Acidimicrobiia; order Acidimicrobiales; family Iamiaceae; genus Aquihabitans. Next base: position 8,092 of record JAOBWM010000078.1, read on the forward strand.
CAGCTCGACACATCCGACCGGGACACGTGGATCTGGGCCCCCGTGATGGCGTCGACGAAGGCGTCGAACCGGGCCTTGGTGTCGTCGCCGGCCTTGGCATAGTCGGATGCCTGGGCGACCTCGGTGATCCAGACGTTGTCCGGGCCGCCCCGGGCCACGAGGTCGTAGGGCTTGGTGAGCTCCACGGTGGTCTTCTCGCCGGTGTGGTCGGCCCACGTGGTCGGCCGCTGCGACCACAGCGCCACGAACCCGTCGTCCTTGCGAGCCAGGGTCCAGCCGGCGCGCTGCACCACCTCGTCGAACTTCTCGGTGGGGAAGTAGGCGTGGGTGTAGGGCTCGTAGGTGAAGGCGTAGGCCCCCGAGCCGATGCCACCTCCGCCGTCGTACTGGGGCGCGTAGACGCTGACGGCGACGTTCTCGTCCTGCGCGGAGCGGGGCATGGCACCGTCGCCGGTGAACGACCCGCCGTTGCCGGGGTCGTCCCCGGACGTCGCCTTCTCGCGGGGGTGCTGGGTGAACACGAGCGCTTCGGGGCCCATGGTCACCTGGGAGATGTGGTCCTGCTCGCCGCGCTGGCCCGGTCGCCAGTCCTGGGCGGTCGACAGCATGACGCCCGGCGAGCGCCAGGTGTACGTGTTCACCTGCGAGAGGAGGCCGGGGTTCACCTGGACCGCGAGCGAGTGGGCCAGGTTGCGGACGGTGGCGTCGTCGGCGTCCTTGACCACCGGTTCGAGGTCGGAGGCCTGCTTGAAGTTCGTGGTCTTGAAGAGGTCGTACTTCTTGACCGTGTCGACCGACAGCGGGGCCACCTGCCACGGGAACTGGGCGCCCATGCCCCACCAGGCCATGAGGCCCTTCTCGCCGGTGAACGACAGGCCATAAGGGGCCTTCACCTTCGGGTCGACGGGAGCGGTGGGGTCGAGCGGAAGCCCGGCGCGGAGGCGGAAGACCGTCGCCTTGTCGGACGCCGCGATCTTGCGAGCGACCTCCGGCGGCCGGTACCGCTGGGCCACGGCGAGGAGGGTCGCGTTGTCGTCGTTGGCGTAGGGGATCGGCGTGCGGTCGAAGACCATCTTGGCGATGGAGAACGTGTCCTCGTCGATGCCTTCGAGCTTGTCCTTCTGGTAGGTCCGGCCGTGGGTGCTGCCGAACGTGCCCCGCTCGACGTGGCCGGCGAGCTCCACGAACAACAGGTCGAGCATCATCGACGCTTCGCGGGCGAGGCCAGGGTCGTCGGCGAACTCGGCGAGCAGCAGCAGGCCCTTCATGTCCTCGGTCCAGTAGACGTTCGAGAGCCATTCGCTGAACCCGAAGCGCGCCCGCAGCGCGAACCACGTGGCCAGTCGGTCCTTGGCGTGGGCCATGTGCTGCTTGCCGGTCATCCCGCTGTTGGCGAACGAGGTGTTCGGGAAGGCCTGGCCGGCCACGAACTCGTCGGCCAGGTAGATGATCTGGTGGTTCTCGGTCCAGTAGTACTGGCTGTCGATCACGCCCTTGGGCGTCGGCTCGGTCCACCAGTACTTGAAGCCGAGGAGGCGCTCCTCGATGGCGTCATGCACCTTCGGCGGCAGGTCCTTGCCGAACCGGAGGTAGAGCGTGAGCAGCTCGTTGATGTCGAAGTCGCCGGTGTCCTGGAACGTCGTCAGCTTCTCGAACATCGGCTCGAACAGCTCCACGCTGGCGGCTGAGAGATCCGGGGTCTTGCCCGCCAGCCGATCCGCCTCGGCGTGGGCCAGGAGCGTGAGCGGACGTCCGCCGTCCTGGGGCCTGGCGGCGGCAAACGTCAGGTAGTCGGCCTGGCGCACCTCCCACTGGGCCTTCGGGATGAGTCCCGCCTGCTCGGCTGTCGTCGGCGCGCCGTCTCGGCCGCCACCGGGAGCATCCTGGGCCGACGACCCGCCGCCCGAACCGCTCGAGCACGCCGCCGCACCCGTCGCCAGCGCAACAACCACCAGCACCGCACCGAACCGTCGCATCGATCCCCCTCGACCGCCGGCCCACCGTCGGGGCCACCCGCAACCTACTGACTCCGCGTCGGGCTTGCGGACGTTCTCCCAGGGTCCACGAGGTCGGGCTCGTCGGGCATGCTGGGCCGCGTGAGCGACGGGGCGACCGAGGCCGAGAGCGACGATCGGGTTCGGGTGGCGATCGTGGGGCTCGGCATCGGGCGCATGCACCTGTTGGCGTTCCACGAGCTGCGGGCTCGGTATCGGGTGGTGGCGGTGTGCGACGTCGATGCCGAGCGGGCCACCGAGGTGGCGGGCTGGCTCACGGGGGTCC
>JAOBWM010000103.1 GCA_025463365.1 Acidimicrobiales bacterium
CACCACAGGCCGCGCAGGTCGATGCCCCCGGCTACCGCGTCGGCGGCGATCGCCAGCAGGTCGCGCAGGTTCTCCTCGCGCCGTCCCTCGTCCGCGGTCTCCATGCCGACGCCCGTCACCATGAGCGGGCGGTCCGGTGCCACCTCGGCCAGTTGGTGGAGCACGATGCCCAAGCCCTCGGCCCAGTCGACCTGACCGGTCGCGCCCGTCGGGAGCGTCTGGGGGTACGGGAGCAGGGCCCCGTCGCCCCGCACGGCGACGGCGTGGCGGTACGAGAAGCCGAACCGGTCGAACGCGCCGCGTGCGCCGGGCACGGCCACCGGCGGGCGGCCAGGGACCACCAAGGTCTCCTCCTGCACCATGCGCAGCCAGCACCGGCGCAACGTCTCGTCGACCACCGACGCCATGGCCTGGGCCTCAGCCGTGATCGGCGCGCCCGGATCGACTCGAGCGGCGAACACCGGGGCAAACCACTCCGAGCTGGTGACCGGCTGACCGTCCTGGCGGAGGCGGAGCGCAGCCGACACGGACGCGAGGTGGATGGCCTCCAACGCGGCGGCGAACGCCTCAGCGTCGTCGACCGCACCGGGCGGCCGGGTGCCCTCGAGCCAGCCGCGGCGGGCCCAGCGGCTCGGTTCGTGGACGGGGACCCACCCGTGGACGAGGTCGCCGAACGTCTCGCCGACGAACTCGACGTGGCGATCCCAGTAGTACCGGCGGCTCTTCTCGTCGGCGAAGCCCCGTTCGTCGTGGGCGAACCATCCCGGCAGCGGTCCGTCGACCAGGCATCCCCACGCGCGCCGGCCGCCGACCCGGGCCGCCTCGAGCACGTGCCGGAGGTGTTCGACCGCCTCGCCGTCGTGGCGGCCGTCGGCCGGTTCCAGTCGGGTCCAGTCGAGGGTGAGCCGCACGTCGGTGAACCCGTGCTCGCGGAGGAGGGCGAGGTCGTCGAGGTACGCCGACGCGAACCCGTTGCCCGCGCCCATCGCCTCGGGCAGTCGACCCTCCCGGACCCAGTCGCCCACGTCGGACCGCGGCGCCGAGCCCTCCGCCACCACGCTCGGTAGCGCGGCCCCCCACGAGAACCCCTCCGGAAACGTCACGCCCCATCCTCGCACCCCACCCCCACAACCGAGCTGGTGGCCCGTGGTTCTCGTTCAGGGTCGTCGCCGCCTGCGGGATGATCCTGAACCGGAACGGCTGGGCCGTCGTTCTCGTCCGGAACGGTGCGGTCGCGGCCGTGGGCCGGGTTGGGATGACCACCGGGGCACCAACGGTGAGGGAGCGGCCTAGCCTCGGCTCGGTGCGCCTGCCTCATCGTCGATCGCGGTTCCGCTACTCGGCGTGGGACGGCACGCAGGTGGGGTTCGACCTCGATGCCGACGCGATCCTGAGCGAGATCAACGACGACGTCCTCTACCACGGCGACCTCAACGCCGCCCTGCGGCGGATGCTCAACACCGGGTTCGACGACCGCAACGGCGAGCACGTCCAGGGCATGCGCGAGCTGATGGAGCGCCTGCGGGAGCAACGGCGCGAGCGCCTCGAGAACTACGACCTCGGCGGCGTCTACGACGACATCGCCGAGCAGCTGCGCGAGGTGGTCGACATGGAGCGCGCCGCGCTCGACGACCTGGCCCGCGAAGCAGCGGAGTCGGGCGACGCGCGCCGCAAGGAGGTGACCGACGAAGCGGTTTCGGAGCGCCAGACCAAGCTCGACTTCCTGCCCCCCGACCTGGCCGGGATGGTCCGCGAGCTCTCCGAGTACGACTTCACCTCCAGCGAGGCCCGCGAGAAGTTCGAGGAGCTCACGGCCCAGTTGCGCCAACAGCTCGCCCAGCGGTGGTTCAACCAGATGGCGGGCGCCATGAGCGACGTGTCCCCGGAGGCGCTGGCCCGCACGAAGGACATGCTCGCCGACCTCAACCAGATGCTCCAGGACCGCGCCGCCGGTCGCGAGCCGGCGTTCGCCGAGTTCATGGCGAAGTACGGCGAGGAGTTCTTCCCCGAGAACCCGGCCGATCTCGACGAGCTCCTCGAGCTGATGGCCCGTCGGATGGCCGCCATGCAAGCCATGCTCAACTCGATGACGCCCGAGCAGCGGGCCCAGCTGCAGGGCCTCTCCGAGCAGCTGCTGGAGGACATGGACCTGCGCTGGGAGATGGACCAGCTGTCGGCGAACCTGCAGCAGGCGTTCCCCGACCTCGGCTGGAACCGCCGCTACGACTTCTCGGGCCAGGACCCGCTGGGCTTCGCCGACGCCGCCGCGATCATGAACGAGCTGGGCGAGCTCGACCAGATCGAGCAGCTCATGCGGGGCGCCGCCAACCCAGGGGCGCTGGCTGAGATCGACCTCGACCGCGCCCGCCACCTCCTCGGAGACCAAGCCGCCGGCAGCCTGGAGAAGATGGCCGAGCTGGCCCGCATGCTCGAGGAAGCCGGCCTCATCGAGAACCGCGAGGGCCGCTACGAGCTCACGCCCGAGGGCCTGCGCCGGGTCGGCAAGCACGCGCTGGAGGACCTCTTCTCCAAGCTCGCCCGCGACAAGCTGGGCCAGCACGAGCTGCTCCGCACCGGCCTAGGCCACGAGCGGTCGATGGACACCAAGCCCTACGAGTTCGGCGACCCGTTCAACCTCCACATCGAGCGCACCATCCGCAACGCGGTGGCTCGGTCCGGCGGGGGCACGCCCGTGACGCTCTCACCCGACGACTTCGAGATCGAGCAGACCGAGCAGTCGGTGCGGTCGGCCACCGTGCTGATGGTCGACCTGTCGCTGTCGATGCCCATGCGCGACAACTTCCTCGCCGCCAAGAAGGTGGCGATGGCGCTGCACTCGCTGATCTCCACCCGCTACCCGCGCGACTACCTCGGGCTCGTCGGCTTCAGCGAGGTGGCCCGCGTGATCGAGCCGCGCGAGCTGCCCGAGGTCAGCTGGGACTACGTGTACGGCACCAACATGCAGCACGGCTTCATGCTCGCCCGCCGGATGCTGGCCAAGGAGCACGGCACCAAGCAGATCATCATGATCACCGACGGCGAGCCCACCGCCCACCTCACCCCGAGCGGCGATCCGGTGTTCCACTACCCGCCGGTGCAAGAGACGGTGGATGCGACCCTGCACGAGGTCCTGCGCGCCACCCGCGAGGGCATCCGGATCAACACGTTCATGCTCGATGCCACGCCCTACCTTCAGCGGTTCATCGAGCGGCTCACCGAGCTCAACCGGGGCCGCGCGTTCTTCACCACCCCCGACACGCTGGGCGACTACGTCCTGGTCGACTTCCTCGAGTCCCGCCGCAACATGAGCCGTGCCGGCCGCGGCCGCCGAGCCGGCTGACCATCACCGAGCCCGCTGACCATCACCGGGCCCGCTGACCATCACCGAGCCCGCTCCGCGGGGCGCCGGAGTCGGCTTGGAGATCGGCGCTGCCACGAGCGGGGGGGCGGGCCCGAGACCGTGCAAAGGATGCAGGCTGCGGCGCTACACGCCGTAGAACGTGTGGAAGTTCTGGAGCGCGAGGAGCTGCATCTCGGCGGTCGCGTGGTACCGGACCGCCGCGCCCTGCGTCGACTCCACCACGTAGGTCCACGGGGCCGAGTCGTGGACCACGGCGAGCTGGATCGACTGCCACAGGTTGTTCGCATCGACCGTCCGGCCGAGCGAGGCGAGCAGCGCGGCCGAGACGTCGTACGCACACTCGCTCTGGCGGTCGCCGCCGCCGTAGACCTCGGCGTCGCTGGGTGGCACATCGTGGAGGAGGTCCTCCTGCGCGCACTGCTGGATCTGCGCACGGATGGCGGTCGTGTCGTAGTAGGCGTCGGGGTTGTGGGCGACGTAGGTGGCCTCGACGAGGCGCGCCGCGCCCTCGGGAACCCAGGCCGGCATGGTCGATCCGCCAGGCGAGTGCCATCGACCGTCGGGCGCGTAGAGGACATGGGTGAACTCGTGGACCAACGTGGCTCGGAGGCCGTCCCCGATCTGGGTCCCCGGCACGACGACCCGAGCCCCGCCGATCGGCGCCTCGCCGGGTCCTTCGCGCTTCCCCGCTTGGCCGGCGAGCGGGAACGCCGCGGCTGTGCGATCGCCGAACCATCCCTTCAGGTCAGCCGGCTTCGGGAACCAACCGGCCGACGTGGTCGGGTCGGTGGTCACGAACACCACGAAGCCCGCCTGCCGGACCAGCGGCTCGAAGCGGTCGTGGAAGAAGTCGATCGTCCACGCCGCAGCCGCCTGCGCGTCGGCGACCGCCGCATCGACCCGGGCCGCGTCCGACTCGAGGCCGGCCACCACGACGTTGCGATCCTTGCGGACGTAGAGCTTCGGCCCGTCCCAGGGCGCCACCACGTCGTGCGGCCGCCAAGACGTGATGGTGGGGTGGCGCCCGACCGTTGCGAGCTGGACATCCAGGTCGTAGCGGGTCGAGGGCACGGACGGCCGGGTGGTGTGGATGGGATCGCCGTCCCGGCGGGTGGGGTCGAGCGGGCTGTGCACCCCGATCTCGAGGGTGACCGTGCCCCGTCCGTGGGCGTCGAGTCGGGTCACGGACCCGTCGCCCGTCGGACCCGACGCCGCTCCGGTGTCGAAGCCGATGGCGTCGAGGTTGTCCCACCAGTTCGCCATGGCCGGCTGGGCGGAACCGGCCGCGAACGCCAGGAAGGCGGCGCGATCGTGGGCCTTCAGCGCGGCGGCGAGTGGCACGGCGAGATCGTTGGCCGTCAGGGCCGTTGCCGTCACGGCCGTTGCCGGGCGGGTCCGTGCCCCGGCGGGCGCGGTCGTGGCACCCACGCCGGCGGTCCCGTGGGAGCAAGCGGGCGCGACGAGGGCGAGGAGGGCGAGCGCGACCGACGGGACGCGTCGCGCGGGACGGGCGGGCATGGCGGGCTCCGGGCGGGAGGTGGGGAATGGCGCGGGCCGCAGGGTGGGCGGAACGATCCGCCACGACGTCGAGCCCCTAGACGGTACCCATCG
>JAOBWM010000166.1 GCA_025463365.1 Acidimicrobiales bacterium
TCGGTGACGACCACGGCGGCGACCGCCCCACCGGCACCACCGACGACCCCGCCGGCCACGACGTCGGTGACGACCACGGCGGCGACCGCCCCACCGGCACCACCGACGACCCCGCCGGCCACGATGCCGGCGACGATGGCGGCCACAGCGGCCCCGGCGGTGGCACCCCAACCGTGACGACGCCCGGCACGACGACGACCATCGCTCCCCGGACCGATGATGGTGGCCACGGCGGCGGCGGCGGCGGCGGTGGCGGTGGCGGCGACGACACCGGTGGTGGCCACGGAGGCCACGGGGGAGACGACTGAACCCTCCGTACGCCGGACCCTCCCCACCACGGGTCCGACCACCCGCCCGCCCCCCGCCCGATGGGGCACCGACCAACGTCGGTGCCCCATCGGCGCGTCAGGGATCGAGGCGCAGCTGTTCGGGCGGCAGGTGGTCCCTTGCCCACAGCGCCGCTTGGGTGCGGTCGGTGACGCCGAGGCGCTGGAAGATGTTGGTGAGGTGCGCCTTCACGGTGCGCTCGGCGATCCCCAGCTTGCGGGCGATGTGCTTGTTGGCGAGTCCCGACGCGACGAGCCGCAGCACCTGCACCTCGCGGTCGCTCAGGGTCACGCCACCGTTGCGGCCACCCGAGCGCTGCTCGTCCAACAGGACTCGGGCCGCCTTCGGGTCGAGGGGCGAGCCGCCGGCGTGCGCGGCCCGGATGGCGTCGAGGAGCTCATCGGGAGATGCGTGCTTCAGGACGTACCCCGAGGCACCGGCGTCGAGCGCGTCGAGGATCCACTGCTTGTCGGAGAACGAGGTGAGCACCACCACCTGGGCGGTCGGTGTGGCCTCGATGATGCGGCGCGTGGCCTGCACGCCGTCGACCTCGGGCATCGACAGATCCATGAGCACGACGTCGGGGACGAGCTCGGCCGCGAGGCGGACGGCCTCCTCGCCGTTGGCCGCCGAGCCCACCAACTCGATGTCGTCGGTCGTCTGCAGCAGCTGTTCGAGACCGCTGCGCACGACGCTGTGGTCGTCGGCGATCACCACGCGGATCATCGGATCGGAACCTCCATGCGGATCGTGGTGCCGGCGCCGGGCGCCGAACGGATGGTGAGGCGACCGCCGACGTCGCCGGCCAGGTCCCGCAGCCCGCGCAGCCCGACGTGGCCCTCATCGGGTCGCGATGCCGAGGTCGCCTCGACATCGAACCCGGAGCCGTCGTCGACCACCTCAGCGAAGGCCGACGAGCCGTCCACTCCGACGGAGACCGTCGCGTTCGTGGCCGACGCGTGGCCCACGACGTTGCGGAGCGCCTCCTGGACCGTTCGGTACAGCAGTTCGGCGACGGGACGGGGCAGGTTCGCTGCGAGCGTCGACGTGTCCACGTGGGTCTCGACCCCCGCGGCCGTGGCGCGTGACAGGAGGTCGTCGATGGCGGGCGCGAGCCCTTCCTGGGCCAGGTCCGGCGGGTAGATCTCGACCAGGAGGGTCCGCAGCGCCTCGATGCTCGATCGCACCGATGCCGCCGCCGAATCGAGCGCTTCGGGGGACGGGCCGTCGGGCTGGCGCGCGGCAGCGGCGAGCGCGTACGACACGCCGGCCAGGTCCTGGACGACGCCGTCGTGGAGATCCGCGGCGATCCGGCGACGCTCGTGGGCCGACGCCCCGATCGCCCGGTCGAGCAGTCGCTCACGTTCGATCTGGCGGCGGCGAAGCCGGCGGGCGAGCCCCCAGGCCAGCGGGATCTGGACCAGTTCGAGGATGACCAGGGATCCGAGGCTGAGCGGGGCGAAGGCCCGCCACACCTCCTGCCCCGAGCTCACCACCGCGTCGTAGCGGAAGTAGGTCTCGAACAAGACCCGCGTCCCATCTGGGGTCCGGATCGGGAGGTACACCTCGAGGAGCTTCTTCGCCGGACGCTCGAACCGGTTCTCCGGCCGCTGGAGGTCGCTCACCTCGGCCTGCACGCGGTCCTTGCGGAGCGCCTCGACCTCCTCCGCCCCGAGGGGATAGCGGGCGCCGATCAAGCGCTCCTCGTCGGAGTAGAGGATCGTCCCGTCGGCCCGCCAGATCTTCACCCGGACGATCGATGACGACAGCACCTGCTTGCGCACGATCTTGTCGAGCGCCTCGGCCGTGTCCGGGTCGACCTTCAACAGCGCATCGGTGACGGCCGGCTGGACCACCGCCTGGCCCTTGGCCAGCGCCTCCGATCGGGCATCCACGATCGCCTCGCGTTCGCCGACCCGCCTCGACGCCACCGACACGGCAAGCCCGACGATCACCAGCGCGGCCACCCCGGCCAGCGCGAACTGCAGCACAGGAATGGCCACGATCACCCAGCCCCGCCGCTCGCCCTGTCGCCGCCCCCGGCGCTCCCCTCGTTCGCCCACGTCGGCACCCTACCGACCAGCCCCACGGCCACCGGAACCGCGCGCTCGGGCACTCAAAACGGGAGCCGCCAGGCTCGAGAGCCTGGCGATCCTGGTGCTGCGGTTGGCTCGGGGGGTGGGGCTCGAACCCACGACATTCTGATGAACAGGTCAGATGCTCCGCCGCTGCGCTGTTCCCCTCAAAACGGGAGCCGCCAGGCTCGAGAGCCTGGCGATCCGGGTGCTGCGGTTTGGCTCGGGGGGTGGGGCTCGAACCCACGACATTCTGATTAACAGTCAGACGCTCTGCCGGCTGAGCTACCCCCGAAGGCGAGTCATCAACGTAGCAGCGGGCCATCCTGGCCACGAACCTGGTTCGGGCCGCGCTGTGAGCCCGAGGTGGAGCGGTTCAGTCGCCGTCGAGGTAGTCGCGGAGCTTCTGGCTGCGGTGGGGGTTGCGCAGCTTGGCGAGGGTCTTGGCCTCGATCTGGCGGATGCGCTCGCGGGTCACGCCGAACTCCTTGCCCACCTCCTCGAGGGTGCGGGCCTGGCCGTCGTCCAGCCCGAAGCGGAGCCGCACGACCTCCTTCTCCCGGTCGCTCAGCTCCGACAGCGCCTCGACCACGGCCTTGCCCAACATGTTGCGGGCAGCCATCTCGGCGGGGGCGTCGGCCTGCGTGTCCTCGATGAAGTCGGAGAGGTTGGAGTCGTCGGTCTCGCCGACGGGCGAGTCCAGCGAGAGCGGGTCCTGGGAGATGCGCATGATCTCGCGCACCCGGTCCGGCGTCATGTCGACCTTGACGGCCAGTTCCTCGATGCTCGGCTCCCGCTCGAGCTCCTGGAGCATCTGGCGCTGGATCCGGTGCACCCGGTTGATCGACTCGACCATGTGGACGGGGATGCGGATCGTCCGGGCCTGGTCGGCGATGGCACGGGTGATCGCCTGGCGGATCCACCACGTGGCGTACGTCGAGAACTTGAAGCCCTTCGTGTAGTCGAACTTCTCGACCGCCCGCATCAGCCCGAGGTTGCCCTCCTGGATGATGTCGAGCAGCTGCATCCCACGGCCGACGTAGCGCTTGGCGATCGACACGACGAGACGCAGGTTCGCCTGAATGAGGTCGCTCTTGGCCCGCTCGCCGTCACGTGCGGTCCGTTCCAGCTTGCGCCGGGCCAGCAGGTCGAGCTCACCGATGCGCCCGGCGGCCTCGAGCTCGGCGAGGCGCACGGCCGCCTGCGTGCCGGCCTCGATGCGCCGGGCGAGGGTGACCTCCTCGGGGCCCGTGAGCAACGCCACCCGGCCGATCTCCTTGAGGTACACCCGCACCGGGTCAGCGCTGCTGTTGCGATCCGCGGCGGCGCGGCTCGGGTTCACGAGCTTCAGGCGGCGACGAGGCGGCGAATCGGCGTCCTCGCCAGCGAGGTCGATGCCACCGAGCGGGTCCGCCAGGACGGCGGCGAGGTGCGCGCCGTCGGCGGCTTCGGCGGCCGCCACCGCGACGGCGGCCGCGTCGAGCAGGGGCTCCTCCTCGTCGAGCGTGATGCCGAGGCGCTTCAGTTCGCTCCGCAACCAGGCCAGGTCGGCGTCGAAGCGGTCCATGTCGAGGTCAAGGACCTCGCACACCTCTTCTTGAGTGACCGTCCCCTGGATCCGTCCTCGCCGCACGAGTTCTTCCCATGCGGTCGGGTCGACTTGGGGGGCCGCAGCACCTTCATTCATCCTTGGCCCTCCACCCGTTGTGCGAGCCAACCTAGCAACTGATCTTCCCTGTCCGAATCGGGAGGAGCGTTCGGTGCGATCGCTTCCATCTGCCCGCGCAGCCACGACACGGCCTGGACCGCCGATCGGGCCTGGTCAGCGGCAGGCTCGGCCCGTTCGAGCTCGGCCATTGCTTCTTTGTCGAGCTCGGCGACGGTCGTGCCCGCCAAGTGGTGGAGCAGCATCCGCCGAACGTCGTGGGGATCGGCATCGATCTCCTCGACCGCGAGGCGCGACAAGAGCTCGCCCACCAACGGGTCCGCGTCGGCCACCGCAGCATGGAGGTCCCCGCCGGCCGCGACGAGCGCTCGGAAGGCGGCGCGGTTGCGTTCGTCGTCGAACAGCACGTCGTGCAGCAACGGCAAGATCTCGTCGGGGGTGGCGATCGCCAGGCGCAGGGCGTTGTTCTCTGGGGTCTCGGCCCGCTGGCGCTGGGGCCGCGGTGGTTCCACGCGCACGCGCGGCCGGATGCCACCCGAGCGGATCGACTGGCGCAGCCGGTCCGGGTCGAGGTTGCAGCGACCGGCCACGGTCATCACGTACTGGTCGCGCACGAACTCGCTCGGGTGCTCGGCGATCGCCGCCAGCGCCGACTCCGCGGCGCGGCCGCGGCCTTCGGGCGTGCGCAGGTCTGCGGCGGCGAGGATCCGCTCGACGCGGAACCCGAGGAACGGCGTCGCCTGCTCGACGGCCTGCCGCAGCCGGTCGGGGTCGGTGCGCGCGAGGTCGGCGGGGTCGCCGCCAGGTGGGAGCGCCGCCACTGCCACCTCGACCTCGTGCTTGCGCTCCCACTCGTAGACGCGATCTGCCGCGGCCTGGCCGGCGGCGTCGGGATCGAACGCCAGGACGAGCCGGGGGGCGAACCGCTGGAGCGTGCGCACGTGCTCGTCGGTGAGCGCCGTGCCGCAGGTGGCCACGGCCCGGTTGAGGCCGACCTCGGCGAATCCGATCACGTCGGTGTAGCCCTCGCAGATGATCACCTCGTTGGCGCGGACCGCTTCGTCCTTGGCCCAGTTGAGCCCGTAGAGGACCTTGCTCTTGCGATAGAGCGAGGTCTCGGGCGTGTTCTGGTACTTGGGGGGCCGGCCCCCGGGGAGCATGCGGCCACCGAACCCGATGGCGTCGCCCTGCGGGTCGAAGATCGGGAAGAGCACGCGGGCCCGGAAGAAGTCGTTGGTGCCGCCCCGCTTGCTCTCGCGCCCCAGGCCGGCATCGCGCAGCACCTTGGGCGAGAACGGCAGGGCCTTCACGAGCTGGTCCCAGTCGTCGGGTGCCCACCCGATCCGGTACTGGCGCACGCGCTCGCCGTCGAAGCCGCGGTCACGCAGGTACCGACGGGCGGTGCCGGCGTCGGCGGAGGTCAGCAACCGGTCGTGGTACCAGTCGACCGCCGCCGCCAGTGCCTCACGCAGCTTGCCTCGCGCCTCGCGGCGCTCGCCCTCGTTGCGGTCGGTGTAGCGGACCGCGATCCCGGCCTTGGCGGCGAGGAACTCCACCGCCCCCTGGAAGTCGAGGTGGTCGATGTCACGCACGAACGAGATGACGTCGCCGCTCGCCTGGCAGCCGAAGCAGTAGTACACGTTCTTGTCGGGGTTGACGGAGAACGACGGCGACTTCTCGCCGTGGAACGGGCACAACCCCGACCAGTTGGCACCGGCCTTCTTCAACTGCGTGTGGGCCGACACGATCTGCACGATGTCGGCGGAGTCGCGCACCCGCTGGACGTCTTCGTCGAGGATCCCCATCGGTCACCGGCCCCGGGCGGGGGTGGGTACCGGCGGCTCGATCATGTGGCGGACGGTACCAGTGACCATCGGCCGGGGGACCCGACGTTGCCGGTCGTCACACGGCGCTCAGAGGCTCGGCGCCGTGTCCTGCTCGACGTCGTCGTGGTCTCCGGTGTCATGGCGGTCCGCCACCAGCGAGGCGACCATCGTGACCGTGAGGATGCCGAGGATCACCACGAGCGAGAGCCAGGTGGGCGGATGCAGCTCGAGGAAGTAGCTGGCCAGCATCTTGAACCCCACGAACGCCAGGATCACGCCGAGCCCGAGGTTCAGGTAGCGGAAGCGGTCCTGCATGCCGTTGAGCAGGAAGTACAGCGACCGAAGGCCCAAGATGGCGAAGGCGTTCGAGCTGAAGACGATGAACTGCTCGTGGGACACGGCGAGGATCGCCGGGATGGAGTCGACGGCGAAGACCACGTCGGTCGTCTCCACCATGATCAGCACCGCGAGCAGGGGCGTCGCCAGGCGCTTGCCGTTCTCGAGGGTGAAGAGCTTCTGGCCGTCGTACTCGGTCGATGACGGGATCACCTTGCGCACCACCCGCAGCACCGGGTTCTTCTCGGGGTGCACCTCGCCGTCGTCGTGGAACGCGATCTTCCACGCCGAGTAGAGGAGGATCACGCCGAAGATGGCGAGCGTCCAGGCGAACGTGTTGATCAACGCGACCCCGGCGAAGATGAAGATCGCCCGCAGCACGAGGGCACCGAAGATGCCCCAGAAGAGCGTGCGGAACTGGTACTTCTTCGGCACCGAGAAGTAGCTGAAGATCACCGCCCACACGAAGACGTTGTCGATCGACAGCGACTTCTCGATCAGGTAGCCGGAGATGTATTCGCCGGCCGCCTGGCTGCCGTGCCACCAGAACACCACCCCGGTGAACGCCACCCCGATCGTGATCCAGATCGCCGACTCGACGGCCGCTTCCTTGAACGTGATCTCGTGGGCCGTGCGGTGCACGAGCAACAGGTCCGCCACGATGAGCACGGCGATGAACCCGATGAACAACCCCCACTGCCACGGGTGGACCGTGAAGTTGGCGAAGTGCTCGCCACGGGTGCTGGCGGAAGCAAGGATGAAGGGGTACATGCGCGTGACGACTCCGGCTGATCAACGAATACGTGGGTTGTCAGCCGGAAGTCTCTCCGCCCCCCAGATCGGGGGACCGACCGCCCCGGGTCTCCGAAGAGGCCGTGTTGACGATGCGATCACGAGGGATACTCCCTCCCGGTTCCGGCCAGCCTAGGCGATGGGCTGTCCGATTCGGCGGGGGACGCCGCGGTTCGGCCGGTCAGAACCCGAACTTGGCCTGGAGGTGGGCGAGGACCTCGTCGATCGGGATCCGCTCCTGGCCCATCGTGTCGCGGTCTCGCACCGTGACCGCGTGGTCGTCGACCGACTCGAAGTCGTAGGTGATGCACACGGGCGTGCCCAGCTCGTCCTGGCGGCGATAGCGCTTGCCGATGTTCTGGGTCTCGTCGTAGTCGCACATGTAGTGCGGCTGCAGGGTCGACAACAGCTCTTCGGCGGGGCCCGTGAGCTCGGGCTTCTTCGACAGCGGAAGGACCGCGACCTTGTAGGGCGCCAGGCGCGGGTGGAGCCGGAGCACCACACGGGTCTCGCCCCGGACCTCTTCCTCGTCGTAGGCCGCCATGAGGAACGCCATCATCGTGCGCGTGGCACCGGCTGCCGGCTCGATGACCTTGGGCGTGTACCGGGTGTTGGTGGCAGGGTCGAAGTAGTCGAGCTTCTCGCCCGACGCGGTGGCGTGGGCGGTGAGGTCGAAGGTGCCGCGGTTGGCGATCCCCTCCAGCTCGTCCCAGCCCCAGGGGAACAGGAACTCCACGTCAGCGGTGGCCGACGAGTAGTGGCTCAGCTCGTCCTCGTCGTGGTCGCGAAGCCGGAGCAGGTGCTCGGGCATGCCGAGGTCGAGGTACCACTGGAACCGTTCCTTGCGCCAGTACTGGTACCACTCGTCGGCGTCGTCGGGCGGGACGAAGAACTCCATCTCCATCTGCTCGAACTCCCGCGTGCGGAACACGAAGTTGCCCGGCGTGATCTCGTTGCGGAACGACTTGCCGATCTGGGCGATGCCGAACGGCGGCTTCTTGCGGCTCGTCTGCAGCACGTTCGCGAAGTTGGTGAACATGCCCTGGGCCGTCTCGGGACGCAGGTACACGTCGTGGCCGGCGCCCTCGACGGGGCCGGCGTGCGTCTTGAACATCAGGTTGAACTGGCGGGCCTCGGTGAACGAGTGCGTGGCCCCGCAGTTGGGGCACACCTCGGTGTCGTCGAGCTTGTCGAGGCGGAACCGCTCGTTGCAGACCTTGCAGTCCACCAGCGGATCGGTGAAGTTGGCCAGGTGGCCCGATGCCTCCCAGACGGCGGGCGGCGAGAGGATGGCGGCGTCCAGGCCGAGCACGTCGTGGCGCAGCTGGACCATCGATCGCCACCATGCGTCCTTCACGTTGCGCAGCAGGAGGACGCCGATCGGGCCGTAGTCGTAGGTGGAGCGAAAGCCGCCGTAGATGTCGGCGGACGGGAACACGAAGCCACGACGCTTGGTGAGGTTGACGACTTTGTCGAAGAGAGCCGGGTCAGCGATGGGCTCGGCGGAGTCGGGGGGCACGTCGGACATGGGGATCGATCGTAGGGTTTGCCGGTGACCGCGTACGCAGTGCCTTCCGACGACCCCACGGCTGTCCTCGGGCGCAGGGCCGGCGCATTCATCATCGACGGCTTCATCGCGCTGGTCCTGATGCTCGCGATCGGGATCCCGGTCCTCCTGTCAACGGTCGACGGGACGCGCTTCCCGAGCGATGCCACCGCCGCGAACCGCTGCGACCAGATCAACGGCTTGAACACGAGACCCAGCGACGGCACCCTCACCGATACGCCAACCACCGCCCCCAGCGACACGCGGTTCTGCGTGCCCGTCGGCAGCACCGCGTACATCATCGAGGCGCGAGACGTCCTCGGCCTCTACGCCACGGTCTTCCTCCTGAGCGTCGGCGTGCAGGTGCTGAACCTGGTCCTCCTCCAAGGGCTCACCGGCGCCTCCATCGGCAAGCACCTCACCGGCCTGCGCGTCATACGCGAGGACGGAAGCCCGGCCGGGATCGGGTGGAACCTCCTGCGCTTCTTGCTGCTGGTGGTGGCGGACAACCAGTGCTTCATCGGGATCATCCTCGTGTTCGCGACCAAGGGTCACCGTCGCGTCGGGGACATGGCCGCGAGCACCTTCGTGGTGCGCAAGGCAGACGTCGGGCGGCCCGTGGTGGTGCCGGGCCTGAACGCTCCCGGGGCCTGGGCGCCGGCCGGCGGGTACCCGGGTACGCCGGGGTACAGCGGCGTGCCGGGGTACGGCGGAGGGTACGGCGGCGCGGCGTACCCGGGTCCGGCGTGGGGTGCTCCAGCCGCTGCGGCCGCTCCGGTGGCGACGACTCCCCGTGCGGTCGACGGTCCCCAATGGGACGCTGCCCGAGACACCTACATCCAGTACGACCGCGCATCGGGCGCGTGGCTGCAGTGGAGCGAGGTCACCAAGGAGTGGCGTCCCATCGACACCTGACACCAACAACCGTCGCCTCGTCGGCTCTCACTAGTGTTCCCGCCCGTGACTGCATACCAAGCGCCAGCCTCCATCGGAGATCCCACCGCCGTCATGGCACGGCGGATCTTCGCCTACGTCCTCGACACGATCATCGCTCTGGTCATCGTGGCTGCGATCGGGATCCCGGCCTTCAATTCGGTCGCCGACAAGACGATCTACCACTCGGCGGATTCGGCCCAAGCGGCCTGCGACAACCGCACCAGCGGCGGCATCTGCTTCAACGCCGGCGACACCGTCTACTTGGTACCCGCCAACAAGGTCGGTGACCTCTATGCACCGACCTACGGAGTAGCGGCCGCGGTCGGGCTCCTGAACTTCGTCGTGCTCCAATCCCTCCTCGGCGGGAGCATCGGCAAGTTGCTCCTCGGCCTCCGCGTCGTGCGAGGTGACACGGGGAAGCAAGCCGGCTTCGGGTCGAACTTCCTTCGGTGGATACTGCTCTTCGTGGACGGGGTCTGCTGCCTGGTTGGGCTGATCACGTCCTTCACGACGAAGGGCCACCGGCGCGTCGGCGACATGGTCGCCGGTACGAACGTGGTGCGGAAGAACGATGTCGGTCGCCCGGTGATGGAGATCATCGCTCCGGCGGGCTATGGCGCTCCGGGCGGTTGGCCGGGTGCGCCGGCGCCGACTCCGGGAACATGGGGCGCACCGGCCGGACCGGCCGGGCCACCGGCACCGGGCTCATGGGCGCCCCCGGGCGGGCCGCCCGCAGGCGCCGCACCCGCTGGACCCGCTGGACCCGCTGGACCCGCCGCCGCGACTCCAGGCGACGGGCCTCAATGGGACGCGGCGCGCAACGCGTACATCCAGTACGAGCGGGCCCAGGGCGCGTGGGTGCAGTTCGACGATGCGGCCCAGGCGTGGCGCCCCATCAGCCAATAGGCCCATCAGCCAAGAGACGCGTCGGCCAAGAGCGCAGTCGGCCAATAGGCCAATAGGCCATAAGGCCGCTGGGGTGTCGGCCAGGTCGCTACTCGAGGAGGCCGACGGAGCGGAGCCTGCGTTCGAGGTGGTGTTCCATCACACGGGTCGCCAGGTGATCGATCTCGTGGGTGGCCGACGAGGCGGGCTCGTCGAGTGCCGACGCGAGCCGTCCGCCCAAGATCGCCTGGAGCAGCAGGACCGCCTCCGGTGAGATGCGCGTGCCGCGGCGATGGTCGGTGCAGAGCAGGCCGCCCTCGGTCGGGTCGAAGGCCACCAGGTCGTCGTCGCGCTGACACAGGGCGCAATGCGCGACGATCGGGCGGAAGCCTTCGAGCGACAGGAGCTTCCAGTGGAAGCCGGCCACCACCAGCTCGGCGTTGCGGTGGTCGAGCGAGCGCAGGGCGCCGAGCAACATGCGGTAGAGGTCCGGGTTCGGCTCGCGCTCGAGGGCGATCTGATCAGCGGCTTCGAGCATGGTGACGGCCCGGGTCAGCCGGTCGAGGTCCTCGCGGATCGTCCGGAAGTTGTCGATCGACTCGGCCTGGGTGACGATGTCGAGCTCGCGGCCCTCGTACAGCTGGAGGGCCACGTGGCTCATGGGCTCCAAGCGCGCGCCGAACTTGCTCTTGGTCTTGCGGACGCCCTTGGCCACGGCGCGGACCTTGCCGTGGCGCTCGGTCACGAACGACACGATCCGGTCGGCCTCGCCGAGCTTGTAGGTGCGCAGGACGATGCCCTGGTCGCGATACAGCGCCACGGGCGGCCCCTCCCCTAGTTCGGGCTGACCTTGCCGAATCGCCGCTCACGGGCCTGGTACTCCCGGATGGCGTCGGCGAGATCCTGCTTGCGGAAGTCGGGCCACAGCACTTCGGTGAACACGAGCTCGCTGTACGCCAGCTGCCACAGGAGGTAGTTGGAGACCCGGAACTCGCCAGAGGTACGGATCATCAGCTCGGGATCGGGCATGTGCGGGTCGTACATGCGGGTCCGGATCGCCTTCTCGTCGATCTTGTCGGGCTTCACGCCGTCATCGACCAGTTGCTTGACCGCGTCGACGATCTCGGCTCGACCGCCGTAGTTGAAGGCGATGGTGAACGTGAGGCCGGTGTTGTCCTTGGTGAGGTCGGTGGCCCACTCGATCCGGCCGGCAACGCCCCGCGGCACCCGCCAGTCGCGTCGCCCGATGAACTGGATCCGCACGTTGCGCGCGTGCAGGTCTTCGGCGTGGCGATCGAGGATGCCCTTGTTGAAGCCCATCAGGTAGCGGACCTCGTCGGTGGGACGGCGCCAGTTCTCGGTGCTGAACGCGTACACGGTGAACCAGTCGAGGCCGAGCTCGATGGCGCCGTCGAGCGTGTCGAACAGCGCCTCCTCGCCGGCCGCGTGACCCTCCGTGCGCTTCAGGCCTCGCTGCGTGGCCCACCGGCCGTTGCCGTCCATCACCGCGGCCACGTGGCGCGGGATGCGAGCAAGGTCGATGTCGGTGAGGTCCACGGGGGGCCAACCTACCGCCCGACCCCTCCCGCAACGGGACAGCGGGACGGGCGACGAGACCCGTCATGGAGGCAACAGGTCGGCGTCTCCATCCGAGGTCAGCCGGGATCCACCGTGGTCTTCCCGCGAGCCGGCCGGGAAGGAACCCGCCATGAAGGAGAAGCTGCGATCGCTCGGACGCCGATGGCGGTGGCTCGGCCGCGCGCTCGACGTCCAGGACCGCGTCGGGGAGATCAACGGGGGTTTCGTGGCGTCGGCGATCACCGTGTCCGTGTTCGTCGCCATCTTCCCGCTCCTCCTCGTGGCCATCGCCGTCGTGGGCTTCCTCGCCAAGGGCAACGACCACATCGCCGGCGACATCATCCGCAACCTCAGCCT
>JAOBWM010000184.1 GCA_025463365.1 Acidimicrobiales bacterium
GCCCTGTTATGGCAAGCGAAGAGACCACCAGCTCAGGCCGGATCAAGCCCCACCACCTGGTGATCGGGCTGGGTGCCGGCGTGGCCACCTTCACCGCCGCATCGGGCATCGTCCCGCTGCTCACGAAATGGCACGACCACAAGCCCGTGCAACGCGAGGTCTTCGAGGGCATCCCGTCACCGGTGAAGCTGGCGTTCTACGTGGTGATGCCGGCGATCATCCTCTACGGCTCGATCATGTTCTCGAACCGGGTCAAGAACTGGGAGCGCGGCGCGCCGGATCGCCGGGCCACCACGCCGAAGAACGTCAAGAAGCGCTTCGAGGACTTCCGCGCCGGCGTCTACATGCAGACCCTGCTGCGCGATCCCGCCGCCGGGATCATGCACAGCCTCATCTACTTCTCCTTCTTGATCTTGCTGGCCGTCACCACGGTCCTCGAGATCAACCACCAGGTGCCGGTGGGGTGGAAGTTCCTCCACGGCCGCACCTACGAGGCGTACTCCTTCGTCGGCGACGCCGCCGGCCTGGCCCTGTTCGTGGGCGTGGCGTGGGCCATCGTGCGCCGCTACGTCGTGCGGCCCTACCGCATCCGCATCAAGACCAAGGCCGACCACGCGCTGGGCCTCGGCGTCCTCCTCTCGCTGGCCGTCACCGGCTTCGGTGCCGAGGGGTGGCGCATCGCTGCCGAGGGCACGCCGGCGTTCGAGAAGTGGTCCTTCATCGGGTATCCGATCGCCACCCTGGTCGACGGTTCCAAGTCCCTCGTCGGCGGCCACCAGGTCTGGTGGATCGTGCACGTGCTGTCGTTCATCACGTTCTTGGTGATCCTCCCGGTCACGATGATGCGGCACATGTTCACGTCGCCGCTGAACATGTACCTGCGCGACAAGGACCGCCCCAAGGGGGCCATGCGGCCGATGCCGAACCTCATGGAGACCGAGCTCGAGAGCTTCGGTGCGTCCACCATCGAGGAGTTCACCTGGAAGCAGCTGCTCGACACCGACGCCTGCACCATGTGCGGTCGGTGCACGAGCGTCTGCCCCGCTCACGCCACCGGCAAGCCCCTCGACCCACGCGAGATCGTGCTCAAGGTCGGCGAGGTCATGGCGGCCTCGGGCACCCCGCAGGTGTCGCCTCCGATCAGCACCGTTCCCGACATCGTGATCGAGTCGAACTCGGTGTTCGACCGCATCACCCCCGAGGAGATCTGGGCCTGCACCACGTGCAAGGCGTGCGACGAGATCTGCCCGGTCAACATCGAGATCCTCGACAAGATCCTCGACATGCGGCGCTACCTGTCGCTCATGGAGAGCAACTTCCCCACCGAGCTCGGCTCCGCCTACCGCGGCATGGAGAACAGCGGCAACCCGTGGGGCATGAGCCAGAGCGACCGCGGGGCGTGGGCCTCCAAGCTCGACGGCATCGAGATCCTCGACGGGACCTCCGAGTTCGACCACGAGTACCTGTACTGGGTCGGCTGCGCCGGGAGCTTCGACGACAAGAACCAGAAGGTCACCCAGGCGATGGCCAAGCTGCTGCAGCGCTCGGGCATCGACTTCGCCATCCTCGGTCCCAACGAGAACTGCACCGGTGACCCTGCTCGCCGTTCGGGCAACGAGTACATCTTCCAGATGCTCGCCACGCAGAACATCGAGACCCTCAACACCATGGGCGTGCGCAAGATCATCACGCAGTGCCCGCACTGCTTCAACACGTTGATGAACGAGTACCCGCAGCTCGGCGGCCACTACGAGGTCGTGCACCACAGCCAGTTCCTGGAGTGGTTGATCGACCAGGGCAAGCTCGACCTCAGCGAGGCCAAGCTCGAGGAGCGGGTCGTGTACCACGACTCCTGCTACCTGGGTCGCCACAACGACGTCTACATGAGCCCGCGCAACGTGATCGGCAGCCTCGCCGGCATCGAGGTCGTCGAGGCCAGCGCCAACGGCACCAAGGGCATGTGCTGCGGCGCCGGCGGCGCCCGCATGTGGATGGAGGAGACCATCGGCACCAAGGTGAACGATGCCCGCTCCGAGCAGCTCGTCGAGACCGGTGCCAGCCGCGTCGCCACCGCCTGCCCCTTCTGCTACATCATGATCGACGACGGCGTGAAGGGCCTCGGCAAGGACGAGGACGTCAAGGTGGCCGACATCGCCATGCACCTCCTCGAGGCCATCGAGAAGGGCGAGGCCGACGGCGTCGGCAACGTGTTCTCGACGGTCGAGGACTGACCGCCCCTCCATGAGCGGCAGCGCCCGAGCCTCGGTGGTGGTGGCCAACCTCGACGACGACGTCTGCGAGGTGCTCGCTCGGGTTGTCGAAGCCGCCGGCCACCAGGCAGTCCGCGTCACCGAGGCCGACGGGGTCACCCGCGCCGTCGTCGCCGCCTATGCCGATGCCCTGCTGCTCGACGTCGGGGCTGCCAACCTCGAGCTGTTGAAGGAGCTCCGCTCCCAAGCCGTGCCGCTGGCCCAGACCGTCCGGGTGGTCGTCGTCGGCAGCGGACCGGCGTCGGCCCGCCTCGCTTGGCAGAACGGCGCCGACGCGGTGCTGATCCGGCCGTTCAAGTCGTCCGAGGTCGGTGAGGCGCTCGCGGCGTCGCTGGCCCGCCGCGACGAGGAGCGGGCACCCGAACGCCAAGCCCGCATCGCCGCCCTCGACGGCTGAGCCTGCCCCACCGGGTCCCCTCGATGGGGACATCGACCGGCGCGCTCACCAGGGCCGGGCTGCGCTGTGCGGTCAGGTCACCACAAGGAGTGATCTCAGTACGCTCGGCAAATCTAGGCCGTTTGGCCTAGACAGACGAGGTTCACTCTGCGTACTATCTGACCGGACGTCGACCGCTGAACGTGGTCGGGCTGGGGAGAGGACGAAGCAACCATGGCCGAAGGCCACGCGATCGACACCACCGTGGGACCCATCGGCGGGCAGGCCTTGCCCGAGGGCGTGATGATGCGGCGGGGGCAGTCCTGGGGCGCGGCGGTCCGGCGCACCGACGGCACCATCTCGGTGACCAGCCGGGTCCTGCCGGCCGGCCTGGCGCCGTGGCGCCGGTTGCCGCTGTTGCGTGGCGTGCTCGCCCTCGGCGAGACGGCGGCGCTCGGCACCAAGGCAACGGTCTGGGCGGCACAGGAACGCGGCGGCGAGTCCGGCGACGAGTACAAGCGGGGCGGCCTCGTCCTCACCGTGGTCGTCGCCATCGTGGGCGTCGTCGGGATCTTCGGGCTGCTGCCGGCCGTGATCGTGAAGGCGCTCGGGGTCGACCAACCGATGCTGTTCAGCCTGGCCGAGGGGAGCATCCGTCTCGGGATCCTGGTCGGCTACCTCGGGCTGCTCGGCCGGTCGAAGCAGGTCCAGCGCGTGTTCGCCTACCACGGTGCCGAGCACATGACGATCCACGCGTTCGAGCACCGCGTCGACCTCGCCCCGGCCACCATCCGCCAGTTCGACCGCCGCCACCCGCGCTGCGGCACGGCCTTCCTCCTGGTCGTCGTGATCGTCACCATGTTCGCTCACGCCCTCGTCGGCCACCCGGGTTGGGGCCTGCTGGTCGCCTCCCGCATCCTCGGCCTGCCGGTGGTCGCCGGCGTGGCCTACGAGGCGATCCGCTTCGCCGGCCGGCACCAGCACCAGCTCGTCGGCCGCATGCTGATGGCGCCGGGCTCGTGGCTCCAGGCCATCACGACCGCCGAGCCCACCGACGACATGATCGAGGTGGCCATCGCCGCCCTCGAGGCCACCATCGCCGCCGAACCCGTGGCCGCGGCTGCTGCCCTGCCCGGTCAGACCGCGACCGCGACCGCGACCGCGACCTCGACCACGTCGACGTCGGTCGCTTCGACCTCTGGCGCACCAACCGCAGCCGACTCGTCAACCACCAGCCCGGGGTCGGCCGGACCAACCACGACCGACTCGCCGACAACCGCGGCGCCCATCGATGCCGACGGCGCCCAGGCCCACGCCGGTGCCGACGCCCCGTTTGCCGGGTCCGGGTCCCGGCCGTGACCGCCATGCTCACCGGGCCTGGTGCCGTCGGCCACGGCGGGCGCCGGCGCGCCACCGAGGATGGCGGACGGATCCGTTTCGCGCCGTCCCGGCTCCTCGCGACCGCCATGGAGCTCGGCGCTTCGCCGCTGCCTCGCCGAGTGGACGCGACCCAGGGCCGAACGGGCTCCGGCTCCGGGGCCGGGGCCGGTGCACCCGACGGCCTCACCACCCCCCGCCGGGCTCTCGTGCTGGCGCTGGCCGGGATCACCGCCGGGACCGAAGCGGCGTTCGTGGCGGGCATCGTCCCCGGCCTCCACATGGCCGACCTCGATCTGTCGATCGCCATCCTTCCCGCCCTCGTGCTGGGCGTCGCGTGTGGCGCCCGCCTGCTCGGCCGCTCCACCCGGCGCCGGGCTGCCGTCGCCTACTGGCTGCTCGCCGCCGTGATGCTCCCGGCCCTCGCCTACGCCTTCGCGCACATCCACCGCATCGGCTGGTACTCCGGGCTGCTGGCCGCGGCCCTCGGCGAAGAGCTGATCTACCGCCTCGCCATCCCGGCGGTGATCGCCGCCGCGCTGCGGATCGGTGGCGTGCGTCCCACCGGCGCCCGCATCGCCGGCCTGGCTGGTGCCGGGCTGTGGTTCGTCCTCCTACCGGGGCACCGCGAGCAGATGACCTCGCTCGCCACCGCCCTCCCGTTCGTCGCCTTCGCCGCCCTCGCAGCGGTGATCGTCTACCGGTCGGGGTCGATCCTGCCCATGGCGATCGGGCATGCGATCTCGAACCTGCTGACGGTCCTCATGTGGCAGCACGGCATCACCCCCCCGGCGCGCTCGATCGCCCTCGGCTTCGCGCTCGCCCTCCTGCTCATGGCCTACGGCAAGCCCAGCCGCATCACGCTCGGCGACGACGGCGAGCTGGTCGACACCCAGACGGGCCTGTTGGTCACAGCCATCGACCTGCGCGATGGCCAACCGGCCACCGTGGAGCTCGTCGACGGCCGCGTCCTCCCGGTCCACACCCAGATCCTGCGGCCACACGGCCTCCCGGTGCGGGAACTGGTCGACGCCGAGCCCGACCCGGTCCCGCCCGACCTGCGAGCCCTGGCCGACCAAGCCCGCCGCAGCCTCCGCCGCGGTCGCCAACGCACCCTGACCCACTGGATCTGATCCCCGCAGCCGGCCCCGGCCCAGCGCTCGCCGCCCCGTTGTAGGCGACCCCAAACCGTTCCCCGTTCTGAGCGCCCCACGTCGCACCCAAGCGACACCGACCGCTCAGACCGCCCAGACCACAAGCGCACCCCGTTCTGAGCGCCCCACGTCGCACCCACGCGACACCGACCGCTCAGACCGCCCAAACCCCAAGGGCACCCCGTTCTGAGCGCCCCACGTCGCACCCACGCGACACCGAGCGCTCAGACCGCCCAAACCCCAAGGGCACCCCGCTTCTGAGCGGCCCACGTCGCACCCACGCGACACCGACCGCTCAGATCCCACGAGGGTCGTCGACGGGCGGACGGCCGACGGACGCCCAGACCCCAAGGGCACTGCGCTTCTGAGCGGCCCACGTCGCACCCATGCGACACCGACCGCTCAGATCGCACGACGGTCGTCGACGGGCGGACGGCGGACGGCCGACGGCGGACACTGGTCTTCGACGGACGGGCCGGCATGCGCCCGTCGGCGGGATCCGGGGCCAGAGCCGCTCGGGTCAGGCCGGAGCGCGGTCCCAGAGGTCGATCAGGGTGTGGAGGATCTGCTCGCCGATCCCCAGACCGCCGAGGTGGCTCTCGCCGGGGAGGACCAGGAGCTTGGCTTCGGGCAGGCGGGAGACCATGTGCTCGCCGTGGGAGAACGGGATGATGTGGTCGGCGTCGCCGTGCCACCACCGCACCGGTACGTGCACGTCAGCCAGGCGGAAGCCCCAGTCCTTCGAGAAGAGGAGGACGTCGGCGAGCGGAGCCGAGAGCTGCTTGCGACTGCCGTTGAGGAGGTCGTCGAGGAACATCGCCTTGAACTCGGGGCGGGCGAGGAGGCGGCGGTCGCCCTCGGGTGAGAGGCGTCCGTAGAGGTCCAGGCCCCGCGAGGCGAACGGCTTCGCCAGGCGCACGGCCTGGGTGAGCCCGATGCCGATCGGCACGCGGGCCACCGAAAGGAGCGGCGCGAAGTGGCGGCCGAAGGCGACGAGCCCGCCGTCGACGGCATCGAGGCCGACCGTCGGCGCGACGCCACCAAGGATGCCGACTGCCTTGACCCGCCCGGGCAGGAGCGCCCCGGCGGCGAGGGCGTACGGCCCACCGCCGGAGAGGCCGATGACGACCATCTCGTCGAGTCCGAGGCGCTCGGCCACGACCTCGAGGTCGGGCGCGAAGCCGGCGATGTTGTCGTAGAGGTGCGGCGTTGACGACCCGATGCCGGGCCGATCGATCCCGATGATCCGAAGGCCGTCGCGCTCGGCCACCACCCGCGCCTCGTGCGGAACCTGCCGGCGCGCGCCGGGGGTGCCGTGCAACCACACGATCGCCCGAGCGGTCGGCGGCCCGAACTCGGCGAACCCGAGCCGCCGCCTCGACCCCACCCCCAAGGACCCCTCCACCCGCGGCGCGATGTCACTCACCCGGCCCAGATTGCCACTCGCGCCCCCCTCCACCCGGCTCTGTCCACGCCACGCGACAAGGGCGAGCGCCCATTCCCCGGCCTGATCCGCGCAGGCGCTTGCCCGCACGCGGCCTTGGCGAGGTGGTGTGCGCGCCACGACGCGCCACACACACCCGAACGCACACACCTCTGCCCCCGGCCGCGGTAGGTCGGGGTGTGCGCGCCACGACGCGCCACACACACCCGAACGCACACACCTCTGCCCCGGCCGCGCGGGAGATCAGGGGCGTGCTCGGATACGCCGGGCAGCTCGACTGGCGCCGCCGCGAACAGCGGGATCCCGCCGGGAGCCCGGAGAGGTCGACTGGCTATGCTCGGCGGACCACCGAGGCCGGTCAGGCCTCCGTGCGGGTGTAGTTCAATGGCAGAACATCAGCTTCCCAAGCTGAATACGGGAGTTCGATTCTCCTCACCCGCTCTCTGTATCTGCTGGACAGGACCCTCCGGCACCCGTCGTAAACGCAAGGATGGGCCGCTCGAGTTCTCGCGGGAACGCGGCTGGCACCGCAGCCGTCCGCGCCTGAACGCGCGACCTCAGGGCCGTGCCACGGCTCGTGATCTCCGAGGCAACCTGGCGATGTCCAAGGCCAGGGCGCCACACGTCCAGTGTTCGGGGCGACTGCACCGCAGGTCTGGCGGCGATGATCGAGGATCGGTCCGGTGCGACCGCCACAACAGACAAGCGCGACAGCGGACGAGGGCGACAGCAGACAAGCGCGACAGCAGACAAGCGCGACAGCGCAGCGCGCGCCCGTGGCCGGGAGCGACAGCGCCCCCGCTGTCTTGGACGGCGGGGGCGCTGAGTACTGGAACGGTGGAAGGCGGGGTCAGCCGCCGGTGAGGGCGTCGGTCGAGTTCTTGGTGCAGTCGGCGACGGCGGTGGCGAGGGCAGCGGCCTTCTTGGACAGGTCCTGGCTCTGG
>JAOBWM010000002.1 GCA_025463365.1 Acidimicrobiales bacterium
GAGACCTCCGAGCCGGCCTGCGTGAAGCGGAAGATGTTGTCGACGAAGAGCAGCACGTCCTGCTGCTGCACGTCACGGAAGTACTCGGCCATGGTGAGGGCCGACAGGGCGACGCGCAGGCGCACGCCCGGGGGCTCGGCCATCTGGCAGAAGCAGTGGGCGGCCTTCTCGAGCACGCCGGACTCCTCCATCTCGATCAGGAGGTCGGTGCCTTCACGGGTGCGCTCGCCGACGCCGGCGAACACCGACACGCCGCCGTGGTTCTGGGCCACGCGGCGGATCATCTCGGTGATGAGCACCGTCTTGCCCACGCCTGCCCCGCCGAACAGGCCGATCTTGCCGCCCTGCTTGTAGGGGGTGAGGAGGTCGATGACCTTGATGCCGGTCTCGAAGATGACCGACGAGGGCTCCTGCTCGGAGAAGGCCGGCGACGGGCGGTGGATCTCCCAGCGATCGGCGACCTCGCCGAGCTCCTCGGAGGTGATGTCGAGGGGCTCGCCGATGACGTTGAACACGTGGCCGAGCACCTTGTCGCCGACGGGGACCGTGATGCCGTGACCCAGGTTCTTGACCGTGACGCCGCGGCGCAGGCCGTCGGTGGGGCGCAGGCAGATGGCCCGCACGCGGTTGTCGCCGATCTGCTGGGCCACCTCGGCGCGGATCTCGGAGGTGACCCCGTCGAGGTCGACGGTCATCGACACGCAGGTGTTGATCTCCGGCAGCGCGTTGGGCGGGAACTCGATGTCGACCACCGGGCCGGCGATGGTGACGACCCGGCCTTCCTTGAGCTCGGTGGTGGGCTCGTTGGTGATGGTCATGCCTGCTCCTCTGAGCTGAAGTGGTGCGCACGCGGCGCGTGCGGGTGGTCCTGGTGGGGGTTGAAGATGTCCTCGGCGAAGACGTGCTCGACCAGGAGGTCGCTCTCGTCGTTGCCACCCGAGCGCAGCGCCTCGGCGCCGCTGACGATCTCCATGATCTCGGTGGTGATGGCGTCCTGCCGGGCCCGGTTCATGACCCGGCTCAGCTTGATGATCATCTCGTCGGCGTTGTCGGTGGCCGACTTCATCGCCCGTTGGCGGGCGGCGTGCTCCGACGCGGCAGCGTCGAGCAGCGCGGCGTAGAGGCGGGCCTCGGCGTAGCGCGGCAGGAGCCGTTCGAGGATCTCGGTGGGGTTCGGCTCGAACTCGTAGTCGGCGCTCGGTCCCGATGATGCTGCGGCATCGGTCATGCCCGGGTCGTCGAGGGGCATGTAGAGGTCGACCGTCGACGACTGGCTGCCCATGGACAAGAACCGGGTGTAGGCGAGGCGGACCTCGGAGTAGTCCCCGGTCTCGAACTTCGCAGCGACGTGGGCCGCCACCGTGCGGGCGTCCTCGTACGTCGGTGCGTCGCTGAAGCCGACGAAGCTGGCGTCGATCTCGTAGCCGCGGAACCGGAAGTAGCCGGTGGCCTTCTTGCCGACCGTGACGAGCGCGGTCTGGCGACCGGCGGCGCGATCGGCGGCCATGGCCCGCTCGGCGCCGCGGATGACCGACGAGTTGTAGCCGCCGGCCAAGCCGCGGTCGGCGGCGACGACGACGTAGGCGACCGTGGTGATCTCGTCGCGCGGGTTGAGCAGCGGCGAGTCGCCGCCGGCCCCGGCGGCAGCCAGGTTGCGGATGACCTCGGTGATCCGCTGGCTGTAGGGACGAGCCGCGGCCACGCGCTCTTGGGCCTTGGCGATCCGGCTCGCCGAGATCAGCTCCATGGCCTTGGTGATCTTCTTGGTGCTCTGGACAGACTTGATCCGTCGCTTGAGCACACGCTCCTGGCCGCTTGCCACGTCAGCTGCTCCTTCAGGCCTCGGCGTCGGCGGAGGTGGCGCCGAACTGCTCGCCGAACTCCTCCAAGGCTGCCTTGAGGGCATCTTCGTCGAGCTTGCCGCTGTCGCGGATCTCGGCGAGGAGGCCGCTGTTGCGAGCGGACAGGTAGTCGAGCAGCTCCTGCTCGTAGCGGCGCACGTCGCCCACCTCGATGGGATCGAGGTAGCCACGGGTGCCGGCGTAGAGCACCACGACCTGGGCCTCCACCGCGAGGGGGGAGTTCAGGCCCTGCTTGAGCAGCTCGGTCAGGCGGCGGCCACGGTCAAGCGTGCCCTGGGACACGGCGTCGAGCTCGGAGCCCAGCGAGGCGAAGGCCTCGAGCTCACGGAACTGCGCCAGGTCGCCCTTGAGGGTGCCCACCGCGGTCTTCATGGCCTTGATCTGGGCGGCACCGCCCACCCGCGACACCGACTGGCCGACGTTGATGGCCGGGCGGATGCCCGACTTGAACAGGTCCTCGTCGAGGAAGACCTGGCCGTCGGTGATCGAGATCACGTTGGTCGGGATGTAGGCGGAGATGTCGCCGGCCTTGGTCTCGATGATCGGCAAGGCGGTCATCGAGCCGGCGCCGTTCTCGTCGCTCAGCTTGGCGGCCCGTTCGAGCAGCCGGCTGTGGAGGTAGAAGACGTCGCCGGGGTAGGCCTCGCGCCCCGGCGGGCGGCGGAGCAGCAGCGAGACGGAGCGGTAGGCCTCGGCCTGCTTGGAGAGGTCGTCGTACACCGCGAGGGCGTGGCCGCCGTTCTCCATCCAGTGCTGGCCGATGGCGCAACCGGTGTAGGGGGCGAGGTACTTGAACGGCGCCGGGTCCGAGGCCGGGGACACGACCACGACCGTGTACTCCATCGCGCCACGGGCTTCGAGGGTGGCAACCGTCTGCGCCACCGTCGAGGCCTTCTGGCCGATGGCGACGTACACGCAGTTCACCCCCAGGCCCTTCTGGTTGAGGATGGTGTCGATGGCGACGGCCGTCTTGCCGGTCTTGCGGTCGCCGATGATGAGCTCTCGCTGGCCCCGGCCGATGGGCGTCATGGCGTCGATGGCCTTGATGCCGGTCTGGAGCGGCTCGTGCACGGGCTTGCGGCCCATGATCCCGGGGGCCTGGACCTCCATGCGGCGGGTCGAGACGTTGGTGAGCGGGCCCTTGCCGTCGACCGGCTCGCCCAGCGTGTTCACGACGCGACCGAGGAGGCCGTCGCCGCAGGGGACCGACAAGATGTTGCCGGTGGCCCGCACGACCTGACCCTCTTGGATGTCGTCCACGTCGCCGAGCACCACGGCGCCGATGGACTCCTCGTCGAGGTTGAGGGCGAGACCGATGGTCCCGTTCTCGAACTCGAGCATCTCGTTGACCGCGCAGTCGGGGAGACCCCCGACGGTGGCGATGCCGTCGCCGACCTCGAGCACACGGCCCACCTGGGCCGCGGACATGTCCGGCTTGAAGCCGTCGAGGTTCTTGCGAAGGGCGGCGGTGATGTCGTCGGTGTTGATCGTGAGCTCGGCCATGTGCCGTTTCTCCTGAAGCCTTGGTGGCGTGGGTTAGAGGGCGTTCTTGAGCTGGTCGAGGCGGCGGCGGACGGAACCGTCGATGACGGTGTCTCCGACCTGGGCCACCAGGCCACCCTGGACGGACGGGTCGAGGATCACCTTGATCTCGACCTGCTTGCCGGTGGCCTTGCCGAGGGCAGCGGCCAACCGGGTCTTCTGATCGTCGGTGAGGGCGATGGCGGAGCGAACCTCGGCCACCTCCTTGTTGCCCTCGCGCGCCGTCATCGCGACGAGTTCGTCGACGATGGCGGGGAGCTCGCGGACCCGGCCGTTGCCGACCACGAGTGACACGAGGTTCACCGTGGCGGGCTGGGCCTTGCCGTCGAGGAGGTCGACGACGATCTGCTGGCGCAGGGCGACCGGGATGTGGGGGTCGGCGAGCTTGTCACGAAGCTCGTCGTTCCCCCGCACCACCTGGGCCACGCGGAACAGCTCGTCCTCGACCTCGGCGAGGGGGCCTTCGGCCCGGGCGACCGCGAAGAGGGCCTCGGCGTATGCCGTGGTGCGGTCGTCGGCCATCAGCTCGTCGCCCCGACCGAATCGATGAAGCTCTCCACGAGGGCGACGTTGGTGTCGCGATCGAGGCTGTGCCCCACCACCTGTTCGGCAGCGGCGATGGCCAGGTTGGCCACCTCGCCACGGAGGTCGGCAACGGCTTGGGTCTTGGCGGCCTCGATGTCGGCGGCTGCCTTGGCCCGGAGCTCGGCGATGTCGGACTCGGCCTTGGCCTGGAGCGTGGACCGGACCTCGTCGGCGGCCTGGCGGGCCTCCTCGATGATCCGGGCCGACTCCGTGCGGGCCTCGGCCAACTGGGCCTGGTACTCGGCGAGCACCGTGCCGGCCTCGGTCCGCTGCGCCTCGGCCGCGTCCAGGTCACCCTGGATGCGCTCGGTGCGGGCGTTCATGCCGGCCTTGATGCCGGGCAGGCCCTTCCAGGCCAAGAACCCGAACACGACGCCGAAGCCGACGACACCCCAGAGGATCTCGTTCGCCTGGGGCAGGAGCGGGTTCGGTGCCTTCTGGCAATCCACGTCGATCGAGTTCGCGGCCTCGATCTCCTTGATGCACTCTTCGGCAGGATGGCTGAGCTTCGTCTTGGACTCCTGTGCGGCGGCCGGTCGGGCGAACCCGAGGAAGCCGAGGAGGACGAGCGCAGCCGCTGCCATGAGCAGTCGGGTACGTCGCATCAGTGGTTCTCCGCTCTCAGGCGCCGGCAAGGAAGAACACCACGAAGCCGATGAGCGCGAGCGCCTCGACGAACGCGATGCCCAGGAACATCGTGGTCCGGACCATGCCGGCGGACTCGGGCTGGCGGGCCATGGCCTGGACGGACTGGCCGACCAGGTAGCCGATGCCGATGCCGGGGCCGATGGCGCCAAGGCCATAGGTGAGGGCAGCGACGCCCTTGTTCGTCAGGCCGGTGGCGGCCAGTACGGCGATGCTCATTTCGGAGCCTTTCTGGGGTTGCGTGGTGCTTGGGTTGTGGAGATTGCTGAGATGCGGATCAGTGCTCGTGGCTCTGGGCCGCATTGATGTACACGCCGGTGAGCAGCGTGAAGACGTACGCCTGCAGGAACGAGACCAGGACCTCGAAGGCGGTGAAGAAGATGACACCGAGCAGCGGGAGCGGCGAGAAGATGGCGTACCACTTGCCCACCATGAGGCCGCTGGTGAGCACGGCGAAGGTGACGAGCAGGATGTGGCCGGCGAGCAGGTTGGCGAAGAGACGCACGGTGTGGCTGAAGGGCTGCACCAGGAACTTCGAGATGAACTCGATCGGGATCACCAAGACGAGCAGGGCGATCGGCACGCCCGGGGGCACGAGCGCGTGCTTGATGTAGCCGAAGCCGTGGCTCTTGAAGCCGGCGCCGTGGTAGATGACGTAGCTCAACAAGGCGAGGAACATCGGCAGGGCGATGCGGGCCGAGGCCGGCATCTGGATGACCGGGATGACCTCGAAGATGTTGGTGAAGAAGATGAAGAAGAACAGGCTCAGCAGGTAGGGCGTGTACTTGATGCCCTCCTTGCCCATCGTCTCCATCACGATGCCGTCCTCGACGAACTCGACGGCCATCTCGGCGAGGTTCTGGGCGCCGGTGGGCACCAGCCGCTTCTTGTTGCCGAGGGTGAAGAGCAAGATCGTGAACAGCACCGCGAAGGCGTAGATCAAGACGACCTTGTTGATCTCCCACAGCGTGCCGTCGCCCGCGAAACCGGGCCAGTTGACGATGTGGCTCAGCGGCGGGAACTCGAGTGCGAGCACGCTCACTTCTCCTCGGAGGGCTTCAGGCCGGGAAAGGCCAGGGATGCGGACACGAACTTGGTCTCCCAGAGCAGGAGGCCGAGGTGCGCCACCACGAGGGTGACGCCGAGCGGGACGGGGCGGACCCAGCCCTGGTTGCGAACGGAGAGCACGGCGACGCTGATGAGGGCGAGCCGCACCAAGAAGCCGAACAGGCTGACGCCCATCAGCAGGCCGAGCGAGATCCGGGCGGCCCAACCAAGCACGGCTGCAGCAGCCCAGAAGTTGACGAGCACGAGCCCGACCGCGAAGGCCACCGAGGCCACGCCGGCCATCCGCCAACCGACGAACCCGATGAGCAGGGCGACCGGCAGCAGGTAGAGGCCTCGCCGCAACAGGTCGCGGGCGACCTCCTGCTCAGGAGCGGGCCCGAGGTCACGGGCGGTGAAGACCGACGGAGCGGTGGAGGTGGTCACGAGGCCATGGTCCCCGGGGCACCGGTGGCAGGACCATTCCCTGCGGGGTCATGGTTGCCGGAACCGTCCGAGGAGCGGCTCCACACGGCGCCATCGTCGTGCTTGCGCATCTCGAGGTCGTAGCCGAGGTACAGCTTGACGGAGATGCCGGCGAAGCCGAGCACGCTGAACACGATCACGAACAGCGGGGAGGTGCCGGCGAGGTGGTCGACGAGGAGGCCGAGGCCCACCATGACGAGCAGCGTCAGGGCCAGCTCCAGCCCACGACCCATCGCCTCGCCGTAGCCCCGGTTGGTGGCGACGGCGTAGCTCGACCGATCGAGCGGGTTGATCGTCGTGCCCGAGGCTGCCGCCACCACGGCGCGGACCGTCGAAGGGGTCTGGGCAGCCGGAGCAGCAGGGGCTTCGTTGCCCGGGCGAGGAGGCGTCTGGTCGCTCATGAGGTGGTGGTCCGGGGCGGAGGGCGTTGCAGTCTGACAGGTGATGCCTGTCACCGCTTGTGAACCGAATCTCAATGTACGCGTCGGGTCAGCGCTGGGCAAATTCGCACGTCGTGGCGCTCAGGTCGTGAGCTGCCGTGGTTGCTGAGGTCGTTGCTCACGTCGTGCCGGCGTCGACCGGGGTGGCGGCGCCGTCGCCGTCGAGCCCGTCGTCGAGCCCACCCTCGAGCCCGCCGCCGGGATCGGCCCCGGGATCGTCGTCGGCGCCCGCGTCGGCGCCCGGCTCGGTCTGCCGTCGGCCCCGGCGGGTGCCCGGGTGGAAGAACGTGAGGAGGATCAACCCCAGCGCGCCCACCGCGACCGGTACCACCGCGTCGCCCTTGCCGGTGTACACGGGGTAGAGCACGAACACCGACAGCAGGCCCGTCCAGAGCCACAGGATCACCACGCTGCGCCGGTGTCCATGGCCGAGGCGCATGAGCCGGTGGTGCAGGTGGTCCTTGTCGGCCTCGGACATGCTCGCCCGCTTGCGCGCCCGGCGGATGATGGCGAAGGCGGTGTCGATGATCGGCACGCCCATCACGAAGAACGGGATGAACAGCGGGGCGAAGAAGAAGAAGACCTGGCCCGACACCGGCTGGCTCGTCTGCCCGCCCACGAGGACCGTGGCCGCGGCCATCAGGCCACCCAGCATGAGGGCGCCACCGTCGCCCATGAAGATCTTGGCCGGGTTGAAGTTGTGGGGCAGGAAGCCGAGGCAGATGCCGGCGATGACCACCGCGATCAACGGGCTCGGGTTGTCCGGACCGAGCACGGCGAAATCCGCGGTCGCCAGCTTGTGGCCGTAGAGGAAGAACGAGCCGGCGGCGATGGCCACGATCCCGGCGGCGAGCCCGTCGAGGCCGTCGATCAGGTTCACCGCATTGGCCATCCCGACGACCCACAGGACGGTGATGAGCGGCGCGATCTCGGGACCGAGGACGATCAGCGAGTCGACGAACGGGATCCGGAAGTAGAGGAGTTGCACGTTGAGCAGGAACATCGCCGAGCCGCCCAGGACGATGCCGGCCGTCTTGGCCGGCGCCGAGACGTCGCGCACATCGTCGAGCGTGCCGACCCCGCACAGCAGGACCGCCCCCACCGCGACGCCCAGCACCGTCGACGTTCCTTCGAACATGGCCGGGAAGCTGTGCGACAGCCATGCCGTCCCCAGCGCGGCGAGCAGGCCGACGAGCATGGCCACGCCGCCGAGGTAGGGGATCTCCCGCTCGTGCACGGCCCGGTCCGACGGGACGGCCACGATGTCCAGGCGACGGGCGATCCGCCGGAACAACGGCGTCACCAACGCCGTGGTCGCGAGCGCGACCACGAACACCAGGACGTAGGCAGAGGTGGTGGGCACTAGCCCCCCGTGAGCCCTTCCCCCGTCACGTCGCGGCCGCCGTCACGACGGGTACGGCTCGAACTTGGCGCACAGGGTCGCGAGCTCCTCGCGCGTCTCCGCGATCACGCCCTCGTCCTCGCGGTGGGTGAGGACGCGGTGGATCTGGAACGCGATCTCACGCATCTCGCGGGCGCCCATGCCCTGCGTGGTGACCGCCGGCGTCCCGATGCGCAGGCCCGAGGTGATGTAGGGCGGGCGGGGGTCGTCGGGGACCGTGTTCTCGTTCAGGCTGATGCCGGCGCGGTCGAGGGCCAGCCGGGCCTTCTTGCCCGACAGGTCCTCGTCGAACGAGCGGAGGTCGACGAGCATGAGGTGGTTGTCGGTGCCGCCCGAGACCAGGCGCAGGCCGTGCTCGGAGAGCGCCTCGGCCAGGCTGGCGGCGTTGTCGACCACGGCCTGCGCGTAGAGCTTGAAGCTCGGGTCCGCGGCCTCGCGGAACGCCACCGCCTTGGCCGCGATGACGTGGTCGAGCGGGCCGCCCTGGTACCCCGGGAAGACCGCCTTGTCGATGGCGGTGGCGTGCTCGGCCCGGCTCAGGATGCAGCCGCCACGGGGACCGCGGAGCGTCTTGTGGGTGGTGAAGGTGACGACGTCGGCGAACGGCACGGGATTGGGGTGGACGCCCCCGGCGATGAGGCCGGCCACGTGGGCGGCGTCGAACATGAAGAGGGCGCCGACCTCGTCTGCGATCTGGCGGAAGGGCTCGGGATCGATGATCCGCGGGTACGCCGTGGCACCGGCGACGATGATCTTCGGGCGGTGCTCGAGGGCGAGGTCGCGCACCTGGTCGAAGTCGATCCGCTCGTCGCTCGCCGTCACGCCGTAGGACACGAAGTGGTAGAGGATCCCGCTCGCGTTGACCGGCGAACCGTGGGTGAGGTGCCCGCCCTGATCGAGGCGGAGGCCGAGCACCGTGTCGCCGTGGTCGAGCAGGCCGAGGTACACGGCCATGTTGGCGTTGGCCCCCGAGTGCGGCTGCACGTTGGCGTGCTCGGCGCCGAACAGCGCCTTGGCCCGTTCCCGGGCGAGGTCCTCGGCCTGGTCGATGATCTCGTTGCCGCCGTAGTAGCGCTTGCCCGGGTAGCCCTCGCTGTACTTGTTGGTGAGGACCGAGCCCGTGGCCTCCATGACCGCCGGCGACGTGAAGTTCTCCGAGGCGATCAGCTGGACCGTGCGGTTCTGACGGTCGCGCTCGGCTTCGATGATGGCAAAGAGCTCGTCGTCGCGATCGGTGGGCCAGGTCATGAGGGTTCTCCTTGCAGGGGGGCGTGCTGCTGGGCGCGCGCGGCGATGCCGGGCACCAGCGAATCGAGGTAGGCGTCGATGGCGGCGCCATCACCGCCCAGGCGATCGATCTCGCCGAGCTGGTCGACGCGGCGTTGGTGGCGACCGCCCTGGTACGCGGTCTGGAGGAAGGACACGAGGATCTCGTCGGCCAGACCCGGGGCCACGATCCGGCCGCCCATGGACAACACGTTGGCGTCGTTGTGCTCGCGGGCCATCCGGGCCGTGTAGAGGTCGTTGCACAGCGCGGCGCGGACCCCCTCGATCTTGTTGGCGGCGATCTGCTCGCCCTGACCCGAGCCGCCGAGCACGATCCCGCGCTCGGCATCGCCCCGCACGACGGCGCGGCCCACCGCCGCGCAGTACGCCGGGTAGTCGACCGATCCCGTGCCGTCGGTCCCGAGATCGAGGACGGTGTGGTCGAAGCTGCGCAGGACCGTGCAGAGGTGCTGCTTCAGGTCGTAGCCGGCGTGGTCGGCGCCGATGGCGATCCGCATCTAGGAGCTCCGGGTCTCGAGAGGGACGTGGGGGTCGTGAGGGTCGCGGGGATCCGCGCGGCGCGCCGCCTCGGCGATGGCGAAGGGCCACGCCAGCTCCACGAAGCGGTCACCCAGCTCCTGGAGCTCCTCGGCGCACACCCGGAAGGCCTTGTTCGACTGGCCCATCGGGTCGATGACCTCGAGGAGCGGGTCGGCGCGCAGCACCTCGCTCGACGGCCGGCCTTCGGCGAGGGCCGCGATCCATTCCGAGAACGGCTCGTCGCCGCGCGGGCCGGCGTGCTCGGCCCGTTCGACGAGGTCGGGATAGGTGAACGTGCGGGCGAGGTCTCCCCCGTCAGCCAGCGCGACCTCCCGGACGTGGCGGTGCTCCATGGTGATCACGAGGTCGGCGGCACCGAGGATGGCGGGCTGGATCGTGCGCGCGAGGTGCGCGCCGAGGTCCAAGCCGACGCGTTCCATCGCGGCCAGGGCGCCCGGTTCGGCCGCCCGGCCATCGAACAAGAAACCAGCCGAGGACACCGTGGCGTCGACGCCGACGGCCGCCAACCGGGCGCGCAAGAGGACCTCGGCCATCGGGGAGCGGCAGATGTTGCCCGTGCAGATGAACAGGATCTCGATGTTCGGATACTAGGAGGGCGCCGCCTCCGGGCTGATCTTGACCGGGGGGTCAACCGGACTCTTGACTGGGTGGTCAAGTCGTCGACCCCAGGAGCTCCCCGATGACCGGCCAGGTCACCTCGCTCGATCCCCGCACCCCCGTGGTCGTCGCCGTCGGCCAGGTGGAGCAGCGCGAGCCCGACCCTGCCGCTGCCCTCGAGCCCACCGCGCTCCTGGCCGAAGCCGCCCGGGCCGCGCAGGCCGACAGCGGGTCGGATCGGCTGCTGGCCGCGGTCGACACCGTCGCCGTGGTGCGGATCTTGTCGTGGCGCTACCGCGACCCGGCCGCGCTCGTCGCCGCCGATCTCGGCATCTCCCCCACCCGCACGATCGAGACCGACGACGGTGGCAACTACCCCCAGACGCTGCTCAACCGCATGGCCCTCGAGATCCAGGCCGGCCGGGCCGACGCCGTGCTCATCGGCGGGGCCGAGGCGTGGCGGACGCGCACCGCCTCGCGCCGCGACGGCCTGACGCTCCCCTGGACCGCACAGGGCGACGACGTCCACCCGACCGAGTCGGTGGCCAACGCCGAGTCCCTCGGCCACCCGGGCGAGTGGGCGCGCGAGGTGATGATGCCGATCGAGATCTACCCCCTCTTCGAGAACGCCCACCGTGCCGCCGAGGGCTGGACCGTCGACGAGCACCGAGACCGCCTCGCCACCCTGTGGTCGGGCTTCAGCGAGGTCGCCGCCACGAACCCGCACGCCTGGATCCGCCAGGCGTTCAGCCCGGCCGAGATCCGCGAACCGTCCCCGTCCAACCGCATGGTCGGGTTCCCGTACACGAAGCTCATGAACGCCAACAACGCCGTCGAGCAGGCCGCCGCCTTCGTGCTGTGCTCGGTCGAACGGGCCCGTGCGCTCGGGATCTCACGCGATCGCTGGGTGTTCCCGTGGTCCGGCACCGATGCCCACGAGCACTGGTTCGTGTCCCATCGCTGGTCGCTCGCCGAAGCGCCCGCCATCCGCCTCGCCGGCCGGGCGGCCCTGGAGCTCGCGGGTGTCGGCGTCGACGACCTCTCGCACGTCGACGTCTATTCCTGCTTCCCGAGCGCGGTGCAGATCGCGGCCAAGGAGCTCGGCCTCGGAACCGACCGGCCCCTCACCGTCACCGGCGGCCTCTCGTTCGCCGGCGGCCCCTGGAACGACTACGTCAGCCACTCCATCGCGGCCATGGTCGAGCGGCTGCGCGACGACGCCGGCTCCGTGGGCCTGGTGACCGCCAACGGCGGCTTCCTCACCAAGCACGCCTTCGGGGTGTATTCGACCGAGCCGCCGGCGCAGCCCTTCCGCCACCGAGACCTGCAGGCCGAGGTCGACGCCCTCCCCCGGCGAGAGCTCGCCGAGACCGTGGACGGACCGGTCACGATCGAGACGGCCGTGGTCATGCACGACCGCGACAGCACCCCGCAACGCGCCATCGTGGCCGCGCTGCTGCCGGACGGTCGCCGCGCGTGGGGCAACGCACGAGACGCCGACGCCATGAAGCGCATCGTCACCGAGGAGACCAGCGGGGCGCCCGCGCACCTGGGTCCCACCGGCGATCTGCAGTTCGCGTAGCGGTCCCGGCCGGGTCGCGACCCGGTCCCTACCGGTCCTGGCGGTCCGCAGCTTCGCCGTCGATGGCGATCGCCAAGGCCCCGAGGACGATGGCGATGACCGACGCGATGTCGGCCAGCTCGTTGTCGATCACGCCAGTCGCCCGGAGCACGAGGAGGGCGATGCCGGCGGCGATGATGGAGACGCCGAGCCGGGTGGTCACCTCGCCAGCATGACCCTGTCCCCGGCTCGCTTGCGAACCGGACATGTGCCGCACGACACGCTCGAACCGCTCAGCGGAGGCGGTCCGCTCCGATCGCACCCTCCCGCAGGACGCGCCAGGTTCCCCAGGTCGCATCGACCACGGTGGAGGCCACCGTGCCCGACCGGCCGCCATCGACGATCAGGTCGACCGGACCGGTCAGCGCCGCCGCCGCGGCGGCGGCCGTGTCGGGCGTGGGCCCCCCGTGGCGGTTCGCGCTCGTGGTCGCGATCGGGCCGACCTCGGCGGCGATGGCCCGGACCAGCGCGTGGTCCGGACAGCGGACGCCGACCGTGTCGCCGTCACCGCCGAGAGCCAGCCCGACGGCCGCCGTTGCTCGCGGCAGCACCAAGGTGAGCGGCCCGGGCCACAGCTCGGCCATCCAGCGGGTCACGTCGGGGCCCGACGGTTCGGCCACCGTCCGGGCCTGGTCGGCGTCGGCCACGAGGAGGGCGACCGGCAAACCGCCGGAGCGGTCCTTCAGCTCGAAGAGGCGACCGGTCGCGGCGTGCAGCGAGGCGAGTGCGGCGACGCCGTAGACGGTGTCGGTCGGCAGCACGACGGTGCCACCACCGAGGAGGATCTCCACGACCCGGGCGCACGCCTGAGGATCATCGGCCCCGATCGTGGGTGGCGCGGGGCCCGGCATCGGTGCAGCGTATCGACGAAGGCCCTGGTGCCAGCCTCGTACGGTGGTGCCATGCGTCGCACCACCCCCCTGCTGGCCCTCGTTGCGATCCTCACGATCGCCGCCTCTTCCGCGTGCACCTCCAGCGGCGGCGACAGCTCGGAGCCGACGACCACCACGCGCAAGCCGGTGGGGTCGACCACCACAGCGTCCCCCACCACGGGCACCACCCGGGCGCAGCCCGCGACCGGGGCCCCGGCCCGCCTCCAGTTCCGCCCGGTGATCGGGTCCCAACCCTGTTCCTCGGTCCACCCCGACAGCTACTACGACGACGAGACGGCATCGGGCGACATCCCCGCCACCACGCTCGCGCCGAACGGCAAGCCCCAGCTGTTGGAGGATGTCGACGGCACGGTCTGCTACGGCGTGGGGCCGGTGGGCGGCGACGGAACGGACCTCGATGCAGCCGACGCGGCGCGGGGGTCCACGGGCGACTGGCAGGTCAGCGTGCACACGAAGTCGTCGTCGGTCGCCAAGCTCGACCGCCTGTTCAACGACTGCTACCAGGGCACCTCCGGCTGCCCGGCCTCGAGCGGCCCGGATGGCGGTTCCGGCGGTGCCCTCGCGATCGTCCTCGACGGCAAGGTGATCTCGGCACCGCAGGTGAATGGCCCCGACCTGGCCGGCGACACCTTCGAGATCACGGCGAACTTCACCGAGGCCGAAGCCAAGGCCCTCGCCGAGATGTTGAAGGGCTGAGCGGCTGCTGTTGCCTCGTCAGCCAGGGACGCGGGCCACCAGGCTGCGGTCGAGGCCGGCGAGGTCGGGCTCGACGCGGACGTCGACGAAGCCCGAGCGCTCGGCCAGCGCCGTCACCGGACCAGCCTGCGCGGCCCCGATCTCGGCCACCAGTGCGCCACCGGCCGCCAGCCACCGGGGGGCCTCGGCCAGCAGTTCCTCGTAGGCCTCGAGGCCGGTGGGTCCGGGGACCAGCGCGTCGACGGGTTCCCATGCCCGCACCGATTCGGGGAGCTCCTCGTGGGCGGCGACGTAGGGCGGGTTGGTCACCACCAGGTCGAGGGTGCCGACGAGATCGTCGGGCAGCGCCGCGAACCACGACCCCTCCGCGAGGCGCACGCGCGTGCCCGCCATGCCCAGCCCGGCCAGGTTGGCTCGGGCCACGGCCAGCGCGTCGGCCGAGCGGTCGACCGCCCACACGTCGGTCCCGGGCCGTTCGGTCGCGATGGACAGGGCGATGGCACCGGTCCCGGTGCCCAGGTCGACGGCGAGGGCGCGGTGGCCTGCGTGGCGGCCGAGCAACACGTCGTCGAGCTCGGCGAGGGCGACCTCGACCACCTGCTCGGTCTCGGGCCGAGGGATCAAGGTGCGCCGGTCGCACAACAGGTCGAGCGAGCGGAACGCCCAGTGGCCGAGCACGTACTGGATCGGTTCCCCGGCGAGTCGGCGCGCCACCAGCTCGTCGAGTCGGGCGACGCCGCGCTGGGTGGCCGGCTCGTCGAGCCCGAACGCCCACTCGGCGCCCTCGAGACCGGTCACGTCCTCGAGGATCCAGCGGGCCTCCTGCGACGCGCCGCCGACGTCGGCGGCACCGAGCCGCTCGACCGTCTCGGTGAGCAGGTCCCGCCAGGCGACCGTCCGCTCCGTCACGGCTCGCCCGTGAGGCGGCGGGCCTGCTCGTCGTGCACGAGCGCATCGCTCACGTCGTCGAGCTCGCCCGCCAGCACCTTGTCGAGCTTGTAGATCGTGAGCCCGATCCGGTGGTCGGAGACCCGGTTCTCCTTGAAGTTGTAGGTGCGGATCTTCTCGGACCGGCCGCCGCCGCCCACCTGGTCCCGACGGGCCTCGGACAACTCGCTCGCCTGCTTGTCCTGCTCCAGCTTGAGGAGCCTCGATCGGAGCACCTGCATGGCCTTGGCCCGGTTCTGGATCTGGCTCTTCTGGTCCTGCATCGACACCGTGACACCGCTCGGCTTGTGCGTGATCCGCACCGCGGAGTCGGTGGTGTTCACCGACTGGCCGCCCGGGCCCGAGGACCGGTACACGTCGACCTGGAGATCGTTCGGGTCGATGTCGACCTCGACCTCAGCCGCCTCGGGCAGCACGGTGACCGTCGCGGACGACGTGTGGATCCGGCCCTGCGATTCGGTGACCGGCACGCGCTGGACCCGTTGGGGACCGCCCTCGTGCTTCATGCGGGTCCACACGCTGTCGCCGGCCAGGAGGAAGGTGATCTCGTTGTAGCCGCCCATGTCGGAGACGTCGGCGTTGAGCACCTCGAGCTTCCAGCCCTGGCGCTGGGCGTAGGCCTGGTACATGCCGAAGAGGTCCCGGGCGAAGAGGTTGGCCTCCTCCCCGCCCTCGGCGCCGCGGATCTCGACGATGACGTTGCGGCCCTCGTTCGGATCCTTGGGGATCAGCAGGATCTCCAGCTCGGCGGTGAGGCGCTGCACGTCGGCGTCGGACTCGGCGATCTCCTGGCGGATCATCTCCCGGTCGTCGCCGCTCAACTCGGAGAACATCTCTCGGGCGGTCGCCGCGTCCTCGGTGCGCTGCCGGAGCTCGCGGCTGAGGGTGACGATGCCCTCCAGTTCCTTGTGGCGGCGGGCCAGCTCCCGGTACTTGTCCTGGTCGGCGAAGACGCCGGGGTCGGCCAGGCGCGCTTCGACGTCGGCGAACTCGTGCTCCAATCCGCTGAGGCGCTGCAACATCACGGCCTCCCGGAGGCGATCGACGTCCACCCATCCTCCACCGCGACCACCGTCGCGGGGAGGATGAGGCGCGAAGCAAGCTCCGTGGTGACCGGCACCGCGTCCCGACCGGGCACGGCGAGCACGAGGCGGGCGTCCGGGTCGTGCGCCAGCCGATCGTCCGCCGCCGCAGGCACCAGGTCGAGATCGACCCCCGTCGAGCACGTCACGATCAGGGGCCGACCGTCGAGGTCGACCCCGCGGGCCGACGC
Source organism: Acidimicrobiales bacterium (assembly GCA_025463365.1). Lineage (GTDB taxonomy): Bacteria > Actinomycetota > Acidimicrobiia > Acidimicrobiales > Iamiaceae > Aquihabitans. Next base: position 15,862 of record JAOBWM010000002.1, read on the forward strand.
CACCCCGATCTCCAGCAGGTTGCGCCGAGCCAATGCGGACGGCACCGCCTCGAGCGACGCCGCGCCGACCCGACCGGGCTCCGCGATGAGCGCGGTGCGCAGCCACCGCTCCGGGACGAGCTGGTTGATCGGATGGCGTTCGGCGGTCGCGTTGCGGTGGCGCGAGACCAGCTCGACCACCCGGGCCAGCGCATCGGTCTCGCCCAGGTCGGCGAACATCAGGGCGCCGGCCTCGCGGTCGAAGCGCCCCACGCCGGCCTCGATGTGGGCCCCGCCGCCGTCGTCGACCACGACGCGTGCCACCTCGAGGCCCAGGTACTCCCCGATCAGGTTCCCGCCCTCGACCACCGCCTCCAGGCCGGCGGCCACGAGCAACGGCCGATAGAGCTCGGCTTCGGGGGCGGGAGCAGGGTCGACGGCGGGCGGTGCCGCCACCGCTCGCGTCAGCTCGACACCGTCGGAGCGCCACACCGTCGGCGGGTCAGCGAACAGCGTGGCACGGCGGGCGAGGACCGGTGCCGCGTCGCCATCGACGACGACGTGCAGTTCGCGCGCGCCGGCCCGGCGGGCGACGGCCAAGGCCGCACCGAGGCGGCGCTCGGCATCGGACTCGGCGGACAGGGAGATCCAGGCGCGGTCGCCTTCGGCGTCGACGACCGACGCCCCGCCGGGGAACGAACCCCGCATCGCGGTGTCGGGCAGGTCGGGCCAACGGGTCCGCACGAGCGCGGCCAGCTTGCGGGCGAGCAGGTCGGCGAGGCGGTCGGGATCGATGGTCATGGGTGCGGACGCGACGGTGCCGCCAGGAGACCTGGCGGCACCGAACGACGAGGTGTTGGTGCTACTTGCTGCGGCGACCGTACCGACGCTCGAAGCGATCGATGCGGCCACCGGTGTCCACCAGCTTCTGCTTGCCGGTGTAGAACGGGTGGCACTCGTTGCACAGCTCGACGGAGATCGAGTCCTGGGTGGAGTGCGTGGTGAACGTGTTGCCGCAGGAGCACTTCACCTGCGTCTCCACGTAAGCGGGATGGATGTCGGCCTTCATGGTGGCTCCAGTGTGGCGGTTGGTGGCGGCTGTTCCAAAAGGAACAACCAAGGGCTATTCCCGGCGATCAGCCGGGGGCGTTGGCGATCTCGGCGAGGAACGCATCGTTGGTCTTGAACGAGCTCAGCCGATCCGTGAGCATCTCGAGGCCCGGAGCCCCGGATCCGCTGTCGTCGCGCAGGGCGCCGAGCACCCGGCGGAGCTTCCACACCTGCTGGAGCTGGGTGCGATCGAAGAGCAGCTCTTCGTGGCGGGTGGACGAGGCATCGACATCGATGGCCGGGTAGATGCGCCGCTCGGCGAGCTTGCGATCGAGCTTGAGCTCCATGTTGCCGGTGCCCTTGAACTCTTCGAAGATCACCTCGTCCATGCGGGTGTTGGTCTCGACGAGGGCGGTGGCGAGGATCGAGAGCGATCCGCCCTCCTCGGCGTTGCGCGCCGCTCCGAAGAACTTCTTGGGCGGATAGAGGGCGCCGGTGTCGATGCCGCCGGCCATGATCCGGCCGGTGGCCGGAGCGGCGAGGTTGTAGGCGCGAGCCAGCCGGGTGATGCCATCGAGGACCACCACGACGTCCTTGCCATCCTCGACGAGGCGCTTGGCCCGCTCGATCACCAGCTCGGCGACCGCCGTGTGCTCCTCGGCCGGGCGATCGAACGTGGACGCCGCCACCTGGCCCCGCAGCAGCCAGCGACGCATGTCGGTGACCTCCTCGGGGCGCTCGTCGACGAGCAGCACGATCAGCTCCACCTCGGGGTGGTTGACCTCGATCGACCGGACGATGTGCTTCACGATCGTGGTCTTGCCGGCCTTCGGCGGCGACACGATGAGCCCCCGTTGACCCTTCCCGATGGGGGCGATCAGGTCCATGATCCGCACGGTCATGTTGGCCGGATCGTCCTTGAGCTCCAGCCGCAGGCGCTCGTCGGGGAACAAGGGGGTGAGGTCCTCGAAGCGACGGCGCGGCGGCTGCTGGTGCGACGGATGGCCGTTGACGCCCTCGACCTGCAGCAGGGCCGGGTTCTTCTCGTTGCGGTTGGCCGGGCGGGCCTTGCCGCGCACGATGTCGCCGGTGCGCAGGCCGAACTGTCGGGTCTGCTTGACGGAGATGTAGGCGTCGTCGCGCGACGGGAGGTAACCGTTCACGCGAAGGAACCCGTACCCCTCCTCGCGCAGGTCGACGAGGCCGTCGACCTCGACGGGCTCGGCCGGGGCCTCCTCGCCTTCGGGCCGGCGATCGCGGTCGCGGCCGCGCCGGCGGCGGCGGCGGTTTCCCTGCTCGTCGTCGCCCTGCTGGGTGCCCTGCTGGCCACCGGGCTGCTGGTTGGCTTGGTTGGCCTGGTTGGCCTGATCGCCTTGGCCGGCCGGGGTGCGTTGGTTGCCCTCGCCGGCCTGGTCGCCCTGATCGTCGGCATCCCCGTCGGCGTCGTCGGCCTCGCCGGCGTGACCGGTGTTGCCGGCCGCGCCCTTGCGAGGCGCGGGAGGCGCGGCGTTCGCTGCGGGGCGCGCCTCGGCGTCGTCGGCCGCGGGTGCGTTGCCGTTCGCGGCGCCGTTCGCGGCGCCGGCCTCGTCGGCAGGTTCGTTGCGGTGATCGGCAGCGTCGTCGGCAGCGTCGTCGGTGCTGGCATCGGTGGTCGTCGGAGCCTCACCGTGGTCGGCGCCGACGAGCTGCATGATCAAGGCGACGATCTCCCCCTTCTTGGCCCGGGCCGGCGGCTTCTGGCCGAGCGAGGTGGCGATGGTCACCAGTTCGCTGCGGTCCTTGCCGTCGAGCAGGGAAGGATCGAAGTCCTGGCCAAGGCTCATGGTGCTCTCTCTCAGGTGCGACTGGGTGCGGCGAGGGTGGTCGGCCCAGGCTTCCGGGCCGACGAGGGACCGGCCGGCCCGGCTGAGGGCTACGCCGGAGGTACCCAGCCAGGCGCCGCACAAGGGGCCGGCTGGGGCCCGGGGCGGCTGCACCGGGGCGTGGGTCATGGTAGCGACCCGGACGGAGGTCAGGCCAAGACGTCGGCGATGCGGTCGAGCGTGGCGGCCATGTTCTTGGCGGTGGCCTTGGCGCCGGTGCGGACGACGGGCTTGGTGACGAACGATTCCTGGGAGATGTCCCACGTCTCGCGGACCCGGGTCCCACCGTCGGTCGGCTCGAGCTCGTAGCGCCAGATCCGACCGCCCACGAGGCCGCCGACGGGACCGGGCCCGCGGGTCTGCCACGCCAGGAGCCGGTCCTCCTCGAACTCGATCACGGTGCTCACCATCGAATACGGCAGCCCCATCTTCATGGACATGCCGAACCGGCTGCCGAGCTGGAGCCGCTCGCTCCCGGCCTTGGCATCGCGCACCGTGCCCGAGCCGTCGATCTCGCGATGCCGCGACGGATCCGCGATGAGGTCGAAGATCGCCGAGGCCGGTGCGGCGATGACGCGTTCGGCAGAGACCTGGTCCTTGGTGTCGCTCATGGCGGCCGAACCTACCCATCGAGGACCCTCGCAGCGGCCGGAACGTCAGGGACCCTGGGTACCCTGCCTCACGGAATGAGCGAGACGACGGCCGAACCGGGCTGGTTGCGCCAGCTCGGGGGTGCGCTGCGCCCCCATCGGCGCAACGTGGTCATCGCCCTCGGCGCCGCCGCCCTGGGCCAGGTGATCGCCGCGCTCGTCCCGCTGGTCGAGCGCTTCATCGTCGACGACGTGATCATCAGGGGCCGAGCCCCGATCGCGCCGGCGCTGATGGTGCTCGTGGCCTTCGCCGCCGGCCGCTTCGCCACCGCGTTCGTGCGCCGGTACTGGGCCGGGCGGGTGAGCCTCGACGTGCAGAACGACCTGCGCACCCAGGTGTACGACCACCTCCAGCGCCTCGACGTCGCCCACCACGACCAGATGGCCACCGGCCAGCTCGTCAGCCGGGCCATCTCCGACATCGGCCTCGTCCAGGGCCTGCTGGCCTTCCTGCCGATCGTGCTGGCCAACGTCCTCTTCCTCGCCGTCGCCCTCGTGGCCATGACCATCCTCAGCCCGATGCTGACCTTGGTCGCCGTGGCCGTGACGCCGCTGCTGGTCGTGGCCTCGTTCCGGCTCCGGACCTCGGTCTTCCCGGCGTCGTGGGATGCCCAGCAGCAGGCCGGCGCGGTCGCCGGTGTGGTCGACGAGGCGGTCAGCGGTGTGCGGGTCGTGAAGGGGTTCGGCCAGGAGGAGCGCGAGGTCGCACGCCTCGCCGAGGCGTCCGAGAAGCTCTATGCCAGCCGGGTTCGCGCCATCCGGCTCCAGTCACGCTTCCAGCCGATCCTGCAGACGCTCCCCTCGCTCGCTCAGGTCGCGGTGCTCGCGCTCGGCGGTTGGCTGGCCATCAGGGGGCGGATCAGCCTCGGCACCTTCCTCGCGTTCTCGAGCTACATGGGCCAGCTGCAAGCGCCGGCGCGGATGCTCGCCGGGCTCGTCACGATCGGCCAGCAGGCCCGAGCAGGCGTCGAGCGGGTGTTCGACCTCCTCGGCTCCACGGCCACCGTCACCTCGCCGCCCGACGCACCCGACCTGGAGGTGGCCGACGGCCGGCTCGTGTTCGACGACGTCACGTTCGGCTACCTCTCCACCGAGCCCGTCCTCGACCACTTCTCCCTCTCGGTCGAGGCCGGCGAGACGATGGCCCTCGTCGGCACGTCGGGTTCCGGGAAGTCCACCGTCGCCCTGCTGCTCCCCCGCTTCTACGACCTGCAGGCCGGCACGATCACCGTCGACGGGACCGACCTCACCACGGTGGACCTCGACTCGTTGCGCCGCCAGATCGGGATGGTCTTCGAGGACACGTTCCTCTTCTCCGACACGTTGGCCGCCAACATCGCCTACGGCCGGCCCGACGCCACCCAGGCCGAGGTCGAGGCGGCGGCGAAGGTGGCGGGCGCACACGGCTTCATCTCGTCGCTCGCCGACGGCTACCAGAGCGAGGTCGGTGAGCGCGGCCTCACCCTGTCGGGTGGGCAGCGCCAGCGCGTCGCCCTGGCGCGGGCGTTCCTCACCGATCCGAAGTTGCTGATCCTCGACGACGCGACCTCCGCGGTCGACAGCCGCGTCGAGGCCGAGATCCACGCCACGCTGCACCGCGTCCTCGCCGGCCGCACGACCCTCCTCATCGCGCACCGGCGGTCCACGCTCCGTCTCGCCGATCGGATCGCGGTGCTGGACCGCGGCCGGGTCGTCGATGTCGGGACCCATGCCGAGCTCCAGGCCCGCTGCGCGCTCTACCGGCAGCTGCTCACGGGACCGGGCGACGACCTCACCGAAGCGTTGCCGGAGGTGGACGCCGACACGCGCCAGCCCGACGGCACCACGCCAGCGCTCTGGCAACGTGACGGAGACGAGGACGACGCGGCTGCTGCCGCGCACCGCGCCCACGCCACCAAGGACCAGGCGAACATCGGCGTCGGCATGGGTGGCGGCGGGGGCGGCGGTGTCGGTTCATGGGGCGCCGGGCTGGCCGCGACGCCGGAGATCCTCGCCTCGGTGGCCGCCCTGCGGCCGGCCGACGACGAACCGGACCTCCCCCTCGCCGAAGCCCGGGCCGCCGATCCCGGCTTCCGGTTCTCGCGCTACCTGCGCCCGTGGCGAGCCCAGCTCGCCGTCGGGTTCGGCCTCGTGGTGCTCGACGGCATCGCGTCGCTGGCCGGTCCGCTGCTCATCCGCCATGGCATCGACGC